>NC_014034.1:2205000-2548750 GCF_000021865.1 Rhodobacter capsulatus SB 1003
ACGACCAGACCGCGCGGCCAGTCGCCATGATCCTGCAGATGTTTTCGAAGCAGCTCCTCGGCCAGCTTCACGCCTTGGGCATGGGCGGCACGGCTGGGCACCGCCCGGGGATCGACGGAGAACAGGTTGCGCCCGGTCGGCAGCACGTCCGCGCGCCCGCGCGCCGGGCTGCCCGAGGGGCCGGGGGGCACGCGTTTGCCCGCCAAGGCCGCCGAAAGCCCCGCCTGTTCGGCAGCCCCGCAGGCGCCCTGCCCCAGCACATGCAGCCCGTCGCCAAACAGGCTTTCCTTGATATCGCAGACAAAACGGTCGATGCGGGTGATCGCTTCCGCGGCCGAGGCGGTGGCGGGAATGCCCAGATCGTCTTCGACGCCGCTCGCGCGGGCCTCGTCGCGGATGTCGGCGATCAGCCGGTCGCGCCGGGCCGGGTCCAACCCGTCGGCGGTGGAATATTCGTCCAAAAGCCGTTCGAGCCGCGCCATCCCCTCGGGCACGGCGGCTTGCGACAGGGGCGGCGGCAGATGGCCCAAAGTCACGGCCGAAAGGCGCCGTTTCGCCTGCGCCGCCTCGCCCGGGTCATTGACGATAAAGGGATAAATGACGGGCAGCGGGCAAAGCGCCTCAGGCCAGCAGCTTTCCGACAGCGCAACGGCCTTGCCCGGCAGCCATTCGAGCGTGCCATGCGCGCCCATATGCACCAGCGCGTCGAGGCCCAAGGCCCGCAGCCAGAGATAAAAGGCGACATAGCCATGCCGCGGCACGCGGGACAGGTCGTGATACTCGCCGTCGCGGGTTTGCACATCGCCGCGTTCGGGCTGCAGCGCGATCAGCGCGGCGCCGCGGCGCAGGGCGGCGAAGTGAAAGGCACCGTCGGCGCAGGCGGGGTCAGCCTCGGGCGGCCCCCAGGCCGCGGTCAGATCGGCGCGCAGCTTTTCAGGCAGGGTGTCCAGCGCGGTGAGATAATCCGAAAGCGGCCAGGTCAGACGCGCGGTCGTCAGTGTCTCAAGTGCGGCACCGGGGGCAATCGCATAGCCCTCGGTCGCAAGCTGGGCCAGCAAAGCCTCGGTCGAGGCGAGCGCATCCAGCCCCACCGCATGGGCCATCTGCCAGGACCGGCCGGGATAGGTGGACAGCACCACCGCCAGCTTGCGATCCGCCGCCGGGGTTTGCCGCAAGCGGTGCCAGCCGCAGATCCGGTCCAGCGCGGCCTCGACCCGCGCCGGATCGGGGCGATGGGCGAAGCGGGAAAATTCCAGATCGGGGTCGCGCGGCTCGGGCGCCTTGAAGGAGACGACACCGGCGAACAGACGGCCATCGACCTCGGGCAGCACGACATGCATGGCCAGATCGGCAGGCGAAAGGCCGCGGTCGGCCAAGGCCCAGTCGCGCTTGCGGGCGGTGGAGAGCGCGACCTGAAACACCGGCACATCATAGCGGTCAAAGGGCGTCGTGCCATCCGCGCCCTGCGCCGAAAAGGCGGTCGCGTTGACGACGAGCGCGGGGGCGCGGCCGTCCAGCCGGGCTTGCAGCGCATCGCCCAGCCCCTCGGATTTGAGCGAGGGCGCAAAGAGGCCGCAAGCCGCGAAACCGCGCGCGCGCAGGCCATGGATCAGCGCATCGATCGGCGCGGTATCGGCGGCGGTCAGATAAGAGCGGTAGAAGCTGACCAGCGCCAGGGGGCCGTCCCCCTCGGGCGCGGGGATCACGCCCGCGGCCGGGTCGTAAAACCCCCAGTCGGGCAGGCGCTTGTCGCCCGGCACCGGGGGGGCGTAAAGGCCGGAGGCCAGGGCCAGCTGCGCCAAGGCCGCCTGCGCCGCCACCGCGCCGCCCGCATCGCAAAGCTCCTTGAGCCGCCGCAGCGTCGAAACCGGCAGGGTCGAGAGCGCATCGAGCCGGTCATCGGCGCGGCCATCGGCGGGAAGGACGGCCAAGGCAATCCCCTTGCGGCGGCACAGATCCTGCACCGAGGCCAGACCATAGGGCCAGTAAGCCTCGCCGCCGATCAGCCGGATCAGGATCCCCTTCGCCCCCGACAGCGTGTTTTCAACGTAAGTATCGACCGAAATCGGATGTTTCAGCGCCACCAGATTGGCCAGCCGCAGCGAGGGCAGCCGCCCGCCCGCGCGTTTCCAGCCCGCCGCGAAAGCCCCCAGATCGCTGTCAGAGAGCGACAGCACCACAAGATCCGCCGGGCGCTGACCCAGATCGGTCGGCACCGCGGTTTCCTCGAGCCCGTGGCTTTCGCGGAAGACGACATGCATCAGGCGGCGACCCCACCCAGCAGCACGGCGCGGATCGCCGCCTCGTCGACATCGTGATGTTCCGCGATCACCACCAGCGCCGAGCGGCGGGCCTCCGTGCCCCAGGGCCGGTCATATTGATGCCGCACGCGTTCCCCCACGGCCTGCACCAAAAGCCGCATCGGCTTGCCCGCAACGGCGATGTGCCCCTTGACGCGCAGGATGTTCTGCTCGCGCGCCAGCCGTTCGATCGCGGCCACCAGCGCCGCCGGATCGGCGATTTCCGGGAGTTCGATCACCACCGTGTCGAAATCGTCATGCTCGTGATCGTCGTGATCGTCGTGATGGCTGGGCCGGGCAGCCAGATCATCCTCGGCGGCGGCGCCAAGGCCCAGGATCACCTTCGGATCGATCACGCCTTCGGTCAGCGGCAGGATCGGCAGCTTGCGCGGCAGTTCCGCCTCGATCAGCGCGCGGGCCGTGGCCAGACCCTCGGCCCCGGCCAGATCAGCTTTCGACAAAAGCACGATATCGGCGCAGGCGATCTGATCCTCGAAGACCTCGGAAAGGGGCGTTTCATGGTCGATGATGTCATCGGCCTGACGCTGGGCATCGACGGCGGCGACATCGGGGGCAAAGCGGCCCGCGGCGACGGCCTCGGCATCGGCCACAGCAATCACCCCGTCCACCGTGATCTTCGAGCGGATCGCGGGCCAGTCGAAGGCCTTCAGAAGCGGCTTCGGCAAAGCCAGCCCCGAGGTCTCGATCAGGATGTGATCGGGGCGGACGGGCCGGGCCATCAGCGCCTCGATCGTCGGGATGAATTCATCGGCGACGGTGCAGCAGATGCAGCCATTCGCCAGTTCGACGATGTTTTCATCGGGGCAGTTTTCATCGGCGCATTGGCGCAAGATCTCGCCATCGACGCCGACGGTGCCGAATTCATTGACCAGAACGGCGAGCTTGCGGCCCTCGGGATTGGCCATCAGATGGCGGATGAGCGTGGTCTTGCCCGCGCCCAGAAAGCCGGTGATCACGGTGACGGGGATTTTGGTCAGATCGGACATGGCTCACTCCTGAGACGGGACGATTTGCGGGGGGATACGGGCAAGGCATTGCTTGCGAAAGATTTCCGGGCGTTCGCGCCAGGGGATCAGGCCCTTCTCGGCGGCCTCGAACTGGGCGGCGCCGGTCAGGATCGTGTCGGCGTCGCGCGGATCGAGACGGCCATAGACATAGGACCATTTGCCCGGGCCCGAGAGCGCGACGGCGCAGCCCTGGGTGCAGGCGGAAAGGCATTCGACCGGCACCACCGTCACCCCCTCGGGCACGGGCAGCGCGGAAAGCGCATGGGCCAGAAGTTCGCCCGGACGGGGCCCGGCCTCCTCGGCCAGCGGCGCCGCGGCGGTGCCGCGACAGGTGGTGCAGACATGCAGCGTGGTGGCCATCGCCCCTCCTCTTGGGGTTGGGGGAACGGCCAGAGTGAGAGCGCAGCGCCCTGCCCCCGGTCGCGGAACACCCCGTCCGCCCGAAATCCATGCGCTGGCAGGTCTCCCGGCTTGCGGATGCGAGGGGGGGTCCCCTCACGGTCGCCCCGCCTTCCCGGCTGGTGCCAGTGGCCTCGGGGCGCCCTCTCCGGTCACGGTCGCGGGGGCGGCTGCGGTCGGGTTTCGCGGCAAAGCCGTCGCAATTCCCTTCACATTCCCTCTTCGCCTGTCATAGGACAGAAACCAGCGCCCGCCCTGAGTGGCCAAGACGCGATCTATTGTCAAGCGCGAGGACCGCCCCGATGACGCCCGAAAACGACAGCCCCGAGACCGGACCGGACGAACTGGCCCGGCATGCGGTGAAGATGGCGAAGAAGAAAGCCGCCCGCGACAAGATCATGGCGGGGAAATCGGGGGAAAAGGGGCTGATCATCGTTCATACCGGCTCGGGCAAGGGCAAAAGCTCGGCCGGGTTCGGGATGATTCTGCGCTGCATCGCGCATCAGATGCCCTGCGCGGTGGTGCAGTTCATCAAGGGCGCCTGGGACACCGGCGAGCGGCGGCTTCTGACCACGCATTTCGGCGATCTGTGCCAGTTCCATGCGATGGGCGAGGGCTTCACCTGGGAAACCCAGGACCGCGAGCGCGACATCGCGGCGGCCGTCGCGGGCTGGGAAAAGGCGAAGGAGCTGATCCGTGATCCCGAAATCCGGCTGGTGCTTCTGGACGAGATCAACATCGCGCTGCGCTATGGCTATCTCGATGTCGAGGAGGTGCTGGCGTTTTTGCGCGACGAGCGGCCCGAGAGGACGCATGTCGTGCTGACCGGCCGCAATGCCGCCGAAGCGCTGATCGAGGCGGCCGATCTAGTGACCGAGATGGGTCAGGTGAAGCACCCGTTCCGGGCAGGCATCAAGGGCCAGCCGGGGGTCGAGTTCTGATCTCAAAGGCCGGGCGCTGCCCCCGGACCCCCGGGATATTTGTGGCAAGATGAAACAGAGCGTTAGGGATTTGGTAACCATGATCGGGCAAGCTGGCAACACGGTACAGGGAGGGATCCCGATGACCGTGCAAGGTGAAAGCGGCGCGTCTTCCCCGCGCAAGCGGCCCAAGGCGCGTCGCCCACTTTCTTGCGACTGCGCTTTCATCTTGCCAATAAATATCCCCGCCGGAGGCTCCTGCAGGGTCCCCATGCGCGCCGGGAGGGTGTCATGACCGCCTTGATGATCCAGGGCGCGGGCTCGAATGTCGGCAAGTCGATGCTGGTCGCCGGTCTGTGCCGGGCGGCGCGGCGGCGGGGGCTGACGGTGGCGCCCTTCAAGCCGCAGAACATGTCGAACAATGCCGCCGTCACCGCAGATGGCGGCGAGATCGGCCGCGCGCAGGCGCTGCAGGCGCTGGCCTGCGGGCTGGAGCCCGTGACCGACATGAACCCGATCCTCTTGAAGCCCGAAAGTGACGTTGGTGCGCAGGTCGTGGTGCAGGGCAAGCGGCTCACCACCACCCGGGCGCGCGTTTATGCGACGCTGAAACCGCAGCTGATGGGGGCGGTTCTGGAAAGTTTCAACCGGCTCAAGGCGACCCATGATCTGGTGATCGTCGAGGGCGCGGGCAGCCCGGCCGAGGTCAATCTGCGCGCGGGCGACATTGCCAACATGGGCTTTGCGCGGGCGGCCGATGTGCCTGTGGTGCTGGTCGGCGACATCGACCGCGGCGGCGTCATCGCGCAGATCGTCGGCACGCAAGCGGTGCTTGACCCCGCTGATGCCGAGATGATTTCCGGCTTTCTGATCAACAAGTTCCGCGGCGATGTTACGCTTTTCGACGACGGCTACCGGCTGATCGGGGCCCGCACCGGCTGGCGCGGTTTCGGCACGCTGCCGTGGTTTCCGCTTGCCCACAAGCTGCCCGCCGAAGATGCGCTTGACATCGCCTCGGGCCCCGCGACCGGGGGAACGGTGATCGCCTGCCTGACGCTGTCGCGCATTGCCAATTTCGACGATCTCGACCCGCTTGCGGCCGAGCCCGGGGTGCGGATGGTGATGGTGCAGCCCGGCCAGCCGATCCCGGCCGAGGCGCGGCTGGTGATCCTTCCGGGGTCAAAATCCACCCGCGGCGATCTGGCCTTTCTGCGCGAACAGGGCTGGGACATCGACCTTGCCGCCCATGTCCGGCGCGGCGGCCATGTGCTCGGCATCTGCGGCGGCTATCAGATGCTGGGCCGGAGCGTCGCCGATCCCGAGGGGATCGAGGGGCCTGCGGGCACCACCCCCGGTCTGGGCCTGCTCGACGTCGAGACGGTGATGACGCCCGACAAGCGGCTGACGCGGGTGCGGGCCACCCATGCCGGGTCGGGGCTCGCGGTCGAAGGCTATGAAATCCACATCGGCCGCACCGAGGGGGCCGACCGCGCCCGGCCCTTTGCCATCGTCGAGGGCCAGAACGAAGGCGCGATGTCGGCCGATGGCCGGGTCATCGGCAGCTATCTGCACGGGCTTTTCGGCGCCGATGCGTTCCGCGCGGCCTTTCTGCGCGGGCTTGGCATCCGCGCCTCGGGGCAGAGCCATGCCGCGGGGGTCGAAGCGGCGCTCGACGCGCTCGCCGATCACCTCGAGACGCATCTCGACGTGACCGGGATTCTGGCCTTGGCGCGTTAGCGCCGCTCCCATTCGGTCGGCAGGTTTTCCTGCCAGCCCGCCCGGTGCAAAAGCGGCGTGTCATCGGTGAATTCGGGCACCCCGATGCAGAGCCAGGCGACGAAGTCCCAATCGGGCGGCGCATTCAGAAGCCGCTCGACCGCCTTCGGGTCCAGCACCGAGACCATGCCGAGGCCAAGGTTTTCCGCCCGCGCGGCAAGCCAGAGCGTGTGAATGGCCATCGCCGTCGATTGCTGCAGCGTCACCGGCATCGAGGCGCGGCCCAGCCCATGCCCCGCGGCCGGATCGCGATGGGTGAAGACGGCCAGCTGCAACGGCGCCTGATCGATGCCCTGCAGTTTCAAGGTCGCATAGGCCTCGGCCTGTTCGCCCGCGTAGGCAGATCCCGCCGCCGCGCGCGCGGCGTTGAAATTCGCCAGCACCTCGGCCCGCAGCGCCGGGCTGTCCACCCGGATCACCCGCCAGGGCCGCGCATTGCCGACCGAGGGGGCCATGTCCATCACCGCGCGCAGCCGGTCGATCACCGCCTCGTCGATCGGATCGGGGCGGAAATGGCGCACGTCGCGGCGCCAGCGCAACACCTCGGTCAACGCGTCGCGGTGGGTCTGTTCAAAGTTCATTCGTCAGGGCCTTTTCCAGTCGCATCCATTCGCTCTCGTTGCCGGGCAGACCCAGGCGCAGCCAGTCCGCCGCATAGGGAAAGACCCGCGACCAGATCCGGGCCCGGGCCAGATGGTCCTGGGCCGCTGCCGCATCGGGCGTGGCATAGGTGCGAAAGAGCGCCGTGCCCCCGACCAGCCGCCAGCCCGCCCGCGCCGCCAGCGCATCCATCCGCATCGTTTCCGCCCCCAGCCGCAGCGCCGTCGCCATCGCCCAGTTGCGGTCGAGAAGCGCCCGGCGGCCGATCTCCAGCGCCGGACCCGAGACCGGCCAGGGGCCCGCCATCTCGGACAGCGCCGCCACCGTCGCCGCATCGGCAAAGACAAAGCCCAGCCGCAGCCCGGCCAGCCCGTAGAACTTGCCGAACGAGCGCAGAACCAGCATCCGGCGGCTGGCCTTGGCGGTCACCGAAGCCGCGGGCGAGGCATCGGCGAAGCTTTCATCCACCACCAGCCGCCCGACCTGCAGCGACAGCGCCCGCAGCGCCGCCGCCGGATGGCGCTGGCCATCGGGGTTGTTGGGGTTCACCACCACCGCCAGATCGGCCCCCGCCAGCGCGCCAAGGGTGGACACTTCCTCGACCTGCCAGCCCGCCGCCCGCAGCGCCGCCGCATGTTCGTTGTAAGTCGGGCCCAGCACCCGCGCCCGCCCCGGGGCCCACAGACGCGGGATCAGCTGGATCGCCTGTTGCGCCCCGGCCAGCGCCACCCCGGGCGCCGGGGTGCCAAAGGCCGCAGCCGCGGCGTCCAGAAGCGCCGCCTTGGCCGTGGCGGTGGGCAGATCGGTCCAGACATGGGCGGGCAGATCGGGCACCGGCCAGGGCTGGCGGTTGATGCCGGTGGACAGATCGATCCAGTCCTCGCCGCCATATTGCGCCCGGGCCGCGTCGCTGTTGCCACCATGATCGCGCATCAAGAAACACTCCACAAAACGGCCACAAGGCCGATGACCAGCGTCATCCCTGCCATCGCGCGGCGGTAAAGCGCAAGCCCGCGGGCCAGGTCTGCGGGCCGCGGATCGGGGGCGGTGCCGTTCAGCCACGGTTCGTTTGCGACCCGGTCGGCATAGATGCGCGGCCCGGACAGGCGGACCGCCAGCGCGCCCGCCATCGCGGCTTCGGGCCAGCCCGCATTGGGCGAACGATGCGACCTTGCATCGCGCGCCATCACCGCCAGCGCCCGCGCCCGGCAGGGCGAGGCAAGCGCGAAGAAGAGCCCGGTCAGACGCGCCGGGATCAGGTTCACCAGATCGTCGATCCGCGCCGAGGCCCAGCCGAATTCCTCGTAGCGGTCGGTGCGGTGGCCGATCATCGAATCAAGCGTGTTGATCGCCTTGTACCCGGCAATGCCGGGCAGCCCCGCGACGCAGCCCCAGAACAGGGGCGCGACGATCCCGTCCGAGCTGTTCTCGGCCAGGCTTTCCAGCGCGGCACGGGCGACGCCCGGTTGATCCAGCTGGCTCGGATCGCGCCCGACGATCATCGAGACCGCCTGTCGCGCGCCGGGCAGATCACCCGCGATCAGCGGTTTCGCCACGGCAGCAACGTGATCATGCATCGAGCGCAGCGCGACGAAGGGCCAGGCAAGGATGCCGCCGATCAGCACCCCCGGCCAGCCCGCGGGCAGCCAGAGCTGGACCGCCAGTGCGATGACCACCGTGGTGCCGATCACCGCAAGCGCCACCAGCACCCCGCGCAGACGGCGCAGGCGGCCCTTGAAATTCCAGCCCTTTTCCAGCCGCGCGATCAGCGCGCCGATCCAGGTCACCGGATGGCCGATGCGCTTGTAAAGCGCGTCGGGCCAGCCAAGCGCCAGATCGATCCCGATCGCCACCACCATCATCGCGGCAAAGTTCATCGCCCGCCCCCCCTGATCCGCACAAGGCCCCGCCAGCCCGCCGCGCGCAAGACCGCCTCTGCCCCCGCGGGCACCTGCCCGGGCGCAAAGATCAGCCCGCGCGCCGCCCCGGTATGTGCCCGCAACCAGCCAAGCGCGCCCAGATCGGCGGCCAGCTGCGGCGCAACCTCGCCCGCGGGGCCGCGCAGCGCACTGCAGCGCGCGGCGCTTTCCGTGGCGATTGCGGCAAATTCGGCCAGCCCCTGCGCCCGCTGCCAGCGCGCCACAAGGTCGCCCACCTCGGGAAAGGCGCTGTCGGCGGCCTCGGTCCGGGCCGGGGCGCCCTGAAATCCGCCCAGGATCTCGTAGCGCGGCAGCGCTTGCAGCGCCGCCAGCGCCCGCCCCTGCCGCGAGGCCCAGAGCATCCGTTCCGGCGCCGCAAACATCAGCGGATCAGAGGCCCCCTCGGCCGCCACACAGGCCCGCGCCAGAAGCCCGGGCGCCCCGTCCCACCCGGCCAGCCGCGCCAAAGCCACCAGCGAAGCGGTGGAAACCCCGGTGCCAAGCCCCGGCGCCACCGCGGGACAAAGCACGATCCGCCCGCGCAAGGAAAGCCCGAGCAGCGCCAGAAACCGCCGCGCCCGCGCGGGAGTCAGCCCCGCCCCCCGCAGCGACAGCCCCGGGCCGGGCCGATAGCGCAGATCCAGCCCCAGAAGTGGCGCGGGCAGCGTCACCAGCACCACCGGACCCTCGGCCCCCAGCCGCCCCTGCAGCCACTCGCCGAAATGGCCGGGAATGTGCAGCGCGGGTCTCATCCGAAAACCCGGTTCACGCCCGCGATCGACCAAAGCCCGCCCGGCACCGCAACAAGCCGCGTCACCGAGAGCGGCGCCACCTGAAAGGCCAGCCCCGCAGGCACCGATCCAAGCGCCAGCGACAACGCCGCCCGCACAACCCCCGCATGGGCGACAACGGCGATCCGCCCGCCCTGCCCCGCCAGCTCGCGCAGCACCGGCGCGACGCGGGCGCATTGCTCGGCGTAGCTTTCGCCGCCGGGCGGGCGATGCGTGGCCACCTCGGCCAAAGGCATCAGCCCGATATCGGGCAATTCCGCAAAGGGGCGGTTTTCCCAGGCGCCGAAATCCTGCTCCCAGAGCCGCGCATCCAGCCGCGGCTCGACCCCGGGCCACAGCGCCGCCGCCGTCTGCTGACAGCGCGCCGCGGGCGAGCACACAAGGCTTGCCATCCCCACCGCGGCGCGAAGCGAGGCCAGCACCTCTTCGCCGGGCAGATCGCAGGGCACATCGCGCCGCCCCGCCAGCCGCCCCTCGTGACGCGCGGGCGCATGGCGGATCAGCCAAAGCTCGGTCGTGACATCCGCCTGCCCAGTTGCCTGCATCCTTGCATTTCTCCTTTCGGTCCGCCGCCGTTTCTGCTTTTTTCCGCCGCAAGGAACAAGAGGCAACGCGGCATGGCTTTCACCCTTCTCGTCACCGGCGGCGCCCGTTCGGGCAAAAGCAGCTATGCCGAGGCCCGCACGCTGGCGCTGGGTCAGCCCGCGCATTACATCGCCACCTCGGAAATCTGGGATGACGAAATGGCCGAGCGGATCGCCGCGCATCAGGCCCGGCGCGGCCCGGAATGGGTGACGCGGGCGGAACCTCTCGATCTTGTGACGGCCTTGCGCGAGACCGACGATGCGCCGCGGCTCATCGATTGCCTGACGCTGTGGCTGACCAATCTGATGCTGGGCGATCACGACTGGGAGGCTGCGGCAAAGCGGCTTCTTGCGGTCCTGCCCGAACTGACGGCACCGGTCGTCTTTGTCACCAACGAGGTGGGTCTGGGCATCGTGCCCGACAACCGTCTCGCCCGTGCGTTCCGCGACAATGCGGGCCATCTCAACCAATGGGTCGCAGCGGCGGCGGACGAAGTCGTCTTCACCGTCGCGGGCCTGCCAATGAAGGTGAAATAGGTATGCTGCAGCTCAATTCCTTTGCCGAGATTTCCACCCTGGCCGACCGGCTGCCCGTGGCCGACGAGGCCGCCCGTGCGGCGGCGCTTGCGCGGCAGAACAGCCTGACGAAGCCGGTGGGCTCGCTCGGCCGTCTGGAGGAGCTGGCGCTGCATTGGGCGGCCTGGCGGGCGACCGAACGCCCGACCATCACCAAGGCGCAGGCTTTGTGCTTTGCGGGCAATCACGGCGTCTGCGCGCAGGGCGTGAACGTCTTCCCGCAAGAAGTCACGCATCTGATGGTGAAGAATTTCGAGATGGGCGGCGCGGCGATCAACCAGCTGTGCCGGGCGGCGGGCGCCGATCTGCAGGTGATCTCGCTCGATCTGGACCGGCCGACGCAGGATTTCACCCAAGGCCCGGCGATGACCGAGGCCGAGACGGTGGCGGCGCTGAACGTGGGCGCGGGCGCGGTGGATGTGACGGCCGATGCGCTGATCATCGGCGAGATGGGGATCGGCAATTCGACCATCGCGGCGGCGCTGGCGGCCGCGATTTACGGCGGCACGGCCAAGGATTTCGTCGGCCCGGGCACCGGGTCCGATGCGGCCGGGATCGCGCGCAAGATTGCCGCGATCGACAAGGGGCTGGCGCTGCATGGCGGGCTTGGCGGGATGGAGACGCTCGCCGCGCTTGGCGGGCGCGAGATCGCCGCGATGTGCGGGGCTGTTCTGGGGGCGCGGGCGGCACGGATCCCGGTGATCCTCGACGGGTTCATCTCGACCGCGGCGGTTTCCACCCTCTTCAAGGTCGATCCGCGGCTTCTGGATCACTGCGTCGTCGGCCATACCTCGGCCGAGCCGGGACATCAGAAGGTGCTGACCACGATGGGCAAGCGCGCGCTGTTGCAAATGGAGATGCGGCTTGGCGAAGGCACCGGCGCGGCGCTGGCGCTGGGTGTGGTGCGCGCGGCGCTGGAATGTCACAACGGCATGGTGACCTATGCCGAAGCGGGCATCACCGCCTGATGGCGCGGGGCTGGATCAGGGCGCGGCTGAGCGAGGCGCATCTGGCGGTGCTTTTGCTCACCCGCCTGCCGATGCCGCGTCTGGCCGATCCGGCGCCGACGCTGGCGCAATCGGTCTGGGCCTATCCCTTGGCCGGGCTGGTGGTGGGGGCGATCTCCGCCCTTGCCCTTTTCGCCATGCTGGCGCTTGGCCTGCCGCCCGCTTTGGCGGCGGGTCTGGCGGTGACGCTGCAGGTCGTCATCACCGGCGCGCTGCATGAGGACGGTCTGGCCGATGTGGCGGACGGCTTCTGGGGCGGGCGCGAGGTGGCGCGCAGGCTCGAGATCATGCGCGACAGCCGGATCGGGTCCTATGGCGTCACGGCGCTGGTGCTCTCGCTCGGTCTGCGCTGGCAGGGGGTGGCGGCGCTGGCTGCGGCTTCGCCCGCGCTGGCGATGGCGGGGCTGATCGGGCTCGCGATCCTGTCGCGGGCGGCTTGCGGGGTGCTGATGGCGGGGCTGCCCGCGGCGCGGCCGGACGGGATGGGCCGCTATGCCTCGGGCGCGGCGTGGCAACGGGTGATCGCGGGCGGGGCGGTGGCGATCGGCGCCGCTTTCGGGCTGGGCCTGCCGGTCGTGCCGCTGCTGATCGTGCAGGGCGCGCTGGTGGCCGGTCTTGCGCTGGTGGCGCGGGCAAAGATCGGCGGGCAGACCGGCGACGTTCTGGGCACGGCGCAGCAGCTGGCCGAGATCGGCGGCTGGCTGGTGCTGGCGGCGGCGCTGAGCTGAGGCTCAGGCGACGCGCCGACGCGGCAGCGCCCCCGGATCGAGCAGCCGCAGGCCGCGCCGCAAGGCCAGCGGCCGCGCGGTCGGGCCATAGACCGCGGCGGCGTCCTCGGTCCCCAGCACCACCCCGGCCAGCCAGGGCTGCGCCAGCGCGATCGAGATCCGCGCCGCAGGCCCCAGCGCCGCCAGCGCCATCGGCCCGGGATAAAGCGACTCGCAGGCGAGCCCGTTTGCCGTGACGATGCCGTGCCGCTCCAGCAGGATATGGTGATAGCTGACGCGACGCTTGCCGCGCGCGATGCGAAAGCGCGGGTCGTTCAGCCCGGCCAGATGCCGCGCCCGCACCAGACGCTCGCCCTGATCGGTCAGCGCCAGCACCGCATGCTGCGGCGACAGAAGCAACGCCCCGTGCCGCCCCAGCGCATTTTCGCGGATCGCCACCGGCAGCAAGCCCGGTTCCGCCGCCAGATCGGCCGCCTCAAGCGACCGCCCCCCGGACCAGAGCACCGGCACCGCGCCGCGATCGCGCGTCACCACCAGATCGCCCGCGCGCAGGCTTTCGACCGGAACCGGGCCGCGCGGCGTCTCGATCAGGGTTCCGGCGGTGAAACAGGGCACCCCCATCGCATGCAGAAGCGGCCGGCTGATCTGGTCGAACGGGGTCCCGACAAGGGTGATCACCGGCCCGCCGGTCACCGTCGGAAAGGTGATCACCGCATTGCCATTGGCGTCCGAGCCGATCACCGCATCGTCCCAGTTCACCGGATTGCCCTGATCGTCGCGCAGCCCCGAGACGTCGATCTGGTCGCGGGTCTTGCCGCCGACCATCGTGAACTCGAAATCGGTGATGCTGTCGGCGCCGCTTTGCGCGTCCAGAACGAAAGTGTCGGCCCCGGCGCCGCCGCTCAGCGTGTCGGCGCCCGCGCCACCCGCAAGCGTGTCGTTGCCCGCATCGCCAAACAGCGAGTCGTCGCCGCTGCCGCCCAGAATCAGATCGTTGTCGTCGCCGCCGTAAAGGATGTCATTGCCGCCGCGCCCGTCGATCGTGTCGTCGCCGCCGCCGCCGTAAAAGATGTTCGTATAGACGTCGGAACCGCTGTAGACGGCATCGTCGAAGCCGATCAGACTGTCGCCGTAAGCCGAGCCGATCACCCCGTCGACACTGGTCAGCGTGTCCCCCGCCGCGTCGCCCCCCGCCGCGCTCCAGCGCGACAGATCGATCGTCACCGCCCCGGAACTGGCGGAATAATCGGCATAATCCATGCCCGAGCCGCCGGTGATGCTGTCCGCCCCGGCGCCGCCCGCCAGCGTGTCATCGCCCGCGCCGCCGTCCAGCGTGTCATTGCCCGCGCCGCCCAGGATCAGGTCGTTGCCGTCATTGCCCGACAGCCGGTCATTGCCCGCGCCGCCGTCGATCGTGTCGTTGCCCGCATTGCCGGTGACCGTGTCATTGCCCGCCCCGGCCCGGATCGAATCATTGCCCGCCCCCCCCACCAGCGCCGAGGACACCGTCGAGGCATAGCTCGTGCTGGCCAGGCCGCTGTAGGTTTGCCCGGTCGAGGTCGCCGAGGCGCTGCCGGTGACCGTCATCACCACGCCCGGCGTCAGCGCCGAGGTCGAGACATAGCCGACCAGCGTGTTGCCGACATAGACGTCATAGATCCGCGCCGTCGTGCCCGAAGCGGTGGTGAAACTGGTCGCCGTGCCCAGCCGCACCGCCCCCGAGGCCAGCACCGCGCCGCTGGCCGAGGTCACCACCGCGGTCTGGTTGCCGTCAAGCTGGCTGGTCGCCGAGCCGCTGAAATAGGCGTCATTGTCGGTGACGGTGATCGTCACTGCCTGGCTGGCCGATTCGTAGCCCGGATCCAGCGAGAAGCCCGAAGTGCCGTTCGAAGTGATCGACGCGGCGCTGTAACCACCGATCGTGTAAGTCGCCATTGCTCTGCCCGTGTGCAGGTCTGCGCCTGCCCTGCCTGTTGCGGGGCTTCGCCCCCCCGGGCCGTCCGCTGCTGCCGACCTGCCCGCCTTCAAGGTTAACAGGAACGCAAGAAATATGGCGAAAGTGCGGCAAAGACATGCAACGCCTTAGACAGGCGGGAAAATTCGCACAAACCCTGGTCAGGCGGGGTCAGACCGGCAGCGGGCGGCTCATCACCACGGCGGTGATCGGACAGACCGAACTGGCCTGTTTCGTCGCCAGAACCGGCGGCGGCACTTCGTAGCGGGCGCGGGCGCGGAAGCCGCGATGCGAAAAGAACGGCGCGGCATGTTTGGTGAAAAGCCAGGCCTCGCGCGCGCCGGCGGCCGTGACCTTGTCGAGCAGCGCCGCCAGAATCGCCGAACCAAGGCCGCGCCCGCGCGCCGTCTCGGGCACGACCATCGAGCGGATCAGCGCGTGACCGCCCGGCAACTCATAGCCGCCAAAACCGCAGATCGCCCCGGAAGCATCGGAAAAGACAAAGAAATACCGCCCGGGATCGGCCAGATCCTCGGTCGGAAGATGGGCCGCGGCCAGCGCCTCGGCCAGGGCCGGATCGGACCCGGCAATCGGTGTGGCAGTCAGTTCGGGCAGGACCATGACCTCGGGCATCGGGCGGCTCCTGTGAAAGGGGGGATGACGGCAACGGGGGTCGCGGCAAGGGGACGACTGGCGATGACACGAAGGCTTCGGTCGGGATCCATTTCGCAACACCCGTTCAGATTGTGCGATTGTGCGACCAGCCGCGGGCGCGGTCAAGCGGTCAAAAACTCACGCGCCCGCGGCGGTCAGCGCCAGCCCGTCCACCACCGCGGTAAAGGCATCGCCCTGTTCCTGCCGGGCCTGCGGAAAGGTCGCGGCGACGGCCTGCCCGACCAGCCCCATCAGGCTGGAGCCGCCGACCAGAACGGCGGTCTCGACCGAGGCCGGGGCGATGCCCGCCAGACGGCAGGTCTCCGCCAGCGCCGCCCCGAGATCCGCGCGCGCCCGCGCCAGCGCCGCCGCCATCGAGACCGCGTCGATCTCGGCGTAAAGGCCGCGTTCGATCTTGCCCATGCGGATCATCGCGCCGGGCTTGCCCGCATTCGCCTCGATCTTGCCGCGCTCGACCGCGAAGGCGAGATCATGGCCCAGCTCGTCCTCGATCACCCGCGCCAGACGCGCGATCGGCTGCGGCGCGACGGCGAATTTCGCCAGATGCGCCACGGCTTTGCGGGTGTCTTGCGTGTAAAGAAAGGGGATCTTCGCCCAGGTCGCCAGATCGACGAAGATCTCGTTCGGCATCGGCAGCAGACCGGGGCCGAATTCGCGCCTGAGCTGCCCGCCCTGCCCCAGCAGCGGCATGACGTGATCGAGCGCGATGGCGCGGTCGAAATCGGTGCCGCCCAGCCGGATGCCGTGGCTGGCAACGATCTCGACCCGGCCGCCGACCACCCGAAACAGCGAGAAATCCGAGGTGCCGCCGCCGATATCGACGATCAGACCAAGCCGCGTGCCGGTCAGATCGGCCGAGGCGCGGGCGGCGGCCTCGGGTTCGGGGCAAAAGCCGATCTCGGTGAAGCCCGCCGCCGAAAGGCAGCCGGTCAGATCGGCCAGCGCCCGGGCATCGCGGCCGGGATCGGCGTGGAAATGCACCGGACGGCCCGCCAGGACGCGGGAAAAGCGCAGGCCGGTCTGCGCCTCGGCGCGGGTTTTCGTTTCCGCAAGGAAGGCGGTGACGACCTCGGCCAGAGTGCGGCGGCGCCCGCCGATCGGGCGGGGTTCATGGAAAAGGGGCGTGCCCAGAACGCTTTTGAGCGCGCGCATGAAGCGCCCCTCCTCGCCCGCGACCAGCGCCGAAACGGCGGCGGAACCGATCCGCATCGGCCCCGGCTCGGCCGGAAAGAAGACCGCGGTGGGCAGGGTGTCGGCGGTGCCGTCCAGCGTCAGGCGGCGCAACCGGCCGTCCTGCACGAGGGCGGCGGCGGAATTCGACGTGCCAAAGTCGATCGCAAGCGCAAGGTCGGTCATCGCGGGCCCCTTCAGGAAAGACAGGCCCGCTACAGGGTTTCGGCGGCTCTGGCAAGAGGCTGCCTGGGGGGCGCCCGCCGTCCGGGTTAAAGCAGGAAATCCCCCGCCGACAAAGCGCCCAGCGTGACATTGTCGAGCGTGATCATCAGCCCGTCGACCTGGATCACCACGGCGCGGCCCGATTGCGTCATGTGGCCGGACAGATCGGCGAAACTGTCCAGCCCCGCCACCCCGCGCAGGTCGATGTCATCCACGCCGATGCGGAAATCGGTGATCCGGTCGGCGCCGTCGCCGGTCGCGAAGATGAAGACATCGTTGCCCAGCCCCCCGGTCATCAGGTCGTTGCCCGTGCCCGCCGTCAGCCGGTCGTTGCCCGCGCCCGCGGTCAGGCTGTCATTGCCCGCCTCGCCCAGCAGCAGGTCGTTGCCCGCCCCGGCCGAGATCCGGTCATTGCCCGCCCCGGCCGAGATCGTGTCGGCGCTTGCGGCACTGTCGCCGGTGGCGGTGAAGCTGTCGTCGCCCGCGCCCAGGCTGACCAGATCATTGCCGCCGGTGTCGGTCACGGCGTCGATCCCGGCGCCGCCCTGCAGCGTGTCATTGCCCAGCCCGCCCGCCAGCCGCGATCCCGCATCCGAGGCGGTCAGCCGGTCATTGCCCGCGCCGCCGTCCAGCGTGTCAAGGCCGCCAAGGCTGGTCAGCACCTCGTTGCCGAGCCCGCCCAGAACCGCATCGGCGCCCGCATCGGCGGTATCGGTGAAAATGTCGTCGCCCGCGCCCAGATCGATGCGGTCGGCACCGGCGCCGCCGCTGACATTGTCATTGCCCGCGCCCGCGGTGATCGAATCCTGCCCGGCACCGCCCAGGATCGTGTCATTGCCGTCATTGCCCGTCAGCCGGTCGTCGCCATTGCCGCCGTCCAGACTGTCGGCCCCCGCCGCACCGGAAAGCGCATCATTGCCCTCGCCGCCGCGCACGGTATCGGCATTTCCGGCGCTGTCGCCGCTGGCGATGTAGCTGTCGTTGCCCGCCCCCAGATCGACCAGATCGTTGCCGCCGCTGTCCGCCGCAACGTCGGCCCCGGCACCGCCCTGCAGCGTGTCATTGCCCAGACCGCCCTGCAGCGCGCCCCCCGCCGCCGAGGCGGTCAGGCTGTCATTGCCCTCGCCGCCATCCAGACTGTCGCGCCCGCCCAGGCTGGTCAGCACCTCGTTGCCAAGCCCGCCCAGAACCGTGTCGGCGCCCGTGTCGGCGGTGTCGGTGAAGATGTCGTCGCCCGCGCCCAGATCGATGCGGTCGGCATCGGCGCCGCCGGTCACGCTGTCATTGCCCGCCCCCGCGCTGATCGTGTCGCGCCCGGCCCCGCCAAGGATCGTGTCGACGCCCGCGCCGGTCTCGATCCGGTCGTTGCCGTCGCCGCCCGAGACGCTGTCGCCCCCGGTCGCCGCATCGCCGGTGCCGGTGTAGCTGTCGTTGCCCGCGCCGAGGCTGACCACATCGGCGCCGGCCGCTGTCGCTGACCCGGTCGGCGCGATCCCGCCTTGCAGCGTGTCATCGCCCAGCCCGCCCGAGAGGACGCAGCCCGACGGCCCGGCCACAAGAAGATCGTCGCCCGCCTCGCCATGCAGCGCGTCGGCGCCGCCGCGGCTGGTCAGCGTGTCATCGCCCGCCCCGCCCCAGACGACATCGGCGCCGCTGTCGCTGCCATCGGCGAAGATGTCGTCGCCCTCCTGCAGCGAGATCGTGTCATTGCCCGCGCCGCCGCTGACGCTGTCATTGCCCGCCCCGGCGGTGATGCTGTCATTGCCCGCGCCGCCGTCGATCGTGTCGGCGCCCTGCCCGCCCAGAAGCGTGTCGCGGCCGGCGGTGCCCGCCAGCGACAGCCCGTCGCCGCCGGACCCGCCCCCGCCCCCGGTTCCGCTGCCGCCCGCAAACAGGAAATGCGTCGGATCCAGCATCGAGATCGCAAGCCCCGAAAGCAGGATCGTGCCCTCGGCGGTGGCGATGCGCACGCCCGTAGCCGTGTCGGCCATCAGCGCCAGAAGCGCGCTCCAGTCGGCGATCGCGGCGATCGCGGTCAGATCGACGTAATCGATGCTGGCGACCAGATCCTCGATCGTGTCGGAGCCAAAGCCGGTGCCGAAAGCGAAGATGTCCGCCCCCGCGCCGCCGGTCAGCAGATCGTTGCCGCCCTCGCCCGCAAGCCGGTCGTCGCCTGCTTCGCCCGCAAGCGTGTCATCGCCCGCCCCGCCCGCAAGCGTGTCGTTGCCCGCCCCCGCGGCCAGCCGGTTGGCGGCGGTGTTGCCGGTGATCCGGTCCGCCCCGGCGCCGCTGCGGACATGTTCGATCACCGTTCCGGCATAGATCACCATGTTGCCGCGCTGCCCGAACAGATCCGAGATCGCCCCCGGCGTCAGGTCGATCCGCGCCGCCTCGGCGCGGGCGGAAAAATCAAGCGTGTCGATGCCGTCCGTGTCCATCAGGGTGAAGGCGACATTGGCGCGGTGGCTTGCGGTGGCCAGATAATCCAGCCCGTCGCCCGCGGTCGAGCCGCTGCCATAGGTGGTGTTGCCGCCATGCACCGCGGCGGGGGCGCCGTAAAGCGCCCGCATCGCCGCGATGTCAAAGGCCATCGGGGTCAGCAGATAGGCATGGGTTGCGCCGGTGTTCGGGTTGTCGGTCTGCGCGAAATAGGACATGACCGAGGTCTGCCAGCTGTCATTGGCATAAAGCGCATCGGTGGCGAAACGGGCGGAGCCGTTGTAATTGCCGGTATGGCCCAGCCCCAGCGCATGGCCGATCTCGTGGACATAGGTCTGGTAGCTGTAGCTGCCCAGCGTACCGCCGTAATTGCTGAACCAGGAGGAGGCCACATTGACCGTGGCCGAAACCATGTTCGTGCCGGTGCCGCTCATCGCGCAATAGGCCCCGGCGGCGCTGTTCTGAAAGCCGATCTGGCCGCCGCTGGCGACGCGGACAAAGGTGATGCCCGCGACCGCGGACCAGCTGTCCAGCGCGGTCTCGATCAGCGCGCGCTCGGCCGTGGTGACCGCGGCGGCGAAGGAATAGGTCAGCGTGCGGCTGGCATCGAGCGCCCAGCCATAGGTGTAGCCGCCGAAATAGCCGCGGATCAGCTGCTGGACCGCCTGGTCCTCGGTGAAGGTCGAAAGGGGCATCCGGGCACTCCTGAGCGGGCGCGTGCGGCACGCGGCACAAGGCGGACCGGCGGGCCGGTCGGCGACACGAGAACGGGAAAGCAGGGGCGCCTTTGGCACCGCGGGAAAGCAAGGGCGCCTTTGGCGCTGGGGGAAAGCAGAAACGCCTTTGGCGCCGGGGGGGAAGAACGGGCCTTCATGGCCACCGGAGGATCCGCTTCCCGGGATCGAAACTACCCGGTCCCCGGGCGCTGCGGCAAGCCGGAGCGCCCCGGGATTGCGGGTCAAGTTCGGCTCTATGGTGAACAAATCCTTGGCGCGGCCCGGCCCGGACCCGGCTTTGTTAATCGCTGCGGCGGCGGGGTGGCGCGGGCGCGTCGGGGCGGCGGCGGGGCGGCGGCGGAACCGTGCCCGGGGCCGGGCGGGCCCGCCGGGACGAGATCCGGGACAAGATCGGACGAGGTCGGGGCAGCACAGCGCGGGCCGGGCGCCGAATCAGCGGCGGGGCTCAGCCCCGGGCCTTGCGGATCGGGTCGGCCAGCAGCCGCAGCCCGTTGAGCACCACCAGCACCGTGCCGCCCTCGTGACCGATCACCGCCACCGGCAGCGGCAGCTCGAAGAACAGCCCCGAGAGCACCAGAACCGCCATCGCCCCCATGGCGAAGACAAGGTTCTGCCGGATGATCCGCGCCGTGCGGCCCGCCAGCCGGTGCGCTTCGGACAGCCGCGAGATGTCATCGGCCAGAAGCGCGACATCGGCGGCCTGCAGCGCCACCTCGGAGCCCGCAACCCCCATCGCGATGCCGACATCGGCGCGGGCCAGCGCGGCGGCGTCGTTCACCCCGTCGCCGACGAAGGCGACCCGGCCCCGCGCGGTCAGATCGGCAACGATCTTCACCTTGTCCTCGGGGCGCAGATCGGCGTGGATTTCATCCGCGCCGATGCCAAGTTCGGCGCCGATCCGCTCTGCCACCGCGCGCCGGTCGCCGGTCAGCATCGCGATCTGCCCGACCCCGCCCGCCCGCAGCGCCGCCAGCCCGGCCGGGGTGCTGTCGCGCGGGCGGTCCTCGCAGGTCACCCCGCCAAGGATCTTCGCGCCCCGCCCCAAAAGCACCAGCGTCCGCGGCGCGTTTTCCAAAACCGCAGGCAGCGCCAGCGTCTCGGCCGCCCGCGCGCCCATCCGCTGCGCCAGCCGCGCATTGCCCGCCCAGATCACCCCCTCGTCATCGACCGCCACCATGCCCTCGCCCGGCACGGCCCGCGCCTCGCGCACGGGCAGCGGAACGATGCCGCGGGCGGCGACGTGCTGGCGGATCGCCGTGGCGATCGGATGTTCGGATTGCGCCTCGATCCCGGCCAGACGGGCCAGAAACAGCGCCTCGTCGCCCTCGCAGTGGATATCGACGATCTCCTGCTTGCCGGTGGTCAGCGTGCCGGTCTTGTCAAAGGCAAAGGTCTCGACCTTGGCCAGCGTCTCCAAGGCCGCGCCGCCCTTGAACAGAACGCCCCCCCGCGCCGCCACCGACAGCGCCGAGAGGATCGCGGCGGGAACCGAAATCACGATGGCGCAGGGGCTGGCCGCCACCAGCAGCGTGGCGGCCTTGTAAAGCGCCGCGTTCCAGCCGTGCCCGATCGCCCAGAAGGCGGCAAAGGCCGAGACCGCGGCCAGCAGAACCGCCACGGTGTAGCGCTGCCCGAACCAGGCCGAGAACCGCTCCGAGGGCGAACGGGCCGCCTGCGCCTCGGTCACCAGCGCGATCATCCGCGCCACGGTGCTTTCGCCCAGTTCGCGCCGGACCTCGATTTCCAGCACGCCATGCAGGTTCACCGTGGCTTCAAAGACCTGCGCGCCGGGGGCCTTGTGCACCGGCACGGATTCGCCGGTGATCGTGCTTTCGTCGATCGCCCCCTCGCCCGCGACGATGACACCATCGACCGGCACCCGCGCGCCCGGACGCAAGATCACCACATCGCCCGGCACCAGCGTTTCCACCGCCACCTCGACCGTGTCCCCGCCCTGCCGTTTCAGCGCCCGGTCGGGGCGCAGCTCCATCAGCGCCTCGATCGCCCGGCGTGCCCGCCCCATCGCCCGGTGTTCAAGCGTGGTCGACAGGCTGAACAGCGTCAGCAGGACGGCCCCTTCCAGCGCCGCCCCCACGGCCGCCGCCGCCAGCGCCGCGACCACCATCAGCAGGTCGATGTCCAGCTGACGCTCCTCGATCAGCGCGCCAACCGCCCGATAGGCCGCCGGAACCCCGCCGGTCAGAAAGACCGACAAAAGCGCCAGCGTCTCGACCCAGCCACCGCCCAGCCCCGGAAAGATCCAGTGCCCCGCCGCGGCAAGCACCATCGCCGCAATCGTGGCCCAGGTCAGAACCAGCCTGCTCGTGTCCTCGGTCATCCCGTTCCTCCCGTGCTGCCGCTTTTCCGCGCCACGCGCGGGCGGGTGTCGCGCTCTCATAGCGCGATCGGCCCCGGTTCGGCCAGAGCCGCAAGAGGCGCATGGCGTCGCAACCGGACCCCGGCCAGCCCCCCGAAATCGCGATGGAATCTCTTTTGCAGAAAGAAGCTGTTAATCAAGCTGGCGTAGCTTGCCCGCATGACACATGCGCTTTCGCCCCGCCAACAGGAAGACATCGCCCTCGGCTCGCCGCAGATGACGGCGCTGCGGGGCCTGTTCCTGATCTGCCTGCACCACGGCGTCACCCTGCCGGTCACCGAAATCCCCGCGCTGGAAGAGGGCTCCATCGCCCCCCGGCTTGAAGCGACCTTTCAGCGCGCGGGCTTTCGCAGCCGCCAGATCAGCGGCGGCACTTGGCGCACGGCGAAGGGGCTCGGCTCGGCCTATCCGGCGCTGTGCGAGGGCAAGGACGGCCGCTGGTTCATCCTTGCCCATACCGTCGATCTGCCCGCCGGGCCGCATGCCGCCATCCTTGACCCCGCGCGCGAAGGCGAGGGCATCCTGTTCCTGCCGCAAGCGGAGTTCGAGGCGCGCTGGTCGGGGCGGCTGATCCTGGCGCGGCTGCGCAAGACCGAACTTTCGGCACGGCGTCCCTTTGGTCTGGGCTGGTTCATGCCGGCGCTGCTGGAGCAACGCGCGCTGTTTGGCGGCGTGGCGGTGGCGGTGGTGGCGGGCAACCTCATTGCCTTTGCCCTGCCCTTCCTGATGCAGGTGATGATTGACAGCGTGATTTCCTCGCATGCCTGGAACACGCTGGCGGCGGTGCTGTCGGTCTATGTGTTTCTGGTGCTGTTCGACGCGGCTTTCAGCTATGTGCGCCAGCGCCTGATGCAGATCTGCGGCGGGCGGCTCGATGCGCGGATCGGCGCGGCGGTGCATGCGCATCTGTTGTCGCTGCCCTTGTCGATGTTCGAGACGACGGCCGCGGGCGTTCTGGCCCGCAACATGCAACTGACTGAAAAGATAAGGCATTTTCTGGTCGGGCGGTTGTTTCAGACGATGCTGGATGCCGCGCTTTTGCCGGTTCTGCTGACGCTTCTGGCGCTTTTGTCGGGGCTGATGACGCTGGTCGTTCTGGGCTTTGCGCTGACCATCGCGGGGCTTCTGGCGGTGTTTTTGCCCGCGCTGCAGCGCCGTCTTTCGGCGCTTTACGACGCCGAGGCGGGGCGGCAGGCGCATCTGGTCGAGACGCTGCACAACATGCGCACGGTGAAGGCGCTGGTGCTGGAAGGCACGCGGCGCGGGCTTTGGGAAACCGCGCTGGCGCGCACGATCCGCAGCCAGTGGCAGGTGGGGGAACTTTCCGCCACCGTCAGCGCGCTAACCTCGCTGATGGAGCGGCTGATGCAGGTCGCGGTGCTGGGCCTTGGCGCCGAACAGGTGCTCTCGGGGCAGATCAGCGTCGGCACTTTGGTCGCCTTCATGATGCTTTCGGGGCGGGTCACCGGCCCCCTGGTGCAGATCGTCGGGCTGATCAACGAATGGCAGGAAGCGGCGCTGGCCGTGCGCACGCTCCGCGGCGTGATGGACCATCCGCCCGAACGCGGCCCCGAGGTGCGGCCGATCCGCCCGCCCCTGCGCGGGGCGATCCGGATCGAGGATCTGTGCTTCACCTATCCCGGCACCGCGACGCCCGCGCTCGATCATCTGACGCTCGACATCGCCGCCGGGCAGGTGATCGGCATTGTCGGGCGTTCGGGCTCGGGCAAGACGACGCTGACGCGGCTGCTGCAGGGCATCGGCTCGGCGCAATCGGGCCGCATCCTTTACGACGGCAATGACGCGCGCCACATCGACCTTGACCATCTGCGCCGTTCGGTCGGCATCGTGCTGCAGGAAAACGTGCTGTTCCGCGGCACCTTGCGCGAAAACATCGCGCTCGCCCGTCCCGATGCCAGCCACGAGGCGGTGCTGCGCGCCGCGACGCTGGCGGGGGCGGCGGAATTCATCGACCGGCTGCCGCAGGGGCTCGACACCCCGGTCGAGGAAGGCGGGGCGAACCTTTCGGGCGGGCAACGGCAACGCATCGCGCTCGCGCGCGCGCTGCTCGCCGATCCGCCGATCCTGATCCTGGACGAGGCGACCAGCGCGCTTGACCCCGAATCCGAGGCGGTGGTGAACCGCAACCTCGCCGCCATCGCGCAGGGGCGCACGGTGATCGTGGTCTCGCACCGGATGAGTTCGCTGGCGCATTCGGATGCGATCCTGGTGCTGGATCGCGGCCGGATCGAGGATTTCGCGCCCCATGCGGTGCTTCTGGCGCGCTCGCCGACCTATCGACATCTGTGGCTGCAACAGGCGGGGCAGACGGAATGATCCAGCTTGGCTCCATCGACCGCGAGGCCATCGCCTTTCAGGAAGAGCTTGACCGGGTGCAGGTCGAGCCGGTGCCGGTGCTGTTGCGGCTCTGGCCGTTTCTGGCGGCGGCGCTGCTGGCGGGGCTCGTCGGGCTTGCCGCCTTCCTGCGCGTCGATGTCGTGGTGACGGCCCCGGGCCAGCTGGCTGCGGCCGAACCGCCCCTGATGCTGCGCCCGGCCGCCAGCACCCGGCTTGACGCGCTTCTGGTGCGTCCGGGTGATGTGGTCGTGGCGGGGCAGCTGCTGGCGCGGCTCGATCCGACCCAGCCCGAGGCCGATCTGGCCGCGCTCGAGGCCGAACGCGATGCGCTTTCGGCCCGGATCGCGCGGCTGACGGCGGAACTTGAAGGCGGCGTGCTGGCCGAAACCGGCCCCGCGCTGGCCGCGGAAGCCGATGTGCTGACCGAGCGGCGGCTGGAAAGCCGCACCAAGGCCGAGGCGCTGCAGGCCGAGATCGCCTCGGCCGAGGCCCTGATCGAAGCGGAAACCCGCGATGGCGCGGGGCTGCGCGAGCAGCTCTCGATCCTGCGCGAGGTCGAGGCGATGCGCAACACCCTCGCCGAACGGCAGAGCGGCTCGCAACTGGCGGTGCTCGATGCGCGGCTGATGCGGCTGCGCGCCGAGGCCGATCAGCGCGCCCATGAAAGCCGCCTGGCCGAATTGCGCGACCGCCGCGACCGCGCCATCGCCGAACATCGGATGTTCCTGACCAGCCTGAAACGCACCGCGAGCGAGCAGCTGGCGGAAGCCGGGCCGCGGCTGCAGGTCGTCGAGGAGCAGATCGCCAAGGCCCGCGCGCTGCGGGAAATGGCCGATCTGGTCGCCCCCCGTCCGGGCGTGGTGCTGCGCGTCGCCGAGGGCGGCGTCGGCAGCCTGATCCCGGCGGGCAATCCGGTGGTGGTTCTGGTGCCAACCGATGTGCCGCTTCTGGCCGAGATCGGGCTGCGCTCGACCGATGCCGGGCGGGTGGTCGCGGGCGATCCGGTCTCGATCAAGATCGACGCCTTTCCCTGGCGCGAACACGGCCAGCTGACCGGCTCCCTGACCGAGGTCGGCCATGCCAGCTACCGCGCGCAGGGCGCTTCGGAGGCGCAACACCCCGCCCATGTCGCGCTTGATCCCGCCGCGGTGCTGGAGAACCTGCCGCCCGCGGCGACGCTGCTGCCCGGCATGACGCTTTCGGCCGAGATCCACACCGGCACCCGGTCGGTTCTCTCCACCTTCTTCGAGCCGATCCTGCGCGGACTGGCCGAAGCGCTGCGCGATCCGTGATCGCGATGACCCTTTCCCCCGTTTCAGATCGCCCCATGAAGGAGAATCCCATGACCGACGCGACCCCGATCGAAACCGCCGATGCGGTGCCGATGACCGCAACCAGGACCGTGCTGCATGTCGGCTGCGGGGTTGCCCATCCGGCGAAACTGCCCGAGGCCTATTTTCCGCTCTCCGACTGGCGCGAGGTGCGGCTTGACATCGATCCCGACGTCGCCCCCGATATCGTCGCCAGCCTGACCGACATGTCGGCCGTCGCCGATGCCAGCGTCGATGCGGTCTGGTCGTCGCACAATCTGGAACATCTGGCGCCGCATGAAGTTCCGGTGGCGCTGGCCGAATTCATCCGGGTGCTGAAACCGGGCGGTTTCGCGCTGGTGACCATGCCCGATCTTCAACAGGTCGCGACGCTGGTGGCCGAGGGGCAGCTTGAAGAGCCCGCCTACATGTCGAGCCTCGGCCCGATCTCGCCGCTCGACATCCTTTACGGCTATCGTCCCGCGCTGGCCGAGGGCAACATCTTCATGGGGCACCGCACCGGCTTCACCGCCCGGTCGCTGCGCGAGCACCTGACCCGTGCCGGTTTCGCCGGGGTGACCGTCGAACGCGACGGCCGCTTCGCGCTCTGGGGGGTCGGCACCCGGCTCGCCACGGCCTGATCCGGCCAGACCGGCGACAGCACCTCGGATTGCAAGGCTCAAAAGGTCCGGATCCCCCGATCCGGACCTTTTGGCATGCGGCTCCCCCTTGGCGATGGCCAAGACCGGGTCCGGCCCCCGGCCGTTGTCGCGTGCGGACAGGAAAACGGGGCTTCCAGACGGAAGCCCCGGATCGGGAAATCCGCTTCCGCCGAAGCGGAAGCGGCCGTTGTCGGATCGGATCAGAGCAGCAGGGCCGAGCGCTGTTCGTCGCTCAGATAGCCAAGCTGGGTCGTGCTGAACGCCGCCACCTGGACCGAGGTCAGCGCCGCGAGATCCGCCGTTTCCATCGCGCCGAGCATCCCGGCATCAAGCCCGGCCAGCTGGGCAGTGGTCAGGCCGATGACCTGCTTGGTGCCCAGCGCGGCAACGGCGCCCGCGGTCAGCTCGTTCAGCGACGCGATCGACATCGCCCCGATCTGCGCGCTCGTGAGGTTGGCGATCTGCGCCGTGGTGAAGCCCGCCCCCTGTTCCGAGGTCAGCGCCGCCAGCTGGACCGTGGTCAGGGCCTTCACCGCGGTGGAGCTCAGCGCGCCGAAGTCCTGGCTTTCAAGCGCACCGATCTGGGCCGTCGACAGCGTCGCCACCTGCGTGGCCGACAGCGTCGCCGCCTGCGCCGTGGTCAGGGCGTCGATCTGCCCCGTGCTCAGCGCGGTGATCTGGGTCGAGCTCAGCCCCTTGATCGCAGCCGTCGAGAGCGCGGCGAAATCCGCCGTCTGCAGCGCGGAGATCTGCGCCGTGCTGAGCGCCGCCACCTGCGTCGAGCTCAGCGCGGCGGCCTGACCGGTCGTCAGCGCCACGATGTCATCGGTGCCGAGCCCCGCCAGAGCCGCCGCCCCGAGCGCCTTGACCTGCGCCGTGGTCAGAACGGTGTTGATCTGCGTCGTGGTCAGGCCGGTCAGCTGCGCCGAACCGAGAACCGCGACCTGCGCCGTCGTCATCTTCGCCAGCGTGGCATTGGCCAGCGCGGCGATATCGGCGCTCTCCAGCCCCTTGATCGCCGCCGTGGTGATCTGCGCGATCTGATCGGTGCCGATCGCCCCCGCCTGCGCCGTGGTCAGCGCCGTGATCTGCGTCGACGAGAAGCCCTTGAAGGTCGCGGCCGAGAGCTTGGCAAGATCGGCCGTCTCCATCGCCGCAACCAGCGAGGTGCTCAGCGCGGCGATCTGGCTCGAGCTGAGCGCCGGTGCCTGGGTGGTGGTCAGCGCCACGATGTCGGCGGTTTCAAGGCCAAGAATGTTGCTTGCCGTCAGACCCTTGATCTGCGCCGTGCCAAGCGCCGCGATCTGCGCCGTGGTCATGGCGCGGATCTGCGAGGAGCTGAGCGCGGCGATCTGGGCCGAGGTCAGCGCCTGCGCTTCGGCCGTGGTCAGCCCCGCCATGTCGGCCGTGCTGAGCCCCTTGACCGCCGCGGTCGAGAGCAAGCCGATCTGGGTCGAGGTCAGCGCCCCCGCCTGCGCATCGGACAGCGCCGCGATCTGCGCCGAGGTCAGGCCCTTGACCGCCGTGGTGGTCAGGCTGGCGATATCCGCGCTTTCGATTCCGCCGACCTGGCCGGTCGTCATCGTCGCGATCTGCGCCGAGGTCAGACCGCCGATCTGCGTCGCCGTGAACGCCGTCATGTCCGCCGCGGAAAGCCCCTTGATCCCGGCGGTCGAGAGCAGGCCGATCTGCGTCGAGGTCAACTGGCCCAGCTGGGTCGTGGTCAGCGCATTGACCTGAACCGAGCCGAGGCCCTTGATCGCGCCGGTGCTCAGATCATCGATGGCGCCGGTGGCGATCGCCGCGATCTGACCCGTGCTCATGGCGGCCAGATGCTTGTCGGTCAGGCCCTTGACCTGCGCCGTGGTCAGGGCGGCAACGGTGGCGGTGGCGACACCGACGACACCGGTGGCGCTGATCGCGGCAATCTGCGTCGAGCTCAGCCCGGCCACGGTCGCGGTGCTCAGGCCCTGCAGCTGCGTCGAGGAGAGCGCGGCCAGCTGCGCGGTGGTCAGCGCGGCAACCTCGGTCGAGGTCAGGTTGGTGCTCAGATCCGCCGAGGAGAGGCCCTTGACGGCGGTGGCGCTGAGGTTGGCGATCTGCGCCGTGGTCAGCTCGCCGACCTGCGCGTCGGTCAGCCCACTCACCTGCGCCGAGCCGAGCCCCTTCACCGCAGCGGTGGTCAGGCTGGCAATCGCGGTGCTGGCGATGTCGTCGATCTGCGTCGAGGTCAGCGCGGCCACCTGTTTCGAGGAGAGCGCCGCCACCCGCGCGGTGTCAAGCGCCCCGAGGAAGCCCGAGGTCAGACCGGCGACCGAGGTCGCGTTCAGCGCGGCCACCTGCGCCGTGCTCAGCAGCGGCGCCTGCGTCGAGGTCAGATCGTCGAGCTGCGTCGAGGTCAGCGCGCCGATTTGCGCGGTGGAGAAACCGGCAAGCTGCGCCGAGGTGAAGGCGGCCAGTTCGTTCGCTTCCAGCCCCCGCACCGCCCCGGTGGTGAGGCCCGCAAGCTGTTCGGCCGTCAGCGCGGCGGCCGCGGCGCTGGTCAGCGCGGTGACCTGCGCCGAGGACAGGCCGGCGATGCCGGTGGCGGTCAGGCCCGCGATGACGGTCGTGGTGACGTTGGGGAGCTGCGTGGTGGTCAGCGCGGCAAGCTGCGTCGAGGTCAGGACCGCGGCCTGATCGGAGCTCAGCGCGCCGAGCGCGGCGCCGCTCAGCCCCTTGATGCCCGCGGTGGTCAGCACCGCGATCTGGGTGCCCAGCAGCGCCGGAACCTGGGTCGCGGTCAGCCCCGCAACCTGCGTCGAGGTCAGAACGCGCAGGTTTGCCGTGCCAAGCACCGGCAGCTGATCGGTGGTCAGCGCCCCGAGCTGGGCGGAAGACATCGAGGCGACATCCGCCGTCGTGAGAGCCGCGATTGCCGCCGTCTCCAGCGCGGCAATCTGGGTCGTCGTCATATTGGAAATGGCCGTCATGGTAGGTTCCCGGGTTGAAGGATCAACAAACTGCTCCACCGGGGCGTTCCCCCGACAGGCATCGGCCAGTTCTCGGCCACACATGACACCGGACGATGCGCGCAAGCGGTTACAGAGCCGTTAAATCCGCCCCTTCCGGGCCCTCGGACCCCGGGAAAATTAGCTCGAATTCAATTCAACCCGGGCTTTGGCGCCCGAAACCGGGCCGCGTTTACCGCGGATTTACCTTGCGATGCGAGGCTTGCGCCGAGGCCTCTGCGAAGGTCGGCATCCAGAAGGAGTTTGCCCTTGCCATCCGTCGTTCCGTTCCTGCCCCTGCCCGGCGACACCCAGACGATCGCTGCGGCGCTGCACCAGCCCGGCGGTTTCACGGCCCAGGGCGATCTGGCACCGCATCTGGCGCGCGCGGTGGCGGCGCTCGGGATCGAGGGGCTGGTCAGCATCGGCGAGGCCGCGGCTCCGGCGCAGGGGGTGGCGCTTTACCGCGCCTGGCTCTTGCAGCACGGCCAGAAAGGGGACTCGGCGGCGGCCTGGTACAATCTCGGTGTCGCGCTGCAGCGGATGGGCAAACATGCCGAGGCCACGGCGGCGCTTGAGACCGCGCAAAGGTTGCGGCCGGGCCTGTGGCAGGCCGGTCTCGGCCGCGGGCTGGCCTTCGAGGCGGCGGGCGCCCCCGACAGCGCGCTCAGCGTCTGGCGCGAGCTTCTGCCCCCCGCCGAGGCGCGACGGCAGATCCACATCCAGCTGGCGCGGCTTCTGGAAGACCGCGGCCGTCTGGGCGAGGCGATCGAAGAAGCACGGGCGGCGCTCCTGATCGACCCCGACCAGCCCGACGTGATCCAGCATCTGGTGCACAACCGTCAGCGCACCACCACCTGGCCGGTGACCGAGGTCGCGGTGCCCGGCATTTCCGAGGAGCTGGCGGCGCGGCATGCGGGCCCTCTCGCGGCGCTGGCGCTGGTCGACGATCCGGCGCGGCAGGCCGAGATCTGCGCCAGCTGGATCGGCCGCAAACTGCCCGCGGCACCGCAGCTTCTGGCGCCTGCGGGCGGCTATGCCCATGACCGCGTGCGCATCGGCTATCTGTCGTCGGATTTCTGCCGCCATGCGATGAGCTATCTGATCGCCGAGTTGCTGGAACGCCATGACCGCACCCGCTTCGAGATCTGGGGCTATGATGCCACCCGCGACGATGGCAGCGACGTGCGCGCCCGGGTTCTGGCGGCGCTCGACCATCACGTCCCGATCCAGGACATGACCGACGAGGCCGCCGCCGCGCGCATCCGCGCCGATGAGATCGACATCCTGATCGATCTGAACGGGCTGACCAAGGGCGCGCGTCCGGCGATCTTGCGGGCGAAACCGGCGCCGATGCAGGTCACCTATCTGGGCTATATCGGCCCGGTGCCGCTGCCCGAACTCGATTATCTGCTGTGCGACGCGGTCACCGTGCCGCCCGGGGCCGAGGCCGATTACAGCCCCCGCCCGCTGCGGATCGCGGGCTGCTATCAGGCCAATGACGGTGTCATGCCGCAGCTGCCCGCCGTCACCCGCGCCGAGGAAGGCCTGCCCGAGGATGCCGTGGTCTTCACCTGCGTCTCGCATCATTACAAGCTGACCGAGGCGGTCTGGGGCGCCTGGTGCCGCATCGTCGCCCGGGTGCCCGGTTCGGTGCTCTGGATCATCGACGACAACCCGGAGTCGCGCGCGGCGCTGACGGCGCGCTGGGGTGCGGCGGGGCTGGCGCCCGAACGGCTGATCTTTGCCGCCCGCACCGACCCCGCCCGCTACCGCGCCCGGCTGGCCTTGGCCGATCTTTTCCTCGACACCACGCCCTACAACGCGGGCACGATCGCCTCGGATGCCTTGCGGATGGGGCTGCCGCTGATCACCACGCGCGGCCGGGCCTTTGCCGCGCGGATGGGGGCAAGCCTGCTTACCGCGATCGGCCTGCCCGACTGCATCGCCGAGGATCTGGCGGGCTACGAGGATCTGGCGGTGGCGATCGGAACCGATCCGGCGCGGCTTGGGGCGCTCAAGGCGCATCTGGCGACCGGCGCCTGGGAACGCACGCTGGGCGATGCCGAGGATTTCACCCGCCGCTTCGAAGCTGCGCTGCTGGCGGGCCGGGCCGCGCTCTGACGCGCTCGGCCGCCTGCCCCCCCCCTGCCCCCGCAACGGGCGCAGTCTGCACAGTCCGGCGGCGCCTGTCGCCGGATTGTCATGAAAGCTTCACTGGACGGGGGGATTGCTTCCTGTATTCAGGAAGCATGGAAAACACTTGCCCCACCCCCGAGGCCGCCGCGGCCTTTGCCTGTCTTGGCCATCCCGGTCGCCTGTCGGTGTTCCGGATGCTCATGCGCTTTGCGCCGCAGGGCGTGCGGCCCACCGAAATCGCCGCGGCGCTGGGGCTGAAGCCAAACACCCTCTCGCATCATCTGGCGGATCTGACTGCTTGCGGGCTGGTCACAGTCACCCGGCAGGGGCGGTCGCTTTTCTACGCCGTCGATCTTCACAAAACCGAATCCCTGATCGGCTATCTCGCCCTCGATCTGGGCCGGGCCCGGCCCGACCTGATGCCCAAAGCTCTTCATGAAAAGGCAAATCCCATGCCCGACACGCCCTTCAACGTGCTTTTCATCTGCTCGGGCAATTCCGCCCGCTCGATCTTTGCCGAGGCGCTCCTGCGCGATCTGGGCGCGGGCAAGTTCACCGCCCATTCCGCCGGAACGCGGCCCGGGACCGCGATCAACCCTTTCGCGCTCGAGGTGCTGAGCCGCAACGGCCATGACACCGGGGGCCTGCGCGCCAAGCATCTGTCGGAGTTCCAGGGCCCCGCCGCGCCGCAGATGGAGTTCGTCTTCACCGTCTGCGATACGGCGGCGGCCGAGGACTGCCCGCCCTGGCCCGGTCAGCCGATCACCGGCCATTGGGGCCTGCCCGATCCGGTCAAGGCCACCGGCACCGAGGCCGAACGCGCGCTGGTTTTCGCCCAGACCTACGGGGCGCTGCGCCGCCGCATTGCCGCCTTTGTCGACCTGCCCTTTGCCACGCTCGACCGGCTGGCGCTGCAAACCCGCGTCGATGCGATCGGCGCCCTGCCCGAAAAGGCCTGAGCCATGGCGAGACTTGCGATCAACGGCTTGGGCCGGATGGGAAAACTGCTCTTGCGGCGGCTCATCGATCTGGGGCGCGGGCCCGAGATCGTGCTTTTGAACGACGCCATGGGCGACGCCGAAACCCATGCGCTGCTGCTCGAGTTCGACACGGTGCATGGCCGCTGGCCGACCCCGGTTGCCGCCACCGAAACCGGGCTTCAGATCGCGGGGCAGCGCATCCGGCTGACGCGGGAAAAGACCCTTGAAGCCCTGCCCCTGGCCGAGATCGGGGTCGATCTGGTGCTCGATTGCACCGGGCAGTTCAAGACCGCGGCCAAGGTCCAGCCCTATTTCGATGCAGGCGTGCGCAAGGTCGTCGTTTCGGCCCCGGTCAAGGATACGGGCGCGCTGAACCTCGTCTATGGCGTGAACCACGTGCTTTACGATGGCAGCCAGCGGCTGATCACGGCGGCGTCCTGCACCACCAACTGCCTGGCCCCCATCGTGAAGGTGATCCACGAAGCGCTTGGGATCAAACACGGATCCATCACCACACTGCATGACGTGACGAACACGCAAACGATCGTCGACCGCCCCGCGAAAGACCTGCGCCGGGCGCGGTCGGCGCTGATGAACCTCATTCCCACCACCACCGGCTCGGCCACGGCGATCACGCTGATCTATCCCGAGCTGAAAGGGCGGCTCAATGGCCATGCCGTCCGGGTGCCGCTTTTGAATGCCTCGCTGACCGATTGCGTCTTCGAACTTGACCGCCCGACCACGGTCGCAGAGGTGAACAGCCTTCTGCAGACCGCCGCCGAGGGAGGGCTGAACGGCATCCTCGGTTTCGAGACGCGGCCGCTGGTGTCGTCGGATTTCACCAACGACCCGCGCTCGGCGGTGATCGACGGCCCCTCGACGATGGTGGTCAATGGCACGCAGCTCAAGCTTTACGCCTGGTATGACAACGAATGGGGCTATGTCTGCCGGATGGCCGATATCGCCCGAATGGTGGCGGGGTCGTTGTGAGCGCCAATCCGATCCGCGCCTACGCTGCCGTCACCGCCGCCTATTGGGCCTTCATGCTCACCGATGGCGCGCTGCGGATGCTGGTGCTGTTGCAGTTCAACGGGCTGGGCTTCAGCCCGGTCGCGCTGGCCTGGCTGTTTCTGCTTTACGAAGTCGCGGGCATTGCCACCAATCTTGGCGCGGGCTGGCTGGCGGCGCGGTTCGGCCTGGCCGCCACGCTTTACGGCGGGCTTGGCCTGCAGGTCGCGGCGCTGGTCGCGCTGACGCAGCTGGACCCGGGCTGGTCGATCCCCGCCTCGGTCGCTTTCGTGATGGCGGTGCAGGGTGTCTCGGGCGTTGCCAAGGATCTGGCCAAGATGTCGTCGAAATCGGCGGTGAAACTGCTCGCCCCCAGCGGCGAGGGCGGGCTGTTTCGCTGGGTGGCGGCGCTGACCGGGTCAAAGAACGCGGTGAAGGGGCTCGGCTTCTTCCTTGGCGCGGCGCTTCTGGCGCTTGTCGGCTTCAAGCCGGCGATCTGGGGCATGGCGGGGCTTCTGGCGGCGATCCTGATCGCGGTCGTGGCCTTCCTGCCCAAGGGCCTGCCCGGGAAGATGAAATCCGACGAGGCCTGGGGCGGCTGGCGGTCGCAGGACCCGCAGGTGAACCGGCTTTCGCTGGCGCGGATGTTCCTTTTTGGCGCCCGCGATGTCTGGTTCGTCGTCGGGCTTCCGGTCTATTTCCAGGCGGTTCTCTCCGACGGCACCGCCGAGGGCCGCCGCGAGGCGTTCTTTCTGACCGGCGGTTTCATGGCGCTCTGGATCATCGCCTACGGCGCGGTGCAGGCCTTCGGGGGCAGCATTCGCAAGCACTCTCGCGCGGGTCTTCGTCAGCACGGCGGGCGGCAGCGGGTCGCGCTTCTCCGACGCCTTCTGTCCCTGTCCCTTCGCCACCCGCGCCACGGGCAAGCGGCTGAACGGGTTCGGCATCGTGTCGGGCATCCCGAACTCGACCTTGGCGAAGTTGACCACGGCGGACAGGATCGCCAACTCCCGCGACACCGTTGCCGCGCTGACCTTCGTCCCTGTCCCTTTGCCCGTCGCCTTCACCCGGTCAAGCATGTGATCGCGGACGGCGCGGGCGTCCTCTGGCGTGATGGCGGTCAACAGCGGATCGCGCCCGATGGCAGCGATTGCCGCCTCCACAACGCGGGTCGCAAGCCCCACAACGCGGCTGTCCGTCTCCGGGCTGTCCGCTTTCAGATGCTCTTTCAGATAGAGCCGCAGGGCGTCCCCCAAGGTCGGCTCCGGGGGCCTGCAGCGTTCCGGCCCAAGGCGCAGAAGGTTGACCGTGTGGCGATCCACCGGGGGCGCTCCGAGGGGTTCATAGCCCACTTGCGGGAAGCTCTCGGCCAGAGAATCGGCAGCGATTTCCAAGGCTTCCTCGGTCGCGCCACGCGCCACCAGATCGGCCCGACGCAGCCACCGCCCCGGCCATCCTTTTCTTCGCCGCCTCAATCTCGCGCTCCACCTGGGCGTGATACTGAGGACAGGCGGCAAGGGCTTCCTTCTGGGAATCGCCCGGCTTGCGCTTGAACTCGCGCTTGGGGATGACCTCGGAAACGTCCTTGGGAACCTGCGGCGGTATTGCCGGCTTCCCGATCTGGTTTGCTCAACGTGCTTCAAGACAAGCCCCGTATGTGCTCGAATGTGCACCGGAAGGGACGCAAGGGCCAGAAGATATTGAGAAATTTGACCCTAATAGGGTTCAGTTGGAGCGGGTGAAGGGAATCGAACCCTCGTCATCAGCTTGGGAAGCTGCGGCTCTACCATTGAGCTACACCCGCGTTGAGCGTCAGATAAGCGATGCCTCAGCCGCCGTCAAGCGCCGATCTGACCGCGGCGGCGGCGGCGACCGCCGCCCTCGCCCGAGCCGCCCGCGTTGAAATTCACCTCGGGCAGCGTGATCAGCGCCGTCAGATGCGGGAACGGATCGGTCGCATGCGGAATCGCATTGGCCGCCACGAAATGCTCCTGAAAACGCGGCTCGATCGCGGTCTCGATCTTCACGATCCGCCGCACCTGCGCCTCGATCCCCCGCCGCGCCGCCACCGAGCACAGCGCCATCCGCGCCCCGGTCCCGGCCGCATTGCCCGCCGAGCTGACCGCCTCCAGCGCCACATCGGGGATCATCCCCAGCACCATCGCATGTTTCGGACTGATATGGGCGCCAAAGGCCCCGGCCAGAACGACCCGGTCGACCCGGTCCACCCCCATCTCGTCCATGAGCAACCGCGCGCCCGCGTAAAGCGCGGATTTCGCAAGCTGAATCGCCCGGATATCGCCCTGTGTCACGGTGATGCGCGGCCCGCCCGCGGCGCTGGCGTCGTGGATCACGTATTCCTGCGTCCGCCCCATCGCGACGCAGCGCGCCGTGCCCACCTGCTCGGCCGAGCCGATCAGCCCCGAGGCATCAAGGATCCCCGCGATCCGCATCTCGGCCACCGCCTCGATGATGCCCGAGCCGCAGATGCCGGTGATCTCCGGCGTGCCGAAGGCCGGATCGTCCGACCAGTGGTCATTGCCGATAATGCGGAAGCGCGGCTCCTTCGTCGCCGGATCGATCTCGATGCGCTCGATCGCGCCCGGCGCTGCGCGCTGCCCGGAGGAAATCTGCGCCCCTTCAAAGGCCGGGCCGGTGGGCGAGGAACAGGCCAGAACCCGGGTGCTGTTGCCCAGAAGGATCTCGGCATTGGTGCCGACATCGACGATCAGCGACAGATCCTCGCGGGTTTCGGGCGCTTCCGAGAGCGCGACGGCCGCGCAATCGGCGCCGACATGGCCCGCAATCAAGGGCAGGATATAGGCCCGCGCCCCGGCGGCAATGGGCGTCAAGCCGAGCCCGGCGGCCGAGAGGGTCAGCCCCTGCCCCGTCGCCAGCGCGAAGGGCGCCTGCCCCAGTTCGACCGGATCGAGGCCGAGCAAAAGATGGTGCATGACCGGATTGCAGACGATCACCGCCTCGACCACCGCGGCGGCCTCGATCCCGGCCTCAAGCGCCAGCGCCTCGGCCAGCGTGGCCAGCGCCGCGCGCACCGCCGCGGTCATCTCGGCCGCGCCGCCCGGGTTCATCATCGCATAGCTGACGCGGCTCATCAGATCCTCGCCAAAGCGGATCTGCGGGTTCATCAGCCCCGAGGAGGCGAGCACCCGGCCGTCATCAAGCGCCACCAGATGCCCCGCGATCGTGGTCGAGCCAAGGTCGATCGCCAGGCCGTAAAGCGGCGCCTCGCGCAGGCCCGGAAACAGCGCGACAAGCTGCGGCGGGGTGCCGTCGCCCGCCTCCTGCACCGCCGCCGTGACCTGCCAGTTGCCTTTGCGCAAGACCGGCTGCAGCTGCGCCAGAACCGCAAGATCGGCCTGCAAACCCTTGATCTGCCATTGGCTTTCCAAAGCCGCCGCAAGGCGTTCGAAATCGCTTGAGGGTTCGTGCATCGAGGGCTCGGCGACTTCGACATAAAGCGGCCGGGTGGCCGGATCCATCTGCATCACCCGCTCGGAGGCGGATTTGCGGATCACCTGCTTGTGCACCTGGCTTTCGGCCGGAACGTCGATCACCACATCGCCCGTCACGCAGGCCTGACAGCCCAGCCGCCGTCCCGGTTTCAGGCCGCGGATACGGTCGTAACGCTCCTCGACCGCGTTGAGCGGGCTGAGCGCCCCGGCGCCGACGCTGACGCCATGTTTGGGAAAATCGCCATAGCCCGGAGAGATCTGACATTTCGAGCAGATGCCGCGCCCGCCGCAGACGGAATCGAGATCGACGCCCAGCGCGCGGGCGGCTGCCAGAACCGGCGTGCCCAGCGCCACCCGGCCGCGCTTGCCCGAGGGCGTGAAAATCACCAATGCATCGTCACTCATCGCGCTCTCCCTGATTCAGGATCCGTTCTAGGACAGCCCGCGCGCAAGGCAAAGCCCGGCTGCGACAGCAAGTCGCGGCTTTGCGGCATGCGGAAGGCGAAACGGCGGATCAGCGCTTCGCGACGGCGCCGAATTCGGTGCTGGCAAAGCGGCTCATCGCAGAGCCGATTTCCTCGGACAGGCGCAGGATCGTTTCCAGCCGGGTCTTGATTTCGGCATGGAACAGATCGAGCTGATCGATCGTCGCCGCCAGCCCGCCGCCATTGGCGCGCAACCGGCCGCATTCCACCCGCCCCATCACCCGGATCGTGTCGAGCCCCAGCATCAGACGGCGGATTTCCGAGCTGGACCGGGTCAGTTCCTCGGCATGGTCGACCGCGCTTTTCAGCGCCACGCGGCTGTCTTCGCGGCCGGAGGCGCGCAGCCGTTCCAGCCCCGCCCCCTCGGCCGCCCAGTCGATCCCCGCGACCGGCTCGGCGTGGCGGAAGCGGCTGATCATCTCGCCAAGGACGCGATCCGCCCCAAGCAGGAACAGCGCCCGCGCCGCCTGCCGCGAGACCCGGTCGCAGAGGTTGTCGCGGCCGGTGACGAAGCTGCGCAGCCGCTCCGAGATCACCAGCGAGGAGGCGCGGTAGTTTTCGGAAATCGCCGAGACCGGCCCGCCCGAAGGTTCCAGCCGCGAACGCACAAGGCGCATGTTGTTCGGGATCGACTGCAGCGATTCGAAGCTGCGCAGCAATTTGCGCTGCTCCTGCGTCACCTGTTCCAGCGCCACGTTCAGATCGATCAGGCGCTGGGTGCGCGGATCGACCGGGCGGCGCATGCGGATGTCGCGGGCGGCAAGTTCCTGGCCCAGCGCGCTGGCCATGAAGGTGGTGTAGCTGGTGAAGCCCGCCTCGGTCACGGCGTGCCACAGCATCCGGGCGCTGGCCTCGGGGTCGAGCCCTTCGACCCGTTCGCGGGTGCAAAGATCGGCATAAAGCGCCCGGACCTTGTCGAAGAGCGGCGAGGAGGGCTTGAGGCGGACCGACAGATAGCCGCCCTCCATCGGCAGGATCACCCCGAAGACCCAGTAATGATCGCCGTTGCGGGCCCGGTTCTTGACATAGCCGCCCATCGGATGGCCGTTGCCCAGCGCGTCCCAGAGGATGCGGAAAACCGCGCGCGGCGTGTCGGGATGGCGGATGATCTTGTGCGGCGCCCCCAGAAGGTCGCCCCAGCCATAGCCCGAGACGCGCTGGAACACGTCATTGCCCGCCAGAATGACGCCGCGCTTGTCGGTGCGCGAAAAGAACACCTCGTCGAAGCCAAAGTCAACCGCCCCTTCGGCATGGCGCGACGGATCATTCTGCAGGGTCACGGGGCCTCTCCGGTTCTTGAACGCCCCATTCTACCCTGGGCGGTGTTACCGGGAGCTTTATTTTCGGGCATTGACCGCCGATATTCGCGCGAGACGCGGCCTTTTCCGGGCCGACTCAGGCCGGATCGGGCCGCGGCCCCGCACCGGGCTTGATCCAGGCCGAAACCGGCGCCGGACGGCCGAAATGGTAGCCCTGCAGGAAATCGGCGCCGATCCGGCGCAAGAGCACCGCCTCGGCCTCGCTCTCGACCCCCTCGGCGACGATCGACAGCTCCATCGCCCGCGCCAGCCCGACGATCGAGCGCACCATCCGCATCCCCTGCTGGCCGTCCTCGATCGAGCGCACGAAGGAACGGTCGATCTTCAGCACGTCAAAGGGCATCTGCGTCAGATAGCCGATCGAGGCGAAGCCGGTGCCGAAATCGTCCAAAGCCAGGGTGAAGCCGTTGTGGCTGAGCGCGATCAGCTCGTGTTCGATCGTGGCATCGTCGCGCACGACGATCTGTTCGGTCACCTCGACCTCGATCCGCCAGGGCGCGATGCCATGCGACAGCACGACAGCGGTGAATTTCTCGGCAAAGCCGCGGCTCATCAGCTGCGCGGGCGAAATGTTGATGCTGACCCGGGCCTGATCCATGAGGCGCATGTCGGCGCAGACCAGATCGAGCAGCCGCCAGCCCAGCGGCATGATCAGCCCGCTCGCCTCCGCCACCTTGATGAAGCGGTCGGGCGCCACCGCGCCCAGCTCGGGCGAGGTCCAGCGCGCCAGCGCCTCGTAGCGGATCGGCGCGGCGCCAAGGCTTGCGGGCACGATCGGCTGGTAATGGATTTCCAGCCCCTCGCCCTCGGCAAGCGCGCGGCGCAATTCGCGTTCGATCCGCTTGTGATCGAGATCCTCGCTCTCCATGCGCTTGTCATAGCGCACGACCTCCAGCGTCTCGCGCAGCTTGGCCGAATACATCGCCCGGTCGGCGCGGCGCAAAAGCTCTTCCTGTTCCATGCCGCGCCGATCCTCGAAGGCCAGCCCCTTGGAGGACAGAACCTCGAAGCTGACCCCGTTGCACAGGATGGGCTGTTCGGACAAGCGGTTGATCTGACGGCATTTCTCTGCGACGATCCGGTCAAGGTCCCGGCTTGCGGAAAACACCACGAAGAATTCGTCGCCGCCGTAGCGGGCCAGAAAGGCGGTCTCGTCGGCGATGGCGCGCAGCCGCGCGGCGAATTCGACCAGAAAGGCGTCGCCGCCCAGATGCCCGACGGTGTCGTTGATCTGCTTGAAGCGCACCAGATCGATGGCCAGAACGGCGCAATCGACGTCGCTGCTGTCGCGCAGGCTGTCCAGATGCTCGCGCATCGCAAAGCGGTTGGGCAGGCTGGTCAGCGCGTCGATCCGCGCGCGGTCGAAGGAAATCGCCTCGCGTTCGATCAGCCCCGCCGCCTTCGAGCGCAGCAGCAGCGCCGCCGAATAGGAGATCACCACAAAGACGAAGCTGATCCCCGCCATGATCGGAAACATCTTCCAGAACAACAGCGTGCCCGGTTGCGGCGGGGTCCAGCGCAGCCAGGCGACCGGCTTTCCGTCCACCCCCGGCAGCGCCACCGAGATCGTCTGCGCGGCCTCGGGCGGGGTCATCGTCACGGCCAGCCCGGTGATCGAGAATTCGCTTTCCATGTCCCGCAGCCGCTGCGGCGCCATCACCTTGCCGATCGTGGCGATGCCGGCGCTGCCGGGCACGACGCGCGCCAGAAGCGCGGGGTTTTCGGGCAGCAGATAGGAGCTTGAAAACATCACCGGCTGGCCGTCGCGCATCTCGAAGTAATCATGCGTCTGGCGGTGCGACGGGTCGAGCCCGGGGGCGATCCTGCGCAGGATCTGCCGCGTCCGTTCGGTCAGCAACCCCGGCTGCGGCGCCAGCCCCGCCCCCTCGCGCCAGGACAGCGGCGCCGCGAACGGACCGTCGAAGACTTCGGCAAACTGGAACACCTCGCCGCGATGCGCCGTGATGCCGTAATTCGAGGCCAGCCGGTCGATCGCCAGCTCCTGGGCATCAAGATAAAGGTCTGTCCAGTTGTGGTAATCGCTTGCCAGAATCGACACCTGTTCGAGCAGGTTCTGCACCCGTCCGGCCACGCGCTTGGTCGATTCCTCGGCGGCGCTGTCGTCCATCGTGCCGCGCACCGAAAGGAGCGACATCCACAGCACCGCCAGCACCGCGAGCAGAACCGCGGTCACCAGGACCACGATCTGCCGCGGCAGGGTGTTTCCACTCATCAGGCGGCCGCCTCCAGCGGCGGCAGCACGGCATTTTCGTAGCCCAGAACGCAGACCTGCGCATAGTCGCAGGTCAGTTCGCTGCCCGCGGCCAGATCGCGGGCGGCGATCATCTCCTCGCCGCGGTCGATCAGGCTGGGGTCGTCGCTGTGGTTCATGAACATGTCCCCATCATTCCCAAGGCGGAAAATTCCGAGATGCGGAAGATATTCCGCGTGGTGCCGCACCGTCTGCGCCAGATCTTCGGGAAATTGTGCCAGCGTGGCGGCAGGTATGTCCACATCAAACATCGGATCATGGCGCCAGACCGTGGCCCCGGCGCGGATCGGCACCCGAGTGAAGACGCCAAGGCCGTGAATTTTGCTGCGGGCAACATAGTGACTTACAAGAAGCATGGAATGTCTCGTCTGTGCATCGGGAAGGGTCGTTCAGGCCTCGGCCTGCATCATCACGACGGAAAACAGCGCAGCGCCAATGCCTGCGATCTGCCGCGTCGAGAGGGTTTCTCCGAAAAAGACAACACCGACACCGGTCAGCAGCAGGATGGTGGCCGCGCTGTAGCGCACGGCGATCTGCGCCAGGCTCTGGCTTTGCATGAGCCACATCCAGCCAAGCGCGGTCAGCGCATAAAGCGCCGCCCCGGTGAAGAACCAGACCGAGGCATGCGGCACGGCGCGCAGGCTTGCGGATTTGAGCGCGTAATCGCCGACAATCGTCAGGACGACGATTGCCGCCAGAATGAGATAGGATCGCATCGCTTGGCACTCCTGATATCGTTGCCTATCGAAGACAGGCCCACGTTAAGGTTAAGATGATTTTCGAATTCTAAACGCGGGCGGTGGAAACCCGTAAAATTAACCAAATTCCGCGCAGGCGCGCAAAAACACGTCTGCGTGCGGGGACGGGGGGTGTGTTTTTCGGGGGCACAGGGCCCGCCCTGCGGCGGATCAGGCCCTGTCCGGCCGAGGTCGGGTCACATCCTGCAGCGGAAAGCACAAGGGCAGAATCACCCCTGGCAGGCATCTCCGCGGCGCCAGACAGCGCAAAGGCCCGTTGCGCCGCGTCCCCTCTGCGTGGACCGGATCAGACGTCCAGCTCCTCAACGAACCGCGCGTTCTCGGTGATGTACTGGAACCGCAGCTCGGGTTTCTTGCCCATCAGCCGTTCCACCAGATCGTCGGTCTCGCCCGCGAATTCGTCGTCGATGGTGACCCGGATCAGCTTGCGCGTCGCCGGGTTCATCGTCGTGTCCTTCAGGTCCTTGGCATCCATCTCGCCCAGACCCTTGAAGCGCTGCACGTCGATCTTGCCGCGCCCGCCCAGCCCCTTCGCCATCCAGACGTCCTTTTCGGCATCGTCGGCGACATAGATCCGCTTCGCCCCCTGCGTCAGCCGGTAAAGCGGCGGGCAGGCCAGATACAAATGGCCCTTGTCGATCAGCCCCCGCATCTGGGTGAAGAAAAACGTCATCAGCAGCGAGGCAATATGCGCGCCGTCGACATCGGCGTCGGTCATGATGATGATCTTGTCATAGCGCAGATCATCGACGCGGAACTTCGTGCCCAGACCCACCCCCAAAGCCTGCGCCAGATCGTTGATTTCCTGGTTCTGGCCCAGTTTCGAACTCGCCGCGCCCAGCACGTTCAGGATCTTGCCGCGCAAGGGCAAGAGCGCCTGCATCGTCCGGTCCCGCGCCATCTTGGCCGAGCCACCCGCCGAATCGCCCTCGACGATGAAAAGCTCCGTCCCCTCGCGGTTCGTGGCCGAGCAATCGACGAGCTTCCCGGGCAGGCGCAGCTTCTTCGTCGCCGATTTGCGCGAGGTTTCCTTTTCCGCCTTGCGCCGCAGCCGCTCCTCGGCCCGCAGGACAAGGAAATCAAGGATCGCCCCCGCGGCCTTGGTGTCGGTGGTCAGCCAGGTGTCGAAATAATCCCGCACCGCATTTTCCACCCAGCGCGCGGCCTCTTCCGTGCTCAGCCGGTCCTTGGTCTGGCCGACAAAGGACGGCTCACGGATGAAGATCGAGATCAGCGCGCAGCCACCCGTCAGCATGTCCTCGCGGGTGATCTGCGCCGCCTTCTTGTTGTTGATCCGCTCGCCATAGGCGCGGATGCCCTTGAGGATCGCCGCCCAAAACCCGGCTTCGTGCGTGCCGCCCTCGGGCGTGGGCACGGTGTTGCAATAGCTGTGGATGAAGCCGTCGCGCACCGGGGTCCAGTTGATCGCCCATTCGACCGAGCCGGGGATATTGTATTTTTCCTCGAAACTGACGCGGCCCGCAAAGGGCTTGTCGGAATAGGTCGAGGCCCCGGTCAGGGCTTCGGCCAGATAATCGGCAAGGCCATTGGGGAAATGGAAGGTCGCTTCCGTCGGCGTGTCACCATCGGCAATCGCCGTCTTCCAGCGGATCTCGACGCCCGAAAACAGGTAAGCCTTGGAACGCGTCATCTTGAAGAGCCGCGCGGGCTTGAGGCTCAGCGAGCCGAAAATCTCCGGATCGGGGTGAAAGGTCACGGTGGTGCCGCGCCGGTTCGGCGCCGCGCCCAGCTTCGCCACCGGCCCCTGCGGCACGCCGCGCGAAAAGCGCTGCTCGTAAAGCTCCTTGTTGCGCGCGACCTGCACCACCATCAGATCGGAGAGCGCATTCACCACCGAGGAGCCGACCCCGTTCAGACCGCCCGAGGTCGAATAGGCCTTGTTCGAAAACTTCCCCCCCGCATGCAGCGTGCACAGGATCACCTCCAGCGCCGATTTGCCGGGAAACTTCGGATGCGGATCGACGGGAATGCCGCGGCCATTGTCGCGCACGGTGACCGAACCATCGGCATTCACCTCGACCTCGATCCGGTTGGCGTGCCCCGCCACCGCCTCGTCCATGGCGTTGTCGAGAATCTCCGCCACCATGTGATGCAGCGCGCGCTCATCGGTGCCGCCGATATACATGCCCGGCCGCTTGCGCACCGGCTCCAGCCCTTCGAGCACCTCGATCGAGGACGCGTCATAAGTCTCGCTCGGGGTCGAGGACAGAAGATCGCCGGACATGGTGCTCGCTTTCATTGGTGTTCTTGAGATGCACAGATACCGCAGCTTGGGCACCCGGGGCAAGAAGGGGGCTCTGCCCCGTCCCGTGCCGGGACTCCCCCGGGATATTTGAGGCAAGATGAAGGGGGGCTTTCATCTTGCCGAAAATATCCCGGGGGGTGAATGGCGCAGCCAGAGGGGGGCAGCGCCCCCTTCGCGGGCGGCCGCGACGCGCGCCGCAACAGGTCGTGCCCCTTTGTCATTCTGTCGCACCCATGTCATAAGCTGGCCGCATCGATGTCCGAACCGTTCCGAAAGGCCCCCCATGACCCGCATCCTCCAGTCGCTCGCCGAAATCTCTGCCCGTTACGACGTGCTGCTGTGCGATCTCTGGGGCTGCGTGCATAATGGCGTCGCCCCCTTCCCCGCCGCCCTCGCCGCGCTGCAAGGCTTCCGCGCCCAGGGCGGCCGGGTGATCCTGATCACCAACGCGCCGCGCCCGGCCCGCTTCGTCGCCGAGGGGCTCGACCGCATGGGCGTCCCGCGCGAGGCCTGGGATGCCATCGTCACCTCGGGCGATGCGGCGCAGGACGCGATGTTCGCGGGCGCGGTCGGGCGCAGGCTCTGGCATCTCGGGCCGCAAAAGGACGACGGTTTCTTCACCGAGATCCCGCCGGAATGGCAGGGCCGCAGCCATGTCGAGCGCGTCCCCTTCGATCAGGCCGAGGGCATCGTCTGCACCGGCCCCTTTGACGAGCTGAACGAAGTGCCCGAAGACTACCGCCCCCGCTTCCTCGAGGCCAAGACCCGCGGCCTGCCGCTGCTTTGCGCCAATCCCGATGTGGTCGTCGACATGGGCGAAACCCGGATCTATTGCGCGGGCGCGCTGGCGGCGCTTTACGAGGAAATGGGCGGGCGCACGATGTATTTCGGCAAGCCGCATCCGCCGATCTATGACATGGCCCGGCGCCGCATGGCGGAATTCGGCCTGACCGATGACAGCCGCGTGCTGGCGGTGGGCGACGGCATCAACACCGATGTGGCCGGGGCGATCGGCGAAAATCTGGACGTGCTCTTCGTCTCGGGCGGGCTGGCCGCCGAGCAGTTCGGCGCCGATGTCGAAAATCCGAACGCGGATCTGCTCCGGGCCTGGCTGGATGCCCGCCAGCAGGATCCGCAATACACGATCGGCCGGCTGCGCTGAAACGACCCCGCAACTATCTTGCGCCCGACATTCGTCTTGGGTTCATAAGTTTCGCTGCGCTTGCATGGTGGCGGCCGCCGTGCTAAGCGGCGGCGCAGCATGACCCCAAGCCGGAGCGCCCCCATGACCGACCAAATCCAACGCGGCACGATCTGCATCGATCAGCTTGAACTCGGCATGATGCGCACGCTGACCAAGGAAATCACCGACCGCGACATCGAGTTGTTCGCCGAGGTCTCGACCGACCGCAACCCGGTGCATCTGGACGAGGATTTCGCCAGCACCACGCTGTTCAAGGGCCGGATCGCGCATGGGATGCTCTCGGCCGGGCTGATTTCGGCGGTGATCGGCGAGCAGCTGCCGGGCCATGGCACGATCTATCTGGGCCAGTCGCTGAAATTCCGCGCCCCGGTGCGGCCGGGCGATGTGGTGACGGCCGAAGTCACGGTGGCGGCGATCGATCCGGTGAAGCGTCGGGTCACCCTTGAAACCCGCTGCCGCGTGGGCGATACGGTGGTGATCGAGGGCGAAGCGCAGGTTCTGGCGCCCGCCTGCAAGCACTGACACGACCGGCGGCCTCGCCGGAGGCGGGACAAGACCGGGCATGCAGACCTATACCCACTGGACGGGGCTTTCGCCCGAGGCGCGCGGCGCCTCGGTGGCGATGGGCAATTTCGACGGGGTGCATCTGGGGCATCAATCGGTGATCGACCTGGCCCGCGGCCGCGAGCCTTTGGGCATCATCACCTTTGAACCCCATCCGCGCGAGGTCTTTGCCCCCGAGGCCGCGCCGTTCCGGCTGATGAATGCCGAAGCCCGCGAACACCGGCTGGCGAAACTGGGCGTGACGCGGCTTTACGAGCTGCCCTTCGGCCCCGAGCTGGCGGGGATGGACCCCGAGACCTTCGCAGGCAAGGTGCTGGCCGAGGGGCTGGGCGTCGCCCATGTCACGGTGGGGGGCGATTTCCGCTTTGGCAAGGGCCGCGCGGCGGGCACGGCCGAGCTGATCGCGCTGGGTCAACGCCTGGGCTTTGACGTCACGGTGGCGCCGCTTCTGCACATCGACGGGATCGAGGTCTCCTCGACCAATATCCGCAAGGCGCTGGCCGAGGGGCGGGTGCGCGATGCGGCGAAGATGCTCGGTCACCTGCACCGGATCGAGGGCGAGGTGATGCACGGCGACAAGCGCGGCCGCGACCTGGGCTTTCCGACCGCGAACATGTCGGTGGCGCGGCTGCATCTGCCCAAGCTCGGCGTCTATGCGGTCAAGGTCGATGTGCTGACCGGGCCGCAGGCGGGGGCATACTTTGGCGCGGCCAGCCTTGGCGTGCGGCCGATGTTTGGCGAAAACGCCCCCAATCTGGAGACTTTCCTGTTTGATTTCGAAGGCGATCTTTACGGCCAGCATCTTTCCGTCGCGCTGGTCGAGTATCTGCGCCCGGAAATGAAGTTCGACGGCCTGCCCGCCCTGATGAAACAGATGGCAGCCGATTGCGAAACCGCGCGCGAGATCCTGCGCACAGCCTGAAGTGACTTCCCTGATGCCCAAATCCGAGTCACCTTTCGCGCGATGAGTAGTAACTTGCGCCCCCTGTTCTGGACCCTGCCGCTGACCAGGCTGACCCCCGCCGAATGGGAGGCGCTTTGCGACGGCTGCGGCAAATGCTGTCTGAACAAGCTGGAATATGAAGACACCGGCGAGCTGGAATTCACCCGCGTCGCCTGTCGTCTGCTTGACGGCGAAAGCTGCCGCTGCCGCAACTACGAGATCCGGCATCAATTCGTGCCCGAATGCGTGCGGCTGACGCCGAAATCGCTGAAGAAAAGCGTCTATTGGATGCCCGCGACCTGCGCCTATCGGCTGCGCTACGAGGGCAGGCCGCTGGAGCCCTGGCATTATCTGATTTCGGGCGATCCCGAGACGGTGCATGATGCGGGGCAATCGGTGCGCGGCTGGACCGTCTCCGAGGCCGAGGTGCCGGAGGAAGACTGGCAGGACTACATCATCGAGGATCTCTGAATGCAGTTTGCGTCGGACAACACCGCGGGCGTCGCGCCCGAGATCATGGCGGCTTTGGCGGCGGCGAATGCGGGCCATGTGGCCTCTTATGGCGCCGATCCGCTCAGCGGCGCGGTGGTCGAGCATCTGCGCGAGATTTTCGAGGCGCCGCAGGCCGTGGTCTATCTGGTGGCGACGGGCACGGCGGCGAATGCGCTCTCCTGTGCGGTGCTGACCCAGCCCTGGGGGGCGATTTTCTGTCACCGCAACGCCCATATCGAGGAAGACGAATGCGGCGCCCCCGAATTCTACACCGGCGGCTCCAAGCTGGTGCTGGTCGACGGGCCCCATGCGAAGATGGACGCGGCCGGTCTGCGCGCGGCGATTGCGCATACCGCGCGGGCGGGCGTGCATAACGTGCAGCGCGGCATGGTCTCGCTGACCAATGCGACCGAGGCGGGCACGATCTACACCCCCGCCGAGGTGGCGGCGCTGACGGCGGTGGCGCGGGAGTACAAGCTGCCCGTGCACATGGATGGGGCGCGGTTTGCCAATGCGCTGGTCAGCCTGGGCTGCACCCCGGCCGAGGTGACCTGGAAGGCCGGGGTCGATGTGCTCAGCTTTGGCGGCACCAAGAACGGCTGCATGGGGGTCGAGGCGGTGGTGATCTTCGATCCCGCCCGCGCCTGGGAATTCGAGCTGCGCCGCAAGCGCGGCGGGCATCTGTTTTCGAAGCACCGCTTCCTTGCGGCGCAGATGGCGGCTTACCTCGAGGGCGATCTGTGGCTGCGGCTGGCCCGGCAGGCAAATGCGATGGCCACGCGGCTCTCGCAGGGCATTGCCGCTGTGCCCGGGGCCTCGCTGACCCATCCGACACAGGCGAACGAGGTCTTCGCCGCCTTCCCCCGCGCCGCCCATCGCGCAGTTCATGCGGCGGGGGCGTCCTATTACCTCTGGCCCTTCGATCAGTCGCTTGACGGCCCGGGCGAGGTACCGCTTGCCGCGCGGATGGTGACGACCTGGGACACGACCGAGGCCGAGATCGACGCGTTTTTGGCACATCTGCGCTGAACCGTGGCGGGGCGTCGGCGGGCCAGCCCCCTGCCCCATTCCGGTGCTTGACGGTTCCGCCCGTCCCGCCTAGACCTTGCCGCACTCTGGGGGCCTGTAGCTCAATGGTCAGAGCCGGGCGCTCATAACGCCTTGGTTGGGGGTTCGAGTCCTCCGGGCCTACCACATCCCCAAAACGGCATTGAAGTCATTCACTTTTTTGCCGTTTTTGTATCAGGGCTGCGGGGTGATACAACGTTCCCGCCTTGTTCCACCCCCATGACGAGTCGCCGACGATCTGCCGCGCGGGTGTAATGCTCGGCCTCGACCAGCGTCTGATGCCCGCCCCAGGCCATGATCGCATGCGCCGATCCACCCGCTTCCGCGATCGCGGTGAGGCGGTATTTGCGCAGGCCATGGGCGGATTTTTCGACTCCTGCCCCGCGCGCGGCCTCGCTGATCACATTGCCAAGCCCTTTCACCGATCGCACACGCCCGTTCGCCTCAAGGAAGGTGAAACCGCCCGAGAGACAGGCCAGCGCCGCCTTGACGGTCTCGCGCTCGGCCGCCCAGGCCGCAGCATAGCCCGGCAGCGGATTGGACCAGGGCACCATCGCCGGATTGGCGGTCTTGCTCTGCCGGTAGCTCAGCACGCCGCCGTGGTCGATGTTGCACGGGCCAAGGCGCACTGCGTCATTCGTCCGCGCGCCGGTCCAGCAGACCAGCTCGAAACAGGCGCGCTGCACGGTGCCGATCGGCCAGCGGGCGCGGAACTGTTCGACCTCGTCCTGCGTCCAGGCGGGAAAGCCCTCGGTCTTGACCTTGATGCGCCTGACCTCGATCGACGGGTCGGACTCGATCTCGCCGCGCCGCCGGGCGCCGCCCATCACCCGCCGCCACGCCTTGAGGCGCTTGTTCGCGGCATCGGCGGAAAGCTTGTCGAGATCGGCCTCGATATGGCGTGACCGCAGCCCCTTGAGCGGCGCCGTGCCATAGGCGGCTTCCATCGCGTCGAAATCCTTGCGCAGGATCGACTGATAAAGGCTCGACAGCTCGGCAAACGGACGGCTGGTTTTTTCGGCACGGATCGCGGCGGCAAGCGTTCCCGCGGCGACCGGCGCCTTGCGCGCAAGGGCGGCGGGGCCGGTCAGGCTGGCCTCGGCCGCTGCCCAAGCGGCGACGAAATCCGGGTGCGTCTCGGGCAGATCCGGCAAGCGGATGCCGCTGGCGCGGTGATATTTCACCACGCGCTCGCCGCGACGCTGGCGCCGGACGCCCTTCAACTGGACACCCCAAACAGGTGATCGCATGCCGTTTCCCCTTCGCTCTCGCCCTCAATGGGCAGCGCCGAGGCGAAGGCGTCAAGGTCGAAGCGGTCGTAAAGACGTTTCGCCCCCAGCTTTCGGCGCGGGATCTCCAGCAGTCGCAAGGTGCTTTCAGAGACGCCAAGGTAATGCGCCGCCTCGGGCGCGGTTGTGATCCGGCGCCAGGTCCGGCGGGCACAGATGCTGCTGTTCTTCTCGCGCCTTTCCCCATGCCTGATCGGCATGGAAGCCTGTGCCGGGGCGCATCATTGGGCGCGGCAGCTGACGAAGTTCGGCCATCAGGTGCGGCTGATCCCGCCCTCTTACGTCAAGCCCTTCGTCAAGCGGGGCAAAACCGACGCCGCCGATGCCGAGGCGATCTGCACTGCATTGACCCAGTGAAATCCTGCTCATGCTACAAAGGAGAACGTGGCCATGAGTATGACGATGGACGACAGCATCAAACGTTGGACGGCGAAGCGGAAGACCGCCTTGGTGACCGAGATCATTCAGGGCAAGACGACGGTGGCCGAGGCGAGCCGGTCGTTTGACCTGACACCTTCCGAGATCGAGGGCCGGGTCGAGGACGCGAAGCGGGGCATGGAGAATTCCTTGCGCGCCAACCCTCTCGACATTCGCGAGCACTACGAAAAGCAGCTCCAGGATCTGCAAGAAGCCTATGGCGAGGCGATGCTGGAATTGCGTGCCCGAAAAAAGCTGGCGGCCCTCATGGAGCGGGATGGAGTGAGGGGCGAGCGTGCCACCGGTTCAAGCGCCGCCCCGAACCAATGATCCGGACGCTCCATGAGGGCCTGCTGGCCGATGGTATTGCGGTGTTGATCGCCAAGCTTTGCACCTGGTTCGGCGTGCCGCGGCGCACGGTCTATGATAGGCCGACCAAAGCAGCGCCCAAAGTTGATGACCGGTTCGCGGTCCCGATCAAGGCGATGATCGAGGATGGAGGAGGATCAGAAAAGGCCCCAGTGGGGCGTTTTCCCGACGACACCCTCGTTCGGCTACCGCACCGTGGCGTGGTTGCTCGGGTGCAACAGTGAGGCCCCGAACGCCATTGGTCCGAGTGAGCGGGCCGAACGACGGTGCAGCGGATCTTTCAGATCAAGGGCTGGCAGGTGCGCAAGCGCGCCATCGGCATGCGGCCGCGGATCGAGGCGGTGCCTTCGGTCGCCACCGCACCGAACGAGCGCTGGTCGACGGATCAGGCGCGGGTCTGGACCGGCAAGGACGGCTGGGCGTCGCTCGCCTTGGTGATCGATTGCCACAGGCGCGAACTCCTGAGCTGGCACCTGTCGCGCTCCGGCAAGGCCACGACCGCCAGCGCCGCGCCTGAACATGCCCTGATCCGCCGGTTCGGAACGCTTGGCCGGGTCAACCGGGCGTTCCTGCTGCGGTCTGACAATGGTCTGATTTTTACCAGTCGCCACTTCACGGCTCTGGTGCGCAGCTATGGCCTGAAACAGGAGTTCATCACCCCGCATTGCCCGCAACAAAACGGCATGGTGGAGCGCGTCATCCGGACGCTCAAGGCGCAATGCATTCACCGCCACCGCTTCGAGAGCATCCAGCACGCCAACCGCGTCATCGGCGACTGGATCGTTCGGCCGCTCTCTCGGACCCATGGCGATCGCGGCCTCACTCAACAACCACCGCCGCCCTCATCAGGCCCTTGCCGGGCGACGCCTGTCGAGGCATTCAGATTAGCGGCTTAACTTGAGCAGATTCAGATGGGGCAATACACGCTCGGCATGTTGCCCGCCACGGCCCGGTGCTTAGGTGAAGGCCACCCCAGGCGGCGCCGTGCCGCCCCAAGGGCGGTCGTCGCGGGCCAGCGCCCAGAAGTATCCGGTTTTGGTTTTCCTGGCCCCCGGATCGAGCACCGGGGCACGCGTGTTCTTCGGGGCTTACGCGGCCCCATCAGGGCCACGGTCCCCTCGAACTCCATGAAGAGCTTGGTTGACCGCTTCAGATCGGCAATCAACGCGTCAAACACCGGCCGGAGTTCAAAGGCAGCCCGGCCGACCCAATCGGCCAGTGTGGAGCGGTCGAGATCGATGTCCTGCCGGGCGTAGATCTGCGCCTGGCGATACAATGGCAGGTGATCGGCGTATTTCGAGACCAGCACATGGGCAACCAGGGCCTCACTTGGCAGGCCCCCCGGGATCAGCCGATCCGGGGCGGGCGCCTGCACCACGCCATCGGTGCAGGACCGGCAGGCGTTCGGGCCCTCCTTCGAACCAATGGCAGTCAGGCCCTCACTTGGGCCGACGCGTGACGAGGACGCGGAACTGCGCGAGAATGATGTCGAGCCGTTCCGAGACATCTTCGCCGATGCGATGCAGAGCGAGCCAGGGTGCGCCACTGGTTCAAGAACCATGGCGAGCACCGCAGGCGCAGGTCAGGCTTACGGGCTCGATCATCTCCTCGATGCGCGGCAGGTGTTTCGGCAGCGCACCGCGATTGGCGGCCCGCGGCTTTTCCGGGCGCCTGGCCGATCGGTTGTCCGCGTCTTCCTCGGCGTGGATCACGGCGATGGCGGTTTCCAGATCCTCGAGCGCCAGCTCGAACTGATCCGGATCGCTCTTCTCGGAGCGTCGTCCAAGGGCCGCCTGCCGGAAGGCGGCGACCAGCTTTTCCAATCTGGCGATCCGCTCGTCCTTGCGCTGATCGCGTGCCTCCGCGGTGTTCAGACGCGCCCTCAGGGCAGCGATTTCCTCAAGCAGATCAGCGGTCTCGGGCATGGCAGAAACCTACCACGCCCCCCCCGCAAATGCCCGCGCAAAGCGCGGGGAGAGTCATCTGGCCGCAGCATTTGCGCCCTCATTCGACCGCCTCGGGCGCCCGCACATCAAGGGCCCGCACCCGCCGCCAGTCGAGCCCGGCAAACAGCGCCTCGAACTGGGCATGGCTCAGCATCATCATGCCGTCCTTGACCGCCGGCCAGGTAAAGCTGTGCTGCTCAAGCCGTTTGTAAGCCATCACCAGCCCATTCGCCATTGTCTCTCGGACCAATTGCGTTTCAATGGCTCATCGTCCCAGTAGAGCAGCTTCAGCCGATCGGCCTTGCGGGCGCGGAACACAAAACACGGTGCCCGTGAACGGGTCTTTCCGCAGCGCGTTCTTCACAAGTGCTGCCAGGCTGTCGTGGCCCTTGCGAAGCGAGCCATTGGCGCCATTGGTTCAAGCCCAATGGCGAGCGATCGGCTGCGTCGCCACCATGATCCGCACCCGGTTCGAAGGAAAGATCATGTCCCGGCGACCAGGGCGCGCACGACAGCGGCAATTCGCTCGACCGAAGCACCGGGTTCCAACCGGACGATGACCGCCCCCATCACGATCTCGGGGCCGGAGTTGCTCCCCGGCTGCGGAACATCGTTCTGCGGTGCCACCATCAGCGCCGCGAATTCCTCAGGATCTTCGGGGGCGGGCAAAACCAGCCGCCCCTGCCGGGCAAGTGTGTGCCACGATGACCTGCCCCCCGGTCGTCCCTCAGTCATAACGAGAGTCCTTGGGGTTGATAGTGGTCGGTTTCGGGTTGGGCAAGCGCGCCGGGCGCGGAGCCCTCAGATTGCTCAAGCGCTCGGCGCGCTTCTGCCGGGGTCTGATTGCCCAGCGAGGAATGCGGCCTGATGTGGTTGTAGTCGTAGCGCCACAAGGCCAAGGTGCGCCGGGCATCGGCGAGGCTGTCGAAGATCTCCTCGTTGAGGCATTCGTCGCGTAGACTGCCGTTGAAGCTCTCGATGAAGCCGTTTTGCTGCGGCTTGCCGGGGTCGATGTAGTGCCACTCCACCTTGTTGACGTTCGCCCATTTCAGGATGGCCTTGCTGGTAAACTCGGTGCCATAGCATGTTGGTAATGACGCGCCGTTGAAGGTTATGGCCGTCTGCGCAGCCTCCAAAATTGCGCGAGCCAGGCGGCCATAACCAGGGCTCAGGTCTCTATGGTGGTTTTGCGAACCACACCACAGAGGAGACCGGCTATGGCCAAGGTTGAGCATACTTCGGATGCCCGTGTTCTGGTAGGCATCGACATTTCCAAACACCGGCACGAGGTGCTGATTGCCGTCCCGGGCAAGACGCGGCGCCGCCGGATGACGGTGCTGAACACCGCCGAGGATTATCGCCGTCTGATCGCTGCTTTGCTTGATTATGGCCTACCGGTCACCATCGGCTTCGAGGCGACGGGCAACTACCACCGGGCGCTGATGTTCGCCCTCGGGGCCGCGGGATTCGATCTGAAGCTCGTCTCTTCCGTCGCTCTCGCCCGCACGCGAGAAGCGTTGCACAACAGCTGGGACAAGAACGATCCCAAGGATGCGCAGGTCATCCTGCGGATGCTGGAGATCGGGGCAGTTCAAGTCTTTCACGACCCGCTGGTCGTCGGCACTTGCGACATCCAGGAACTGTCAAAGACCTACGAGATGGTCGCGCGGTCGAAGACAGAACTGTGGCATCGTATCCTGACCCATTACCTGCCCCTGTATTTTCCCGAGGCGGACCGGTTCCATCGCAGTTCTCGTGGAGACTGGTTCTTGGCGTTACTTGAGGCCTTTCCATCTCCTTACATGATCACCGCCATGGACAAGGACGCCTTCATAGAGGCTGCCTGGCCGGTGATTGGTCGCCGCGTCGCCAAGGCGGCGCTATTGGCGGATATCTACGAGACATCAAAGACTTCCGTGGGTTTGCCCGTCGCGCCAGACTCCGATGCAATCCGGATGTTCCGTCTCGTTTTGGCGCAGGGACGCAGCCTTGTTCAGCAGCGCAACGCCATTGAGGACCGTGCGACAGAGCTGCTGGCCGACCATCCAGATTATCAACTGCTGCGCACGATACCCGGGATCGGGCCTGTCAATGCGCTGGCCGTTCTGGCCGAAGCCGGTGATCTGCGCCGCTTTCGCCATCACCGCCAGTTTCTGAAGTTCTGCGGCATGGACCTGGCGACGGTGCAATCCGGTGTGTTCCGCGGACGAAGCAAGATCTCGAAGTATGGCAACGCCCGCCTGCGTCGCACACTCTGGCTGGCCAGTCAGGCCGCCGTGCTAAAGCCCGCCAACAGCTTCCGCGACAAGTTCGAGCGATACATCGCGCAGGACCGGCACAACCCGGATCTTCGGCGCAAGGCCTATACTGCCATCGCCGCCAAGATGGCGCGCACCATTCACGCCGTGATCAAGTCCGGCGAACCCTATCGCCCCTTCTTCGAGGGGGCGAGCCCAGGCGGAAGGACCCCTCTCTGTAGAGCCGTGGAGGCAGCTTCCTGACCTCGTAGATAATGTTCGCCATCGTCGGGGAAACGATCCCCCGGATCGTTCCCTGATCCTCCTCTGTCCGCTTGGGATTTCGGATCTCGTCTTGAGGACGGTGAGGGCGGCAATCAGGCCGACCCTGTATTTGCTATGGAAGAGACCACTTCTTGACGGCGGAGCCCGCCTGGGCAACTATTCAACAGGTATCCGGTCGCTCGGATGCCCCGTGATCTGATGCCTCAAACGGCAAATCGTTCCCAACATAGGACGTTGTCAGAAACGATGCAGGCGGGTTTTCCATAGATCCGGACCAAGGCGTCCAATTCGCGTGCGACCCGTGCGCCGGAGATGCTGGTGTCGGCAATCAGGGCGAGGTTTTCGCGGCAGCAGTCGTCGTTCACGGCGAGGATGCGGAACTTTCGGCAGGCCCCGAACGTGTCGGACATCGAGCCATGGGAACGCCACCGGTCCGAGTGACCATGGCGAGGGTCCAGCGACCCGCGCTGGTTCGGCCGCAGCGGCACCGGCATTGGTGTGCGGCTGCCACGTGCCCGTTTGCGAGCACGACGGCGTCGCACCGACAGGCCTTCTTCCCGGTAAATCCGGTAGAGCCCTCCGCCCTACAAACGATCCCCCGGATCGTTTGCTTGACGGGCTACGATTTCGTTCATGATCATGCCCTTGCGCTCGAGCAGGATGCCGACGCGCCGATAGCCGAAGCGACGGCGCTTCTCGACGATCTCGTGCATCGCCTCACGGATTTCCGGCCTCGCCATTGGGCTTGAACCAATGGCGCCACAATGGCTCGATCCAGCATCACATCCGCCACCAGGCGCTTCAGCTTCGCGTTCTCGGCCTCGAGCTGCTTGAGCCGATTGGCGTCCGAAAGGTCCATCCCGCCATACTTGGCCTTCAGCTTGTAGAACGTCGCAGGGCTCAAACCGTGCTTACGGCAAAGCTCGGAGGTCGGCAAACCGGCCTGCTGCTCTTTGATCATCCCGATAATCTGTTCGTCGGGGCTTACGCGGCCCCATCAGGGGCCACGGTCCCCTCCTCATCGGTGAAACGGCTCTTTCGCATTCGTCTGCTCCTTAAGGTTGGGCAGACTCTACATCAGATTGAGGGAACTTCCGGGAGGCAGGTCACATCGAAAAGGAAATCCGCGGCCGTGACCCGGCCACGCGCGTGAAAATCCGGCAGAGGTTCTCCAGGCCGATCGTCGAGGCCCTGCGGCCTTGGCTCGAGGGCTGCCTGCAGCAGCTTTCCTCGACGAACGAACTGACGCGGCACATCCGATACGGTCTGAAACGTTGGGCGGGGCTGACCCGGTTCCTGGACGACGGTCGGCTCGAAATGGACACCAACGGCGTCGAAAACGCGATCCGTCCGATTCCGCTGACGAGGAAAAACGCGCTCTTTGCGGGCTCCGATGACGGGGCGAAAACCTGGGCCCGCATCGCCTCGCTGATCGGCACCTGCCGCCTCAATGGCATCAACCCCGAGGCCTATATCGCCGCCACGCTCCGCAAGATCCTAGACCAGCACATGCAAAGCGATATCGCCGCGCTGATGCCCTGGAACTTCCGAGAATAGTCAAGCCGCTAGGCAAAGGGTGATGAGCGGGCGCTTACGAACAGATACACCGCGCCATTGTAGGGATCGTGGCCGAGCACGTTCTGCACGACCAGCGCGAGCCCCGCGTGTTCCTCGGGCTTACGCGGCCCCACCGGGGCCACGGTCCCTCGTCATTGCGGAAGTCCACCGGACGCGTCGCCAGATAGGCGCGGGTGACCCCGCCCGGCAGGATCACGACGATGTCTCCCGCAGCGCCGCAACCACCCGGCCAAGATGCGCCGCGTCGAAGCCGGTCGGCACAAGGATCCGCACCCCGACAATCTCCAGCTGCAAGCTGGTCTCGGGCCGATCACCCGGTACGGCGCCCCCGCTCACCACGATCGGCACAAGCCCGAGGGCATCATCCTCCGGCATCGGCAAAAGCCCCTCGCGCGCAGCCCGACGCCAGGCATGCAATTGCGGCGCCGAAACCCCATGACGCCGCGCCACGTCGGCCACCGTCACCCCGTCCCGAAAGGTCTCGAGCACCATTGCCGCCTTCACATGTTCGGGCCAGCGACGGCGACCGGTCGGCCCCGTCACGATGTCGATACGCCCGGCGTATCCAGGATCATCACTGTGAGAACTTACGTAAGTTTGTATGTCGCTATCCATCGACGCCTCCGTTGTTACGGGCGTCATCTCGGATGACATCGAGCCTCAAGCAACGAGGGCGATGGCCGGGCGCTTACGGATCTCCGGATTGTCGGGCGGGTGTTCACGCCGCACCGTCTTCGGATCGACACCGATCAGGACGCAGGCCCGGCGTTGAGAGATCGGATGCCCCTTCATCGCCCGCAGCACCGCGTCCCGCCGTTGCATCGGCGTCGTCAGGGCTTTCCCAAGAGATCCTTCGGCACGACCCTCGCCATTGGGCTTGAACCAATGGCGCCACACTGGCTCGATCCAGCATCACATCCGCCACCAGGCGCTTCAGCTTGGCGTTCTCTTCCTCAAACTGCGTCAGCTGCTTGGCATCGGACAAATCCATCCCACCATACTTGGCCTTCAGCTTGTAGAAGGTCGCGGGGCTGAGCCCATGCTTCCGGCAAAGCTCGGAAGTCGGCAAACCGGCCTCCTGCTCTTTGATCATCCCGATGATCTGCGCCTCGGTGAACCGTCTTTTCCTCATTTAGTCTGCTCCTTCTCAGGTTGGGCAGACGCTACATCACGGCGAGGGAACTTCCGGGGGGCAGGTCACAAATTTTAGCAAAATCTCGACTCAGTAAAGGAACAAAGGACGCGGGTTATTTTTAAAAATTTTGACCCACCTAAATCACAAAAGCTGCCAGCCTAATTTACAAAGCTTTAACCTTTGCCATCAAAGATGAAGTGGAAGTGTTTGGACCATTGATGATCGCAAGCGCATCGGCGTTTTTGGTTCTATTTGGTATAAGAATTGTGCGGCGATCAATATAAACATCCTGAGCGTATCCTTCTGCTTTTATTACAACGACAATCGGCTCGACATGTTTTGTCAAACTCGCAGGAAGCCCCCGACGCAAGGCGCTGTACTGTCTTCCAGTTCCACTTTGTATGAAAAGTTTTCGCAATATAGTAAGCAAGACTTTAACTTCGTCTTTGAGCGGCGAGCGCATCACGGCATCATTCGTAGCGGTAAATGTCGCGTACTGCTCAACCGATGATGTGCCGGTCAAAATACCAGCAGGAACATCGCTCTGGGATGCCGCCCCCTCAATCTTTCCGATAAGACAGTCGTGGAACCGAGGGAAATTGCTTGCATCTTTTGCCGCACTCGATCGACCGAGCTCTATGGTGTCAAAAATACACCTCGCGAAGGATATCTTTGAGAAATCCAACTCGGGATCCACAGTTACAGTTCCAAAGTTCGCATCTTGGATAGTTAACGGTGCCCCGCTATAGCTAAGTTGGTGATCCATTAAGATCGAGATTAGGTCTGCGCATGTCGTCGCCAACTCAGAACGGTCACTTGCTTTAAGCAACGCAATCGAGACCCTGGAAATAGCATCATCTGTGCGCGACGCAACCATCTCCCTCCCGAGTTCGCGCAAAGCCACCGACACATTATCCAAAGATGATTTCATAACGAAAGGAGCTTCGATGTAACGGCTTAGATCACCACTCGCTGCTGCATCAGCAAAATCAGCATCAATAAACTCGCGGGCTCCGGGACGTCCAGGAACTGACCCTAGCCCAGGCAAACGACAAGTTAAAAGATTGGCGGGTTCATCCGTATCACGTCCAAAAACCTTCCTGAATACGCTTCGCAAATCGCTATCTTGCAGACCACGTCCATCTGGAGACTTGCGAGCACGTGTCGCCAAACCTTCAATGAAAAGACGGAGATCACTAGCTTCAAAGCCTACCCCCCATACTTGGCTAACTTCGCGAGCGCATACTCGATGAAGCATCTGCTCCCAGCCGCTACTGGGTGAAAGCGCTAACGCCTCGTCCTCTCCCTTTAGTAATCCGGCATTCGCTAGGTAGCCTAACAAGAGTGGGCGAGTAGGAAGCCAACCCGGCAACATAGTTCCTTTGGCCTTAAGAAATTTTTCAATATCACTATCTGTAAAGCCGGCGAGATCAAATACTTGCGAGGCTGAATTGTAACCAAGTGCACTCTTGGCTTCTTCACGTCCATCAAAGTAGCTTTCTCGTCCGGCAATGATAATAGGAGCCTCAGAAGGGGTTTGCTCTATAAACCTCCGAACGAGTTCAACTGCAAAGCGGCGCGCTTGTCGAAGCGTGAGAGCTGAAGATGCAAACTGAGGTGGCGTTAACTCGTCGAACCCATCGAGGAACAAAGTAACGAAGCCTGCACGCCAAGCGGATATCAAGCTGTGGGGTTCAGGGAAGCCGACTTTCTCTGCATGTCGGTAAAGTGCCTCATCAGGTTGAGTTTGCGCGATATGCTCCCGAAGATTCAAGTAAATTGGGCATCTGATAATATCTCCAGACGCAAATCTATCGCGAACTCTAAAATATATATCGCGCAGCGTCATGCTCTTTCCGGAACCGTAGTCTCCATAAATCACATACTGCCCACCACTTTCTATTCTTGCAGCTAGGTCCGATGCACGAATGGATTCTCCAGTATTTTCACGACTTAGCGCTGTAGGAATGTACTCAGAGGGTGGAACCCTGTGATCAGACTCGTTCGCTGGATTTCTAACGCTGCCGAACGAGTGATCGCCACGGATTCGAATGTAATGTCTGGCATCAAACAACCTTGAAAATAATGTCGTGAATGATATTATCTCTTTTGGGCAACCAGCCTTCGCTGACTTTACATGAGCAGCTTGATCTGCGGTGGGGTCTTCCGCGGTCACAAGCATGATACGGAAATTATATTCAGAAAAATTATTTGAACCTCGGAGTTTTTTGACGAGATCGATACTTTTGCTCAAGTCGTACTCAGTCTTCGATAGCTTTCTAGACTGCGTCGCCTCCACTACGATAAGTTCGGTTCCGGTGTCGATTATTTCATCACGTTCTCGCCCGTCGAGCTTGATGGAGCCAGTTGAATCGCTATGCCTATAAAGCTGTCGTGTGACCTGTCGGACCGACGCCTCAAATTCAGTGGAATTCTGTGTATCACATACAAAATCAGGCATCACACCTCCAAACTCTGCTGTTCAGCATGCATGATCTTCAAGTTGAACGCAATGAGTCTGTACTTCTATTCAAATTATTATAAACCCCACATAGAGGATTAAGTGGCGCTTTGTGTGTAACTTTTCAAGCGCAATGAAACACACTAATTAACCAATTACTACTCCGCGCAGATAGGATGATCTTGCAAACGTTCGGCGTAACGCAAGCCTCGGGGACCTTGCCCTGTACCTGCTGCTGATCTCTCCGGTCCGCTCTGACTAGAGGCCGCCAGTTCCAACGACAGCTCCGTCCCGCATCAGCGACATTCGCCCAAGATTTTGCTGCGCTGAATGCTAGCCGACCGCTGTGAGGAAGCCGCACCGCCGCATAAACCCATTCTCGACCAGTCGGCAAGGGCCGACGACCTGCGTTTCATCATGATGGGCCAGCTGACCAAGCTGACGCCGACGCCACAAACGGCCTGATGCTCTCATGCTGGATTGTCGGCAGTAAGCTCTGCGTCGAGATTCAGGGCGTACAGAAATCCGGCAAGGCCCGCTCAGGCAACATCACCCCGGACAGGGACAGGGCAATGATCGCAGTCGGCCCCGCAGTGTTGTCGCCCTCCGGCTTCGTCGGTAAGCGGATTTCCACCCTGGGCGCAAGGCCGGATCCCTCTGCCAAGGTCGAGAAGACATTGATCGATGCCGAGCCGGTGAAAGTCCGATTCCGATGCTTCCAGCCGCGATCCTGGACAAGTTCCAGAGCGACGCGCACCGAGGGTGCAATCCGGGTGGCCTCTCCGGCACCGGCGTGCAGCACATATCCGCCCGCGGTGTTCGCCGCGGCCCAGTCGAAGACGATCTCCTCCGTTCCCAGCGTCAGTTTACCCCAAGCTTCCTGCTCTTCGCGCAGCCCCGGGGGAACCTCCACCGTCACGGTAATGCTCCCCACGACCTGGGGACGCAGTTGGTCCGGATCGGCGGGGATCGCCTGTTCCATCCCTTCGACCCATGGGGCCAGCAGGTGGTCCCGAGCTTGCGCCCGCAACCCTTGCTCCAATGCCGCAACCTGTGCCGGAGACCGTGCCTGAAGGTTGTCCCGCATCCCGGTGTAGTGCACCAGCAGCGACCCGGCGGTCTTGCAGGCGAGTTGCCTGTCAGCATCCGCCAATTCGGACAGCGCGACCTCCCCCACCGCGACCTTCGCCGCGCTGCCACGCTCCTTCCCCCGCTCGGCCAGCATCGCTTCCAGCACCTTACGGGTCTCTGCCTTGTGCTCATCGATCAGGGCGCGCAGTTCCTTCTCGAAATCGTCGCGCTTGAGGTAATCCTCTAGCTTGATCATGGCGACATCCGTGCCGACCCAAGCGATCCCCGCCCCGATCAGGCCGCAGGCCGCCGCCCCAGGACCGGTCCAGGAACAGACGGCCGCACCGGTCCCGCCGCCGACCAACGTGGCCGCCCATTTCGTCCCGGTCTTGGCCGCCACTTTCGCCGCCAGCTTGACGCCCAGTTTCGTGGCGAAAACCTTGGTCATGCCCTTCAGCGCAACCGCTTCCAGCGCCACCATGCCCCCTGTCTTCGTGATCCGACTCTTGCTGTCCTTCAGCGCCCCGGCGACCACCGGCCCGAGTGCCTCGGCTCCACCCGGCAGTCCTGCCATCGCCCTGTCCACCACGCCTAAGTATCTTTGATCGAATTCCCGGCCCAGATCCGCCGCAACCGAGTCCAACCGCTTGTCCAAGCCGGCGAACATGTACTTGTCCAGACCGGAGGATATCTCCCCGATTGCCGCCGCGCCCAGTTCCAGCCATTCGCCCTTCAGCGAATAGTGGAAATCCATATAGGCCGGGATCCCCGCATAGACCGGCGCATAGGCCTTATCCAGCATCGGGTCGATCTCGGCCCGGACCTTGGCTGCTTCCTTCCCCGCCATGGCAAACCAGTGTTCCACCTGCGTCGCCTTGGCTTCGGCTTCGGCGGCGGTCTGGCTGGCGGCCTCGCCTTCACCCTCGGCGCGCTGCTTTCCCAGTTGCAAGCGGGCCGCGAAGTGCAGTGCCAGCGTGATCATCAGAAGGACCGCGATGGTTCCCCAGAACCAGTGCGACGCCTTCAGCCGCTTCGCGGCCGGCCTGCCGGAAGCTTGAGCTGGGTCTTTCGGGTTCGTGTCCATTATGCCTCTCTATCGTAATGCGTGTCTATGAAATTGGTGACAACCACGCCCGCCCGCGCGACAAGGAACCCGAACAATGCCGCATCGAGGTTGAACACCAGAGCAACCAGCGGATAGTCGCGCAACTGCACCACTAGCCACAGCTTCGCCGCCTTGACCGCATAGCAGAAGGCCAGGACCTCGGCGATCCAGCCCGGCCTTTCCGGAAGCGCATCAAACCCCGACTGCACCGCCTCGGAAAACGTGGCATCGAGCATCGAAAGGGGAACGCTCGTCGTCCGCCAGGAAACAAGGAACAGGACGATGGCGAAAGGGAGACCGACCAGCCAGGCACTGGACCCCAGGGTAAGTATCCGGTCGAACGGCGGCATGAAATGGCCACCGACGCCCCCCCTTGCCCAGAGAAACAGCCAGGCGCTCGAGTACACCAGCCCGAGCAGAATGGCTGCCTCGGCCGCCGACATGTTCAACACCTGCCAAGCCAGGAAGGGAACCAGCGCCCCCACCAGCAAGGTCGATGAGAAGAAGGCCAGGATCCGCCCGGACAACCAGCGCGACAGCCAGGACTCTGGCTTCAGCACGATCGCGCGTTCGGCCAGCCAGTGATCGATTACCAGCGACCAGTTCCCCAAGAAGATCATTGCGGCCAGTAGCAGAAGCCAAAGGACTGCCAGGTCCGAAAAGGCGTAACTTAAGCGCCAGAGGTAAAGCAGAAGCCCCGAAAGGAGAGATGTCGCCAAGGAGATGGAAAGGTTTCTCATTCAACCAATGACCCAATTGCTCCCAAGGCCCGGTCATTGGGAGATCTTACAATGCAGCTTACGCGCGAGCAAATTCGGCGCAATAGTCTCTTTGGCCTGCTGCCGGTTCTGTCGACACGGATATAGGTCCGTAATCAAGGAACTGGAGAGACAGAATGACGAGACGGAAGTATAGCCTTCAGTTCTAACCTTAGGCCGCCAGACTGGTGACGGACCGCGATCGGACCCTCATCGTCGCTGACCGCCAGCTTTTCCCGCCCAACTGATCTGCTTGCCGGGTATTTGCGACGGAGCAAGGCAAACGGCGGCATTCGGGAATGCGGCCACGCAGCATTCGCCGAGTCCGACCGTCTGCTTTGGGCCGGATACGTCCGCGCTCCCCCCCGCCGGTCCGCCAGAGGACAACGCGCGATCCGCGGCCGGACGCGCGCCGCTTCGCCCGGACCGGGCCGTTCGATCGTCGCGCGCACCAGGTCTCCTCCTGCCCGCAGGATCGGGCGCCCCGCAGGAATGTCACACCCGCAGGGCGCCGCAGTCACGGTCGCGTTCAGGCCGCGTCGTAGTGGGCAAAGATCCGGGTTTGCCCGTCCGCCGTGATCAGATGCACGTCATAGGCCTCGCGTTGATCCTCGGGGCCCATGCCGGGGGCGCCAAGCGGCATGCCCGGCACCGCCAGCCCCAGCGCCGCGGGGCGCTCGGCCAGCAGGCGACGGATGTCGGCGGGGGGAACGTGGCCCTCGATCACATAGCCCTCGACCCGGGCGGTGTGACACGAGCGCATCGGCTCGGGGATGCCGCTTTGCCCCTTGAGCGCCTGCAGCGCGTCATAGTCGATCACCTGTGTCGTCACGGCAAAGCCGTCGGCGCGCAGAATATCGATCCAGGCCTCGCAGCAGCCGCAATCGGGGTCCTTGACGACAGTGATCGCCACTGGCGCGGCGGCGCGCAGCGGTGCGCTGGCAAGGCACCCGGCGACAAGGGCCAGAACGGTGCGGCGGGACAGGTCATGCTTGGTCATATTCGTTTCCCCCTCAGGCGCTGACGACGAATTCGGTCATCATGCCGGTCGCAAGATGGCCCATGTGGTGACAATGCAGCATCCAGGGCGCGGCTTCCCCCGCATCCAGCGCCACCGTCACGCTGCCCATCGGCGGCACCGAAACGGTGTCGCGCAGCGCCCCCGCGATGCGGGTGCCGTTCACCGCGATCACCTGAAAGACATGGCCGTGCAGATGCATCGGATGCGCCATCATCGACATGTTGTGAAACATCATCTCGACCCGCTCGCCCGATTTCGCCCCGATCGGACGGCGGTTATCCCAGCTGCGCCCGTCGATCGTCCATTGATAGGGCAGCATCGACCCCGTCAGCATCACCATCGGCTGCGCCGTGGCAGGCCGGGGGGCGAGCGGCGTGACGGCGCGCAGCGCCATCTCCTGCGCCATGTCCCCCGAGACTGCCGGATGCGGCTCGTCAGAGACATCCGCGAGTTTCGGCACCGCGGCCCCTTTCGGCGCCAGGATCAGCCCGGTACGCTCGCGCGTGCCTTCACGCAGCGCAAGGATCGGCACGGCAGTGCCGTCTTCGACCAAGTCGATCTCGATGTCGAGCCGCTGGCCGGGCGAGATCGCAAACCGCCTGCCGGGCAGCGGCACCACCGGGTTGCCATCGACCGCGACAAGCCGTGCCGCAGCCGCGCCGGTGTCGATCCAGAAGGCCGTCATCGACGCCCCGTCGATCACCCGCAGCCGCAACCGGCCGCCGTTTTCGACCCTCACCACCTCGGGATCGGCGAGCGTCCGGTCGTTCGCCAGATAGGCGTCGAATTCGTAATCGTTCAGATCCATCGAGAGGCCGCCCTCCATCGCGGCGTGCATCTCGGCCATGCCGGGAAGCGACATCATGTCCGCCATGCCGTCCATGCCCTGCATGGGCGTGGCGGAATGGTCCATGGCGCCGTGATCCATCGCCGTGCCGCCACTGACCGTCTCGAGCACTTCCTGCGGGGTCGCAAAGGCGAAATCATGCAAGAGCATCACCACCTCCTGCCGGTCCTCGGCCAGCTCTTCGGGGCGGCGCACGATCAGGGGCGCGGCCAGAAGACCGATTTCCTGATCGGGGATGTGGCTGTGCATCCAGAACGTGCCCGGGCGGGCCTCGAAATCGAAGCTGCGGGTCTGGCCCGGTTTCAGCATCGGGTTGGTGTTCGGCACGCCATCCTGGGCATTGGGCGGGATCTGGCCGTGCCAATGCACGATGGTCTCGATGTCGAGGGCATTCGTCAGATCGGTGCGGAAGCGCTGGCCCGGATCAAGGCGCAGGCCGGACCGGCCCTGCGCATCCAAAAGGCCCATCACCGTGGCGGCGCGGCCATTCACCTCGATCACCCGCGTCGTGGCGGTGAGCGAAAAGCTGTCGGCCGCCGCCCGGGCGCGGGCAGGCACAAGGGGGAGCGCGGCAAAGGCCGCAGAAGCGGCCAGAAAGCCGCGGCGGGAAAGCTGAGTCATGATGATCTCCGGTTCAAGAATGGGAACGTGGCGAAGATCAGAGGCGGGGCGGCGGCCCCTCCGGTTCGGGGGAAAGCAGCGCCAGCCGCAACGGAACCGCAGGCGGAACAAGGCGCGAGATGCGCTCTGCCCTTGCGGCGGGCTGCATCGGTTCGGGCGTCAGCGAGGCGCCCAGACAATGCTGCAGGCAGCCTTCCGGCGCGAAGGTGGTGGTCTTGGGCGACGGTTTCGCATCGGGGACCATCGCATGATGGCCCGCGCCCCTGCCCTGCGCGCAATCGGCGCCGGGATGCGGACAGGCCTCCGGCGCGGCGACCACGGGCGCAACCGCGCCAAGCGCCGCCAGAAAGACGACGATCAGGCTGAGGCGAAGCAGGGCGCACAGAATCCGCATGGGAGGAGCATGGCACGGGGCGGGGCCGTTGTCAGGTGACGATTTCAGGAGCGATGCGTTGCGGCAATCCCGGTTCCCTTCAGCCATGACGCCGCGGCATCACGGTCAGCCCCGGATCTCGCGCTGGTGCTGACCGGGGCGAATGCGGGCAAGGCTTCCCGCCGCCGTTGCGCTTGCCTCCGCTGGGTCCCCGAAGCTGGCCCCGGACCGAAACGTCGCAGGGGTGGTCCAGCCCTTACCGATCCTGCCGAATTGTGCCTAGCTTCGCCCCAGCCTGCACTGAAAGGGATGCACAGCAATGCAACTGCACCGTGGCCGCCTGATCGATCATATTCAGCTTGTGGTGCGCGACCTGCCCACAAGCGAGAGCTTTTACACGGCGGTGATGTCCGTCCTGGGGATCCCGGTTCTGAGCACGGAGAACGGCTATTTCATCGCCGACGAGCTTGTCGTGTCTTCGGCCGACAGCCCGGCCGCTTCGGGCGCGTTGACGGGGCGGCACCATCTGGCCTTTCAGGCGCAGGATCGCGAAACCGTTGACGCGTTCTACCGCGCCGCCCTGGCGCATGGCGGGCGCGACAATGGCGCCCCCGGCCTCCGGGCCTATCATCCGGGATATTATGCCGCCTTCGTGCTGGACCCGGATGGCAACAACATCGAGGCGGTCTATCAGGGCGCGGCGCAGCGCAGCGCCCCCTCGGTCACCATCGCCTTCTAGGCCAGGTTGGTCAGGCATCCGAGAGCGGCGCGGAACCGGGCTGCGGCCCTGCCCGCTTCCGGCTCAGCGCGCCCGGTCGAGCATGCCGAACAGGTCGCGCGGGTCATCGGGGTCGGCCAGCATGTCGAGCGGCGCGAAGAAATCCGTGCCCCGGATGCGCTCATGCACGAAACGCAGCGCCGAGAAATCCTCGATCGCGAAGCCGACGGAATCGAAGAGCGTGATCTGGCGCGCATCGCGCCGCCCCGGCACCTCTCCGCGCATCACCTGCCACAGCTCGATCACCGGATGGTCGGGGTCCAGCTGCTGGATCTCGCCCTCGATCCGGGTTTGCGGCGGATATTCGACAAAGATATCCGCGCGCTTCAGGATGTCGGGATGCAGTTCCGTCTTGCCCGGACAATCGCCGCCGATCGCGTTGAGATGCACCCCGGCCCCCACCATGTTGTCGGTCAGGATCGTCGCGAATTGCTTGTCGGCGGTGCAGGTGGTGAGGATCTGCGCGCCTTCGACGGCCGTCTGGGTCGAGGCGCAGGCGGTCACCTCGAACCCCTGCGCGCGCAGGTTGCGCAGGGCCTTTTCGGTTGCCCGCGGGTCGATGTCGTAGAGCCGCAGTCGGTTGATGCCGCACAGCGCCCGGAACGCCAACGCCTGAAACTCGCATTGCGCGCCGTTGCCGATCAGCGCCATCACCTGCGCCCCCTCGGGCGCAAGATACCGCCCCACCAGCGCCGAGGTGGCAGCAGTGCGCAGCGCCGTCAGCAGCGTCATTTCGGTCAAAAGCAGCGGATAACCCGTGCTGACCGAAGAAAGCACGCCAAAGGCGGTGACCGTCTGATAGCCCGCGCGCATGTTGCCCGGATGGCCGTTCACATATTTGAACCCGTAGCTTTCCGCATCGGCGGTCGGCATCAGTTCGATCACGCCATCGCGCGAATGGCTAGCCACGCGGGGGGTCTTGTCGAATTCGGGCCAGCGGCGGAAATCGGCCTCGATATGGCCCGCCAGATCGGCGATGAACCGTTCGACGCCGATCGCATGCACAAGACGCATCATGTTCTCGACCGAGACGAAGGGCACGAAGGCCCGCTGCGAGGGTTGTGGGCGCAGCATCATGCGAAGCTCCGGGTCTGACGGTCCAGCACGCGGCGGCCGAACAGGCTGGCGGCCAGGTCGCAGATCAGCGAAGCGGTGCGGCCGCGCTCGTCCAGAAACGGGTTCAGCTCGACCAGATCGAGCGAGGTGACAACCCCGGCATCGCACAGATATTCCATGATCAGATGCGCCTCGCGGAAGGTGGCGCCGCCCGGCACGGTGGTGCCCACCGCGGGGGCGATGCCCGGGTCAAGGAAATCGACATCGAAGCTGACATGCAGCAGCCCGTTCGCCGCCTTGACCCGGTCGATGAAGGCCCGCAGCGGCGCGACGACGCCGGTCTCGTCGATGGCGCGCATGTCATGCACCTCGATCCCGTGCTCGAGAATGCGGCGATGCTCGGCCGGATCGACCGAACGAATGCCCATCATGCACAGCCGCGACGGGTCGATCGCATGGGCCAGCGGCGGATAGGCGGCGAAATCGCCAAGGCCGCAGGCATAGGCGACGGGCGTGCCATGCAGATTGCCGCTTTCGGTGGTATCAAGCGAATGCAGATCGGGATGCGCGTCAAGCCAGAGCACGAAGAGCGGACGGCCCAGCCGCGCGGCATGGGCGGCAACCCCCGCCATCGTGCCCGCCGACATGGAATGATCGCCGCCCAGAAACACCGGCAGATCGCTTTGCGCCGCGGCCGCCTCGGCGCGCGCGGCCAGAAGCGCGATCCAGGCGCGGGTCTCGGCCAGATGATGCACCGCGGGATTGGCATGGGCCACCGCCGCCTGCGGACCGATCGACAGATCGCCCTGATCCTCGATCCGCCATCCCAGCGCCGTCAGGCTGGCGATCAACCCCGCCGTGCGCAGGCTGGCCGGTCCCATCACGCAACCCGGCTGGTGGGTGCCGCTCTGGATCGGCGCCCCGAGAATGATACTGCTTCGCGTCATCTTTTGCTCCTGTAGAGGCGAAAGGCTCGCAAACCTCGTTGCAGGTTTCGCTGGCCATTCTGATCACCTTGGTATTTTATCTGCTCATCCTGACCAGCCATATGGACAATATGACCAGATGACCGACCTCAGCGCCACCGACCGGCGGATCATCGCCGCGCTGCGCCGGAATGCGCGGATGAGCATCACCGAACTGGCCCATGCCGCGCAGGTCTCGCGCACCACGGCCAAGCTGCGGCTCGATACCCTGCTGGCCGAGGGCCGGATCCGGCGCTTCACCATCGAGACCGATGTGGATGTCGAGGGCGAAGTGCGCGCGATCACACTGGTGGAATTGCAGGGCAAGCTCTCGCGGCAGGTGATCCGGACCCTGACCGGCCTGCCCGAGGTCAGCACCGTGCATGCCACCAACGGCGCCTGGGATCTGGTGGTGGAAATCCGCACCGGCTCGCTGGTCGATTTCGACCGGGTGCTGCGCGCGATCCGCGAAATTCCGGGGGTGATCAACAGCCAAAGCTGCCTGCTGCTCGCCCATGTGGCGGCCTGACCCGCGGCACCGGCCGGGCCCGCGGGGCGGCCGCCGCGGGGGAAGACGGCCCCGATCCCGGCAGGCCGGTCGCAATGCGCCTTGACGGCGGGGATCTTCGCGGGCACCTTCGCGGCAGATGGTTCCCGGCCAAGCCACGCGCGGCCGGGTGAAAAGGGAATACGGTGTGGTGTAGGCATCAGCCGCCAAATCCGTAACTGCCCCCGCAACTGTAAGCGGCGAGCACCCCCCGGCAACCACTGGCCCCGACCGCGGGGCCGGGAAGGTGGGGAAGCCACGACCCGCAAGTCAGGAGACCTGCCATCAGCGTCATCAACCGCCGGGCGGGGTGTCCCGGAAGGAGCATGCGATGGATCAGCGCAAGCGGCGGCCTTTGGCCGGGCCGCAGCATGTCGGGGCGCCGCCGGTGCCGCCCCCGGCTCCGGGCCGCGGGGCCGGGCCGGGGCGGGCTTGCGCGACGGCCCGGCCCTCGCCGCCCCGACACGGCCCCCCTCCCCTTTGCGAAAGGACGAAGCCGTGACCATGGTCGATCTCTCCGGGGTGTTCTGGGGGCCAAAGGGGCAGCCGGACCTTCTGTCGGATATTTCCTTTGCCGTGCCCGAGGGGCAGAGTCTCGCGATCTGCGGCGCGAAGGGGGCGGGGAAAACCGCGCTGTTGCGGCTGATCTGCCGCCAGATCGCGCCCAATCGCGGCACGGTGCGGCTGCTGGGGCGCGATCTGTGGCTGATGAGCGCGCCCGAGGCCGCCCGCGTGCTGGCCGCGGTGCTGCAGGAACAGCCGGGCGAATTCGGCCTGACGGTCCGGCAGATCGTCGCGCTGGGGCGGTTGCCGCATCGGCGCGGCTGGGGCGCGGGGCTGGCCACGCCCGACGGCGCCGATGCGACGCTTGTTCAGGCGGCGCTCGACCGGCTTGAGCTGACGGCGCTGGCGAGCCGCCCCTTTGCCACGCTGTCGGGGGGCGAACGGCAGCGCGTGATGATCGCGCGCGCGCTGGCGCAGGAACCCCGGGTGATCGTGCTTGACGAGCCGACGCCCCCTCTCGACATCCGTTCCCGGCTGGACCTGCTGGCCCTGCTCAAGGGGCTCGGGCTGACGGTGATCACGGCGCTGCACGACCTGACGCTTGCCGCCGATTTTGCCGACCGGGTGCTGGTGCTGCACGAGGGGCGGCTTCTGGCCGATGGCCCGCCCGACACCGCCCTGACCGAGACGGTTCTGGCCCGCGCCTTCCGGGTGCAGGCCCGGATCGACCGCAGCGGCGCCCGCCCCTGCTTTGCCTGCCATCTGTGAGCCTTCCGAAAGGCCCCCCCGGATGCGTGCCGCCTGTGCCTGACGGCCCCGGCCGGTTCCGCCTCAGGCCGCCCGGCTCTGCGCCGCCTCGTCCTCGACCCGGAACACGCCGCTGAGCTCCTTGAGGCTGCGCGCCTCGTTCAAAAGCCCCTGCGTCGCGGCCGAATTTTCCTCGAACATCGCGGCATTGTGCTGGGTGACCTGATCGAGCTGGTTCACCGCCGCGGTGACCTCGCTGATCCCCGCCGATTGCTCGGTCGCGGCATTGGCGATGCTGACCAGAAGCCCGTCCAGTTCGGTGACAAGGGTTTCGATCTGTTCCAGCGCCGTATCCGAGCGCGAGGCCAGCTCCACCCCCGAGGCCACCTGCCGCGACGAGGTATCGATCAAGGTCGCGATTTCCCGCGCCGCTTCCGAAGACCGCTGCGCCAGCGCCCGCACCTCCGAGGCGACGACGGCAAAGCCGCGCCCGCTCTCCCCCGCCCGCGCGGCCTCGACGCCCGCATTCAGCGCAAGCAGGTTGGTCTGGAAGGCGATGTCGTCGATGACGCTGGTGATGCGCGAGATCTGTTCCGAGCTGCGGGCAATGTCGTCCATCGCCTGCGCGGTCTGACGCACCACATCGCGCCCCGTTGCCGTGGTGGTCCGGGTCCGGCTGACCGCCTGCGCCGCGGTCCGCGCCCCGGCGACCGAATTTTCCACCGACGAGGCCATCTCGTTCATCGCCGCCGCGGTTTCCTCGAGCGAGGCCGCCTGCATCTCGGTGCGCCGTCCAAGCTCGCTTGACGCCGAGCTGAGATGGCGCGTTTCCAGTTCCACCACATCGGTCGCCCGCACGATCGAGGCGATCAGCCCCGACATCTTCGCCAGCGCGGCGTTGAAATCATGCCGCAGGTTTTCATAGGACTCGGGGAAGGACTGGGTGATCCGCCCGGTCAGATCGCCCGCAGACATCGCGCGCAGGCCCGCGGCAAGCGTGCCGACCACATGGTTTTGCTCGGCCATCTGCGCTTCACGCGCGGCCTCTTCGCGGCGGCGCTGCTCTTCGCGTTCGGTCAGGCGCCGCGCCTCCTCCTGAAGACGCTCGCGTTCCAGCTCGGCCTCGCGCAGGCGCATGGCTTCCTCGCGCTCGCGCGCTTCGGATTGCGCCCTGGCCAGCGCGGCTTCCTGCGCCTTGCGCTGCTCTTCCATCTGCGCCTTTTCATGCAGCGAGATCCGGAACACCTCGATCGCCTTGGCCATGTCGCCCACTTCGCTGCGCAGATCGGTGCAGGGCACCGCACTTTCGGCATCGCCCGCGGTCATCCGCTCCATCCGGCCATGCACCTGCGCCAGAGGTTTGGTGACACTGCGCGCAAGACCGGTCGCCGCCGCCACCAGCACCAGCGCCACCAGCCCCATCGAGATGAAGCTGACCTGCCGCAGATGCACGAGCGCCGCCGCGATGTCGCTGACATAGGACCCCGTGCCGACGATCCAGCCCCAGGGGGTGAAATCGCGCACGAAACCGATCTTTTCTTCGGGCGTGTCGGTGTCGGGCTTTTGGAACATGTAGCGGATCGACCCGGCGCCCTCGGACTCGGCGAGGGCGATCATTTCCTGATAGATCTTCGTGCCTTGCGGGTCGGTCAGGTCGATCTTCGAAGTGCCGACCCAATCGGGTTTGACCGGATGCGCCTGCACGGTCGCGCTGTGGTCGATGACGAAGAAATAGCCCGAGTCGTCAAACCGCAACCCGGAAATCCGTTTCGCGCCCTCGGCCTTTGCGGCGGCCAGATCCATTTCGCCCGCTTCGACCTGCTTTTGCAACTCTGCCAGAATGCTGACCGCGGTGTCCGTGACATCGCTCAGATGCTGCTGGCGCATTTCGTAGGCGTTCCCGACCGCGAAATGCAGCAGCGTCTCGGACAAAACGAGAAGCGAGAAAGAGGCAAGCGCCACAATGGCATAGATACGCGCCGAGATTCCCCAAAGTCGCATGTTTCTTGGTCCTTTCAAAAGCAATTCAGTCCACCCGGCGCAGGCCTGCAAGAAAGATCGCGGGCCCGGGTCCTAATGCCAGCCCCCGCCGCGATGCCGGATTTGCGCCCGTCACGGGCGCCTTGCCCGCCAGGAGAGATCCCGCAGGATCTGGGCGGCACGCGGTTGCGGTCTGTCATCTCACCCCTCGAGTCGAACTGTTCAACCGAGGTGAGTCTGCCGCGGGAAAGAAAACAACCGGTTTAGCGCCGCGGGCGATTCCCGCCGAAAGCCCTGTGATCGGCATCAAATCGGCGGTGTGACGCAGCGTCATATTCGAAAAAAAACAAGTCGAATTTGCGCGATCCGGCCCCGCCCTTCGGGCCGTTGCCTTTGCCGCGCAGCGATGGCTTCGGGCCGGGCCAGCTCGTCCTGCAGCCGTTACGGCGCGACGGCCTCCAACGCATCCAGCGCCCAGTCGATGTCGCGCGTCGCAAACTGGCGCAGCACCTTTCGTATCCGTTCCTCTTCCCAGGTCCACCATTTCAGCGCCAGAAAGCGGGCGATCTGCTCGTCGGTAAATCGCTTGCGCAGCGGCTTGGCGGGAATGCCGGCGGCGATCGTGTAGGGCTCGATATCCGACGTGACCAGAGCGCGCGTGCCGATGACCGCGCCGTGACCGATCCGGACCCCCGCCTGGATGATCGTGTCCCGGCCGATCCAGACATCCGAGCCGATCACGACGCTCAGGTCGCGTTCATATCCCGCCGGGCGTTCCGCCCCCGCCACGGGCCCGAAGACCATGCGCATCGGATAGGTCGAGACAAAATCAAGCGGATGAATGCCCTGCGTGCCGACATAAATCGACACCTCGGCGGCGATGGAACAAAAGGCGCCGATCTCGACGGAATGGGCGGTCTTTTCAGCCTCGTTCCATTTCAACGCGGGCGTTCCGTAGCTGTAGGCGCCGACAGAAATCCGAAACCCGCGATCGATCAGAGGTTTCAGGCCGAAGGCGGTGGTCGGCGGCATCCGCGGGTGGTGACGTTCAATGGGTTCAAAGGGTTCGTTCATGGAAAACTCGGACATGACTGCGGTTTTGGTTCACGATCAGCTGCGCTGCAGGAAAAGCACGATCTGACCCGGTTGCGCGACGCTGATATCCGTGGCCACAAGGGTCCAGCCCTTCCAGCGGTCGCGGACATATGCGATGCTGGTCGAAGTTTCTCCGAAGAAGGCCGACTTGTCCTTGGTTCCAAGATTGCCCCCGACAAGATGGGCAAACCCTTCGCTGCGGTGTTTCCGGATCATGGTTTCACGCGTGGCGGCATCAAAGCGCGGCCCCTGCCAGAAGATATCGCGGCGGATGGTCGCGGCCAGAACGCCCTTGGGGGCAATATAGTCGCGCAGCGTCTCGAGCACCTTGAATTGATAGGCTTCATTGAGGTGGGTGAAAACGCTGAAGACATTGATCAGGTCGAATTTCTGGCCGGGATCGGCGGGAAGCGAGTCGGGATAGGGGTCGCATTGGCGGAAGGTGCCCGGAACCTTGTCACGCGCGCAGATGGCGATCGATTCCGCCATCGGATCGAAGCCGTAGATCTGTTCGGCCGCAAGGAAGCGGGACAGAAAGCGCGGAATGCGCCCCCAGCCGCAGCCATGGTCAAGGAACATCATCTCGGTGGCGGGCTTGCCGCTGAGAAAGGAGGCATGGGCCAGCAAGGATTTGATGTAGCCGGAGGCGACGGTCACCATTTGCGACCCGTGGGTTCCGGTCCATTTGATTTGCTCGGCTTCCGCCGGTGTCCGGGGCAGCAGCTCGCCAAGTCGCCCGGCAGGACGGCCGACAAACTGCAAAAGGCCGTAAACCTCGAGGGGAATGTCCTGAAAAAGAATATTGAGGCGAGACTCATGTTTTGCGGCTTCCTCGGCACGGGCGACAAGTCCGCGGATATCGCCGTCATTCAGCAAATTGGGATCAATCATTTCCTGTCCAGCCCCTCGAATAAAATCGACGCCTGCAAGAGATCTGTCTCTTGTCGAAAACTCCCCGAATTCCACCCGCAGAACAAGACTTTTATTATTGCGGGGTCTACCGTAGATTGCGGGCGTGATTCCCCTTTGACCCGGCGCAATCCGCCCGGGGTGATTCGTTTTGTTCGGAACTTGTTATCTCAGCCCTTTGGGCAAGTTAAAGGCGACGCAGGACGCTCTGATTGACGCGCGTCCCTGCGGGCAAAGCGCCGCTTGAATGACATATCCGAAACTCTGCTTTTTCCAGGGGGGATGACCGGCGGTCTTGCACGGCATGATCTTCTTCAAGCGCAATGGCTTGCGCCGATGTGCCCGGCCGGAAACGGCGTCAGGACGCCGTCTCCGGCGCGGCGGCAAAGACCTGCACCGCCCCCGGGTCAAGCCGCAGACCGACCCGCCCCGGGGGGCGCGGCTGCCGGGTTGAGGGCAGGTCAAGCCGCAGCTCCACCCCGCCCGCCTCAAGCCGCAGGACCAGCCGCTCCTGCGCGCCCAGAAATTCGGCCCGTTCGATCCGCGCCGGGGCCCCCGCGGCCGGATCGCAAAGCGCAAGCGCCTGCGGGCGAAAGAAGGCCACCGCCGCCTGCCCCTCGGCCAGCCCCGGGGCGGCAAACCGGCCCAGCGGCGTCACCAGCGCGCCGCCCGCCACCTGCCCCGGCAGGGTGCTGCCCGGACCGAGAAAGCGCGCGGCGTAAAGCGTTGGCGGCGCGTGATAAAGGCTGCGCGGATCGGCCAAAGCCTCGATCTTGCCCGCCTGCATCACGGCCAGATGATCGGCCACCGCCAGCGCCTCGGCCGGGTCATGGGTGACAAGGATCGCCGCCACCCCGATCTGGCGCAACAGCGCCAGCGTCTCGGCCCGGACGCTGTCGCGCAGCCCCTGATCCAGGTTGGAAAACGGCTCGTCCATCAGCAAAAGCCCGGGCCTCGGCGCCAGCGCCCGCGCCAGCGCCACGCGCTGGCTTTCCCCGCCCGAAAGCTGGTGCGGATAGCGGTCCGCCAAAGCGCTTACCCCCGCCACCGCCAGAACCTCGGCCACCCGGGCCTTCAGCTCCGCAGAGGGCGCCCCGCGCAGGCCGAAGGCCACGTTTTCCGCCACGCTCAGATGCGGAAACAGCGCGTAATCCTGAAACATGAAGCCGATGCCGCGCGCCTCGGGGTCGACGAACCGCCCCGGCCCCGCCAGCACCCGCCCCGCCAGCACGATCTCGCCGCTGTCCGGGCGCTCGACCCCGGCGATCAGGCGCAGCAGCGTGGACTTGCCGCAGCCCGACGCGCCCAGCAGACACAGGATTTCGCCCTGACCAAGGTTGAAGGAAATCTCCGCAAGCGCCGTCACCGCACCGAAACGGCGGCTGACGCGATCAAGACGAAGCCAGGAAGCGGCGGGCAAGGGCGCAGGTGTCATCGGCCCAATCTAGGCAACCGCGGCCAAAAATCCATCCCGCACCAGCGGATTTGCCGCCTGCTGAGCGCCCCGGTTCAGGCGTTCATGTCGCGCATGAGGCGGCCGTGTTTTCGGACTTCGGTGAGGACGGCGCCGAAGGTGGTCAGGCCGCGGGCCTTGAGGGCGGGCAGCAGGCGCAGGAAGGCCTCGGCCGTGGCGACCGTGTCGCCAAGCGCGGTGTGGCGGGCTTCCTCGGGGATGGTGATGCCCAGCCGATGCGTCAGCGCGTCCAGGCTGTGGCCCTCGGCGGCGCCGAAGACCACCGCCGACAAAAGCACCGTGTCGAGCACCGGATTGTCGAAATTCTTGCCGATCAGCAATTCCTTGCGGCGCAGGAATTCCAGATCGAAGGGCGCGTTATGGGCGACCAGCACCGCGCCCTCGGCGAATTTGTGGAACCGCCGCCCGACCTCGGCGATCGCGGGCGCGGTTGCCACCATCGCCTCGGTGATGCCGTGAACCGCCGTCGAGGCCGCCGGGATCGGCCGCCCCGGGTTCACGAGCGTGTCAAAGACCTCGCCCGCCACCCGCCGCCCGTTGACGATCCGCACCGCCGCGATCTGCACGATCTCGTCGCCGCCGGTGGGAAAGAGCCCCGTCGTCTCGGTGTCGAAGACGACGAAGGTCAGCTTGTCGAGCGGGGTTTCGGCCAGCGCGCTTTCGCCGCCCCGCCCCAGCAGATCAAAGTCATAGACCACCTGGCGCGGCACCGGACGGGGCACCGGATGGGGATCCGGGCCGATCCGGCGTGCCTCGCGCAGCGGCAGGCAGAGCCGGTGCCGCCCCTCGTGCAGCCGCTCGGGCCACAGATCGGTCGCATGGACCGAGAGCACCCGCCGCCCGGTCACCTCGGCCTGGCCCACATCCAGCGGCTCGGAGAGCCACAGCTCCAGATCGGCAATCGCCACCGCCGCGCCGCGCCATTCGAGCGCGATCAGCGCCCCCGCGCCGTCTTCAAGCACCTCCAGCCGCTTCTCGGCCCGGCCCGGGCCCAGACGGCGCACCAGATGCGCGATCAGCGCCACCATCTCGAAGCCCTCCAGCCGCAGCAGCAGGGCCGCGGTCACCGGCAGCAGATCGCCCGCCCCCTCGGCCGCGACGCGGGCCTGCACGGCGGCGCCGAAATCCGAGGCGCGGATCATCGCAAGCGGCCACCAGTCGGCCCGCATCGCCTCGTGGCGGTCGTGCAGGCTGTGGATCGCCTGCGCAAGATGGCCCGCCTCGGCCCGGGCGGCCTCGCGCAGCTGCGCGCGGGCCTGCGGATCGGCGGGCCCGTCCTCGGCGATCAGCACGCCCATCAGCGATTGCAGCGCCGCGGCCGGACGGCGGATGCGGTCGAACAGCTCGTCCATCAGCGCCTCGCGCCCGGCATGGGCGCGCAGATCGGCCGAGACATCGCGCAAGGTCAGCACATAGCCCGCCAGGCGCCGCACCTGATGATCCTCCCCCTCCGAGATCAGCCGCATCCGCGCGGCGAGCGTGCGGCCATCGGCCACCGTCGCGCACAGAAGATCCGAGGCGGCATCGGGATCGGCCGTCGCCAGAAGCCGCGCATGGGCATGGCGGATCGGCGCCGGGTGCAGATAGTCGAAGACCCGCCGGTCGAGCCCCGGCGCATGCGCCCCGCCCAGCAGATCGACCGCCTGACCGTTGTAAAAGACCAGGGCATGATCGGCGGTGCACAAAAGCACCCCCACCGGCACGTCCGACAGCAGCGTCTCCAGCCGGTCCTTTTCGCGGGCAAGCCGGGTGGTCTCGCGCTGCACCGCCTCGGTCAGCGCCGAGCGGGTCTCGTTCAGATGCTGCGCGATCGCCGCCGCCGCCGGGGCCAGATCGCCCAGATAGCGCCCCGCGCTTTCATCCAGCGCGCTGTCGACCGCGGTCTGGGTGCGCGCCCGGATCGAGCCCGCCAGCCGCTCGATCGGCCGCGCCAGATTGGCGTCGAACAGCGCCCAGACCACCCCGATCAGGCCCAGGATGACCAGCCCCGCCACGGTGCCGCCGATCACGAAGCCCGAAAGCGCCTCGGGCCGGGCGAGCTTGTGAAAGCCGAAGACCAGCCCCGCGACCAGCGCCGCAAGATTGCCCATCGCCAGCGCGGCGAAGAACAGGAAGATCCGGAGGCGCAGGCTGAGCCGGGCCAGCCCCATCACGCCCCCTCCGGGTCCAGCAGCCGGTGCAATTCGTCGCGCAGCTCCTTCAGCTCGAAGGGTTTGGCGATGAACCCGTCGGCGCCAAGCGCCAGCGCCTTGCGCCGCTCCAGCGCCGAGCCGCGCGCCGTCATCATCACGATCCGCACCCCGGCCAGCGCGCCATCGGCCCGGACCTGCTGGCAGATCTCGTAGCCCGAGACCTCGGGCAGCATCACGTCGAGCAGCACCAGATCGGGGCGCTCGGCGCGGATGCGCTCGACCGCGCCCAGCCCGGTGGCCAGCCGCGCATGATCCAGCCCCTCGCGGCCCAGAAGATAATCAAGCGCAATGGCGATGTTGTCCTCGTCCTCGACGATCAGCACGCGCGGCCTGCCGCCGCTTTCCCCGGTCATTCCGTCCTCCCGCGCGGGGGCCATCTCTGCCCGCCGCCTCTCCGCCCGCTGCATGTCAGCCCACCACGGCCTTGCCATGACCCAGCGCCGATTGCATCGTGCGCACCACCACGAAAGCGTCGCGCAGATGCGCGCGTTCGAAATCGCTCAGATCCGAGGGCGCGAGGAAATTGTCCGGCGCCCGCCCGGAGCGGATCAGCCGGGCCTGGTTTTCCAGCCGCGTCGTCGCGATCAGGTCATAGGCCTCGATCAGATCGCGCGCCTCGCCGGGGGCGATCGTCCCGGCCTCCTCGGCGGCCTTCAGCCGGGCGCGGGTATTGGCGAGACCAAGCCGCCCGCGCAGCGCCTGCACCCGCGCCAGATCGATCACCGGCACCACCCCGTTCATCTTCAGATCGATGTGGTTGCGGTGCTCGCCCGAGCGGATCGTGGCAAAGCCGCGCAAGAGGCCCAGAGGCGGCGTGTGCTTGAGCGCATTGCCCAGCATATGCGCGATGAAGATCGGGCTTTGCGCCGCCAGCCGCAGGGTTTCTTCCTGCAGCGCGGTGAAGAGATCGGCGCCAGTGCCGCCGATCGGGCGCAGATCGAACATCACCGAGGCCAGCATCTGCGCCTCGGGGTTCGGCGTGTCGATCCAGTCGTGGAAATAGCGCCGCCAGACCCCGAGCGGCTGGCACCAGCGCGCGGCCGTGGCCATCATCTCGCCCGGGCAATGCACGTAACCGCAGGCGTCAAGCCCGTCGCAGACGATCTTCGCCAAAGCGCGGAAATACTCCATGTCTTCGGGCTTTGCCGCATCATCCAAAATCAGGCAATTGTCCTGATCGGACACGCCAGTCTGTTCCTGCCGCCCCTGAGAGCCGCAGGCGAGCCAGAGATAGGGCACCGGCGGCGGCCCGAGATCGCGTTCGGCCATCACCAGAAGCCTGCGCGTCACCGCATCGGCGATGTCGGTGATCAGCCGCGTCACCACGTCATGGGCGTGATGCGCGCCGACAAGCTGCACCAGCAGCTGCGGGATCCGCGCGGTGACCGCGGCCATCTCGGCCAGGGTCTCGGCCGAGACCACGTCGCGAATGAGCACCGCCGCCGAGACCGCCTGAAACCGCGTCAGATCGGTCTGGGTGATCATGCCGACGAAACGCCCCGCCTCGGTGATCGGCAGATGGCCGATGCGCCGCTCCAGCATGATATGCAGGATGTCGGAGCCGAGCGCGGTGGGCGGCAGGCTGACCGGATCCGCCGTCATCACCGCCGCCACCGGGGTTTCGGGCGCTTGCCCCTCGGCCAGGATCTTGTTCGACAGATCGCGCTGGGTGACGATGCCCAAAAGCGTCCCGTCCGCCGCGACGACGCCGAGCGAGGAAACATGCGCCGCGCGCATCTGCTGCGCCGCCGCGATCGCGGGGGTGTCGGGCGCGCAGGCAAGCGGCTTGCGCGCGATCAGATCGGCCACTTTCTGCGTCGCGATCTCGGTCGAGACCTTCTCGCCGCGCTTCCTGTTGAAGAAGCGCTCGAACGCCGGATAGGTCTCGATCAGCCGCTTGAAGCTGGGGGTGGGCAGCACAAGGCAGACCGTCTGCGCCGTCGCCCGCGCCTGGGTCGCGGCCAGCCCGTCGCGCAGAAGACCGCGCTCGCCAAAGGAATTGCGCGGACCCAGAAGCGAGACCAGCCCGCCATTGCCGTCGGTGATTTCCACCGCGCCCTGCTTGATCAGGTAAAGCCCGCCCAGGGGCGTCTGATGCACATAGATCAGCGCCTGGGCGCAAAATTCCATGCGGCGAAAGGAACGGGCCACCTCGGCCAGCTCGTCACGCGGCAGGGTATCATAGGGATGGACGGTTTCCAGAAAGGCAAGGACGGCCTGACGGTCGGGTTCCATGATCTCTCCTGTGCAGGCGGGGCCCGTGAAGGCGGGGGAACGGGCGGGGAGGACCCCGCCCGCCGCCGGATCAATGCGCCGAGGCTTCGGCGGCGCCGATGCCGGTTTCCGAACGGATCTCCTGCGCCAGATAGCCGTCCCGGTCCTGATCGCCGCGCCGGCTCTTGTCGGTGATCGAAAAGAGCCAGATCCCCGCAAAGCCCAGCACCATCGAGAAGAGCGCGGGCGAGGTATAGGGGAAGGGCGCCGAGCCCTTTTCAAAGCCGAGCGTGGCCTCCCAGACCGAGGGCGAGATCACGGTCAGCGCCACCGAGCTGATCAGCCCGAGGGAACCGCCGATCACCGCGCCGCGCGTCGTCATGCCCTTCCACAGAAGCGACATGAAGAGCACCGGGAAGTTCGCCGAAGCGGCGATGGCAAAGGCCAGCGACACCATGAAGGCGATGTTCTGCTTTTCAAACGCCAGACCCAGAACCACCGCGACGATGCCAAGGCAGATCGTGGTGATGCGCGAGACCCGCAGCTCCGAGGCGCTGTCGGCCTTGCCGTTCTTGAACACGGTCGAATAAAGGTCATGCGACACCGCCGAGGCGCCCGAGAGCGTCAGACCGGCGACCACGGCCAGGATCGTGGCAAAGGCCACCGCCGAGATGAAGCCGAGGAAGATGTTGCCGCCCACCGCCTGCGCCAGATGGATCGCCGCCATGTTGTTGCCGCCCACCAGCGTCAGCGCGCCCTTGGCATCATAGCTGACCAGACCCGGGTTGGTCAGGACATAGACGATGGCGCCAAAGCCGATGATGAAGGTCAGCATGTAGAAATAGCCGATCCAGACCGTCGCCCACATCACCGACTTGCGCGCTTCCTTGGCCGAAGGCACGGTGAAGAAGCGCATCAGGATATGCGGCAGACCGGCGGTGCCGAACATCAGCGCCATGCCGAAGGAAATCGCCGAGATCGGGTCTTTCACGAAGGTGCCCGGCCCCATGATCGAGATCCCCGCAGCCGCCGCCTCCTCGGGGGTCTTGCCCGCCGCCAGCGCCAGATCGGTCTTCACCTTGACCGAGTCCGCAAACAGGCTTTCCAGGCTGAAGCCGTAATGCACCATCACCATCAGCGCCATGAAGCTGGCCCCGCCCAGCAGCAGACAGGCCTTGATGATCTGCACCCAGGTCGTCGCGGTCATGCCGCCAAACAGCACATAGACCATCATCAGGATGCCGACGACGATCACCGCATAAAGATATTCCAGCCCGAACAGCAGCTTGATCAGCTGCCCCGCGCCCACCATCTGGGCGATCAGGTAAAAGGCCACGACGACCAGCGTCGACATCGCCGCAAAGACCCGCACCGGCGTCTGCGCGAACGGGAAGGCCGCCACATCGGCGAAGGTGAACTTGCCAAGGTTGCGCAGCCGCTCGGCCATCAGGAAGGTCAGGATCGGCCAGCCGACCAGAAAGCCGATCGAATAGATCAGCCCGTCATAGCCCTGCAGCATCACCGCCGCCGAAATCCCCAGAAAGGACGCCGCCGACATGTAATCGCCCGCGATCGCCAGCCCGTTCTGAAAGCCGGTGATGCCGCCGCCCGCGGTGTAGAAATCGGCCGCCGATTTCGTCCGCCCGGCCGCCCATTTCGTGATGAACAGCGTCGCCACCACGAAAAAGCCGAACATCGCGATCGCGGTCCAGTTCGTGGGCTGCTTTTGCACCGCCCCCTCGATCGCGCCCGCCGCAAGGGCAAGGCCGGGCGTCAGGCTCAGCGCCGAGACCGCCGCAAGGCGGGTGAAGGTCGTGACCGGGCTCATTTCAGCACCTCGCGCTTCACCTGGGCGGTCAGCTCGTCATAGTCGCTGTTGGCGCGGAAGACGTAGATCGCCGTCACCACGATGGTGAACAGGATCACCCCGAAGCCGACCGGGATCCCCCAGGTCATCACCCCCTCGCCCATCGGCACGGCCAGAAGGTCCTTGCGAAAGGCGATGACGGTGATGAAGCCGTAATAGACCAGCAGCATCGCGATGGTGAGCAGCCAGCCGAACCGCAAGCGCTTTGTCTTCAGCGCGTGGTAGGCCGGGCTCCTGGCGATGCGTTCCAGCATCGTGTCTTGCATGTGTTTTCCTCCTCGTTGAAGTCGTCCGCTCCGGCTTGCGCGGCGCGGTTTGGCCGTGTTGCCCCGGCCGTTGCTCTTGACCCGCCCGTAGCGGCGGGGGTTTCACACCCCCGCACCCCCGTGGCGTAGTTGCGCCAGGAAAAAGCACAGACTTTTGCCCGTTCACCCTGGCGCAAATCTCCCGGGGGGAGAGGTGGCGCGGGCAAGTCGGGGGGCGGCGCCCCCCGCCTCCGGTCAGGCCCGGTTCATCCGGTTGTCGATCAGCTCCTGCACCACGCCCGGATCGGCCAGCGTCGAGATGTCGCCAAGCGCGCCATAGTCGTTCTCGGCGATCTTGCGCAGGATCCGGCGCATGATCTTGCCCGAGCGCGTCTTCGGCAGGCCCGGCGCCCATTGGATCAGATCGGGCGAGGCGATCGGACCGATCTCGGTGCGCACCCACTTGACCAGATCCTTGCGCAGATCCTCGCTGGGCTCGATCCCGTTCATCAGGGTCACATAGGCGTAGATGCCCTGGCCCTTGATGTCATGCGGATAGCCCACCACCGCCGCCTCGGCCACCTGCGGATGCGCGACGAGCGCCGATTCCACCTCGGCCGTGCCCATCCGGTGCCCCGAGACGTTGATCACGTCATCGACCCGGCCGGTGATCCAGTAATAGCCGTCCTTGTCGCGCCGACAGCCGTCGCCGGTGAAGTAATAGCCGCGATACTGGCCGAAATAGGTCTCCTGGAAGCGGTCGTGATCGCCCCAGACCGTCCGCATCTGCCCGGGCCAGCTGTCGGAAATGCAGAGCACCCCCTCGCATTCGACCTCGCCGATCCGCACCGCGGTCTGCGGGTCCAGCACCACCGGCTTGACGCCAAAGAACGGGTTCGTCGCCGAGCCCGGTTTCGTCGGTGTCGCGCCGGGCAAGGGCGTGATCATGTGCCCGCCGGTCTCGGTCTGCCAGAAGGTGTCGACGATCGGACATTTCCCTTTTCCGACATATTTGTCGTACCAGACCCAGGCCTCGGGGTTGATCGGCTCGCCCACAGACCCCAGCACCCGAAGCGAGGAAAGGTCATATTTCTCAACCCATTCCGGGCCCTGACCCATCAGCGCGCGGATCGCCGTCGGCGCGGTGTAGAACTGATTGACCTTGTGCTTTTCGCACACCGCCCAGAACCGCCCCGCATCGGGGAAGGTCGGCACGCCCTCGAACATCAAGGTCGTCGCGCCATTCGCCAAGGGCCCGTAGATGATGTAGCTGTGCCCCGTCACCCAGCCCACATCGGCGGTGCACCAGAACACGTCGCCGTCCTTGTAATCAAACGTGTATTGGTGCGTCATCGCGGCATAGACGAGGTAGCCGCCGGTCGTATGCACGACGCCTTTGGGTTTGCCGGTCGAGCCCGAGGTGTAGAGGATGAAGAGCGGATCTTCCGCATTCATCGGGCGGGGCGGGCATTCCGGGCTGACGTGCTCCATCAGGTACAAAAGGTCGACATCGCGGCCATGCACCCAGCTGATCTGATCGCCGGTGTGCTTGACCACCAGGCAGCGCACCTTGTCCGAGCAGTGCAAGAGCGCCGCATCGGTGTTCGCTTTCAGCGGCGTGCGCCGCCCGCCGCGCGGCGCGGTGTCGGCGGTGATCACCAGTTTGGCGCCGCAATCATTGATCCGGTTCGCCAGCGCATCGGGCGAAAAGCCCGCGAAAACAATGGAATGGATCGCGCCGATCCGGGCGCAGGCCAGCATCGCATAGGCCGCCTCCGGGATCATCGGCAGATAGATCACCACCCGGTCGCCGCGCATGATGCCCTGGGACAGCAGCACATTCGCCATCCGGTTCACCTTTTCGGAGAGCTCCTTGTAGGTGATGTGGCGGGCCGGTTCCTTCGGGTCATCGGGCTCGAAGATGATCGCGGTTTGCAGCGCGCGGTCGCGCAGATGCCGGTCGATGCAGTTCACGGACGCGTTCAGCACCCCATCCTCGAACCATTTGATCGAGACCTTGCCGAAGGTGAAATCGGTATTCTTCACCTTGGTATAGGGCGTGATCCAGTCGAGCCGCTTGCCCTCGCGCCCCCAGAACGCATCCGGATTCTCGAGCGATTCCCGATACATCTCGAGATATTTCGCGCCATTCGCATGCGCAGTCTCAAACCCCGCCGGAACCTCCCGAAGCGCCGGTGCGACCGAGGGTTGTCCTTGAACTCCCATGAAATCCTCCTGTGTCGGCGACCAAGGCCACCAGATGCCGCGGCACATCCGCGGCAGCTCTCCCGAGAGGCATTGTAAACTGATTGTGTATCTTCCCGTAAACCCTTTTTTTGCCATGACAAAAATGTAAACGAATTTACGGAAACCAGATCCGGCCTGTAAATTAAATATCAAGGCGATTCAGCGCCTGAGGCATCTTGCGCCGATCGCAGGCCCGCCCCGGCCGCCGCCGGGCCTGCCCGAAAAACACGCCCAGGTTGCAGACCCTTCCGTCAGACCGGCGCCGGGGGGGACAGGACCCTAGTCCTGTGCCGGATCGCGGGGGGGCGGCGGCGCATCCTGGCGGTCGCGGTGCAACGCGGCGCGGCCGAGCAGCATCATCGTCACCGGCGTCGTCGCCATCACGCAGATGCCGATCACCAGCTCGTGGATGAAGACCCGGTCCTGCAGCCAGGACCAGGACAGAAGCGAGGCGATCAGGATCGCCGCCGCCCCCCAGCTGGTGCCAAGCGCGGGCGCATGCAGCCGGTCGTAAAAGCTTTTCAGCCGCACCAGCCCCACCGCCCCCAGCAGCGTCAGCGTCGAGCCGAGCAGCAGGAAGGCCGCCACCGGAGCCGCGATCCACCACGGCAGGCTTTCGGGCGCGCTCATTCGATCACCTCGCCGCGCAGCAGGAATTTCGCCGCCGAGACGGTGCTGACAAAGCCCGCCACCGCGATCACCAGCGCCGCCTCGAACAGGAAGGGCGTGCCCATCCGCATCCCGGTCACGATGAAAAGCAGCATCGTCGCGACATAAAGCGCCTCGAGCGCCAGAACCCGATCCTGCGCCCGCGGCCCCAGCAGGATCCGCAGCGCCGCCAGACAGGCCGCCAGCGCCAGGGCGAATTGGGCATAGGTCAGCGCAAATGCAAGCAGGGGGGTCATCCGAAAGCCTCCAGCAGCCGGGATTCGTAACGCGCGCGGATCTCGGCGCGCAGGGTCTCTGCGTCGTGCAGATCGAAGACATGCAGGACCAGCACCCCGGTTGCCGGGTCATACTCGATCCAGGCGGTGCCCGGCGTGGCGGCGACGACCAGCGCCAGCAGCGCCAGCGCCACCGGATCGCGCAGCCGCAGCGGGATCGCGACGAAGCCCGAGCGGCGCGGGCACCGCCCGCCATCGTGCAGCATCCGCCGCGCCACCGCCCAGTTCGAGCGCAGGATATCGACCGAGACCACCGCGGCCAGACGGATCAGCGGCCAGATCGCGCGCAGCCGCGGCGGTTCCGGCTCGAGCCGGGCAAAGGCCAGACCGGCCAGAATGGCGACCGCCGCGCCCAAGAGCAGATGGCCGAGCGAAAACCGCGTCAGCATGAGCCACATCAGCGTCAGGGCAAGGGTCAGCAGCGGATGGGGAAACAGCCGGGTCATGGCGCCACCTCCGGCGCGGTCACGGGGGCGACGGCGGGCACGACGACGGACTGCGGCGGCACCAGCGCGCGGGCGGTCTGCTGCATGTAGCCCAGCACCGGGGCGGCCTTGAGCGAGAGCAGCACCATAAGCCCGATCAGCGCCACCACCGGGGCGATTTCCAGCGCCAGCACCCGCGGCGGCGGCGCATCGGCGGCCCAGAAGCTTTGCACGCCGACCCGCACCAGACCGATCAACGTCGCCAGCCCCGCGCCCAGCAGCAGCGCCGCAAAGATCCAGTGCAGCGCAGCGCTTGCCGGGCCCGCCGCCAGAAGCCCCTGCAACATCCCGAGCTTGCCCAGAAACCCCGCCAGCGGCGGCAGCCCCGCCAGCGCCAGCGCACAGGCGCCAAAGGACAGGCCCAGCACCGTCAGCGTGCCCGGGATCGCCAGCCCGGCCCCGGGCGCGGCCTCTTCCTCGCGCTCGTCAAGACCGTAGGCATCGGCGGTCAGCGCCAGAAGCCCGGCAATGCCCCCCTCCTCGCGGCTCATCGGCTCGATCAGCAGGAACAGCGCGCTGGTCGCAAGGGTCGAATTGAGCAGGTAAAACAGCGCCGCCGCCAGGATCGCGCCGTCCGCCCCCGCCAGCACGACCCCCGCCGCGGTCAGGATCGTGCCCGAGGAGACCAGCACCAGATGCGCCGCGATCCGGCCCAGCCCCTGCGCCGCCAGAATGCCGATGACGCCAAAGAGGATCGTCGCCATGCCGCCCGCGATCAGCACCGGGGCGCCAAAGCCCGCCGAGGCCCCCGCCCCCGCGCCAAACAGCAGAAAGGAGAGCCGCAAGATCACATAGACGCCGACCTTGGTCATGATCGCGAAGATCGCCGCCACCGGCGCGGCGCTGGCCATATAGGCGGTGGGCAGCCAGAAGGACAAAGGCCAGATCCCGGCCTTGATTAGAAAGGCGAGCCCCATCAGCGCCGCCCCGGCCTGAAACAGCGCCCGCCGCCCCTCGGGCAGATCGGGCACAAGCCCCGCCAGCTGCGCCATGTTCAGCGTGCCGCTGGCGCCGTAGATCAGGCTGACCCCGATCAGGAACAGCGCCGATCCGGTCAGGTTGACGGCGATGTAATGCAGCCCCGCGCGCACCCGCAGCTGCCCGCCGCCATGCAGCAACAACCCGTAGGAGGCCGCCAGCAGCAGCTCGAAGAAGACGAAGAGGTTGAACAGATCGCCGGTCAGAAAGGCGCCGTTCAGCCCCATCAGCAGGAACTGGAACAGGCTGTGGAAATGCGGCCCCTGCCGGTGCCAGCCCGCCGCCGCATAGACCAGCGCGGGCAAAGCCAGCAGCCCGGTCAGCACCAGCATCAGCGCCGAAAGCCGGTCGTTCACCAAAACGATGCCCCAGGGCGCGACCCAGTCGCCCAGCCGGTAAAGCCCCGCCTCGGCCCCGCCCGGCCCCTGCGCCTTGGCCCGCGACAAAAGCTCGAGCGCGCAGACCAGCGTCGCGAAGGCCGAGACCAGGCTGATCGCCAGTTTCGCGCGGCGCTGCCGGTCGTCATAGATCAGCATCAAGGCCCCGGCAAAGAACGGGATCAGGATCGGCGCGATGATCAGATGTTCGGGCGCAGGGATCATGCCTCGGGCTCCTTGCCGTCGACATGGTCATTGCCGGTCAGCCCCCGCGCCGCGATCAGCACGACCAGAAACAGCGCCGTCGCGGCAAAGCCGATGACGATCGCCGTCAGGACCAGCGCCTGCGGCAGCGGATCGGCATAGGCGGTCGGATCGATGAACCCGCCGCGCGGCATGATCGGCGGCACCCCCACCATCAGCCGCCCCATCGCGAAGATGAACAGATTGACCGCATAGGACAAAAGGCAAAGTCCGACGATCACCTGAAACGTGCGCGGGCGCAGCAGCAGCCAGACCCCCGAGGCGGCCAGAATCCCGATCGCGGCAGAAAGAACGATTTCCATCACGCGGCCTCCCGTTCCTTTTGCGCGGCGCGGTCACGCTCGCGCAGGCGGGCGATGCGCAGCGACTGGTGCGCGAGCGCAATCAGCATCAGCACGGTCACCCCCAGCACCAGCGCAAAGACCCCGGCATCGAAGATCAGCGCCGTCGCCGCCGGAACCTGCCCGATCAGCGGCAGATCGACATACCGCGCATGCGCGGTCAGGAACGGATGGCCGAAGACAAAGGCGCCCAGCCCCGTGCCCCCCGCGATCAACAGCCCCACCCCCATCCAGCGGATCGGCAGCACGGTCAGCCGCGCCTCGACCCAGCGCAGGTCATGGCCCAGATATTGCAGCAAAATCGCGATCGACACCGTCACCCCGGCGGAAAAGCCGCCGCCCGGCAGGTCATGGCCGCGAAAGAACAGGATCGCCGCCAGCACGATCAGCACCGGGAACATCCAGCGCATGATCACCGAGGGCACCAAAAGCGCATGCGCCAGCGTCGGATCGCGCAGCCCGGCCTCTTCCTCGGTGCGGGTGGTGCTTTCGGGCGCGGGGCGGAAGCGGCGCAGCAGCGCAAAGACGGTGATGCCGACGATCGCCAGAACGGTGATTTCGCCAAAGGTGTCGAAGGCGCGGAAATCCACCAGGATCACGTTGACGACATTGGTGCCGCCGCCCTCGTGATAGGCGTTGCGCAGGAACCAGTCGCCGACATTGGGGATCAGCGGCCAGGTCATCATCACATGGGCGACGGCGGCCAGACCGATGCCGACGGTCCCCGCGATGACGAAATCGCGCGCCCGGCGCAGCCGTGCGGGCAAAAGCCGATCGGCGGCGATTTCCTCGCGCCGTTTCGGCAGCCAGCGCAGGCCCAGCAGCAACAGCACGGTGGTGACGATCTCGACCAGCAGCTGCGTCACCGCCAGATCGGGCGCCGACAGCCAGGCAAAGGTCAGGCAGGTCACCGCCCCCGCACCGCCAAGCAGGATCACCGCGGCGAAGCGGTGGTATTTCGCCAGCGCCGCCGCCCCCAGGGCACAGGCCGCCCCCGCCGCCCACATCGCCGCAAAGGCCGGGTTCAGCGGCACCGAAAGCGGATCTGCCGCGGGCGCCAGCACGCCCCAGAGCGGCACCGCCGCCGCCGCCAGCGCCAGAAGCACGATCAGCCGCAGCTGCGGTTGCAGCCGTTCCGTCCCGAAAAGCCGCAGCCCCAGCCGCGGCAAGGTCCAGGTCAAAAGGAACATCGTGCGCTCGAAAAGCTTCTGCGCCCGCAGCCGGTGCAAGAGCGGCGGCCCCTCGGGCCCGCGCGCGATCGCGGCGTGAAACAGCGCATGCAGCCCCACCCCCGCCACCAGCGCGACGCAGCTCATCGCGAGCGGCAGCGTCAGCCCGTGCCACAGCGCGATGTCGGTATAGGGCAGATCCGGCCCCAGCACCGAAACCGCCGCCAGATGCAGCACCGGGCCTAGCGTCAGACCGGGCAGGATGCCGACAAGAAGACAGATCAGCACCAGCGCCTCGACCGGGCGGCGCATCAGCGCGGGCGGCTCGTGCGGGCTGCGCGGCAGGTCGGTGGCGACGGGGCCAAAGAAGACGCTGGCGATGAAACGCAGCGAATAGGCGACGGAAAAGGCCCCCGCCAGCACCGCCCAATAGGGCAGCGCATTGTCCAGCCAGCTGCCGTTGTTCCAATCCGCCGCGGCGGCAAAGAACATCTCCTTGGACAAAAAGCCGTTGAGCAGCGGCACCCCCGCCATCGCAGCCGAGGCGACGATGGCCAGGCTTGCCGTCACCGGCATCGCGTGGCGCAGCCCGCCCAGACGGCGCATGTCGCGGGTGCCGGTCTCGTGGTCGATGATCCCCGCCGCCATGAACAGCGAGGCCTTGAAGACGGCGTGATTGAGCAGATGAAAGATCGCCGCCAGAATGGCGCCATCGCTGCCGATCCCCGCCAGCGCGGTGATCAGCCCCAGGTGGCTGATCGTCGAATAGGCCAGCAACCCCTTGAGATCATGTCGAAAGATCGCAAGGAACGCGCCCAGGACCAGGGTTGCCATGCCGGTCCCGGTGACCAGATGGAACCACAGATCGGTCTGCCCCAGCACCGGCGAGAAGCGCACGAGCAGGAACACCCCCGCCTTCACCATCGTCGCCGAATGCAGAAAGGCCGAGACCGGCGTCGGCGCCGCCATCGCGCCGGGCAGCCAGAAATGAAACGGCATCTGCGCCGATTTGGTGAAACAGCCGATCAGAAACAGCCCCAGCACCAGCGGATAAAGCGGATGCGCCCGCACCAGATCGCCCGAAGCCAGAACCCGGTCCAGATCATGGCTGCCGACGATCTGCCCCAGAAGGATCATCGCCAGCAGCAGGCACAGCCCCCCCGCCCCGGTGACGATCAGCGCCATCCGTGCCCCGTCCCGCGCCGCCTGCCCCTGATGCCAATAGCCGATCAAGAGGAAGGACAGGATCGAGGTCAGCTCCCAGAACACCACCAGCATCAGGATGTTGCCCGACAGCACCACGCCGACCATGGCCCCGGTGAAGGCCATCAGAAAGGCGTAAAACCGCGGCACCGGATCGGTTTTCGACAGGTAGTAGCGCGCATAGATCAGCACCAGACTGCCGATGCCGAAGATCAGCGAGACGAAGAGCCAGACGAAACCGTCCATGCGGAAGCTCAGATCCAGCCCGAGCGCGGGCACCCAGCCGATCTGGCCGCGCACCACCTGCCCCGCGCCGATCGCCCCGTGCAACAGCGCCAGCACGACGCCCCCCGCCGCCAGAAACAGCCCCGACACCCAGGCCGCCGCGTCATGCGCGCGCGGCGACATCGTGCTTGTCGCCAAAGCCGCCGCAAAGGGCAGCGCCACAAGGATCAGCAGCAGGTTCTCTTCGATCATGCGCCCGCAGCTGTCCTTTCCGGGTTTGAAATCATGGAGGAGCCCGTCGCGACACCGGCCCCGGCGGTCCGCGCAAGCAGGCTGCCGCGGGGCCGGGCCCCGGACGTTGGCAGGGCATATCTGTCTCATAAAGGGGTTGTTTACGCCATTTCAAGACGATGCCTTGCGTTTTTGCCCCGCGGCCCGCGCGGTCGTTTCGGGTGGCCCTTGGCGGCGGCGCGGTCTAATCTGGCGCCGTTCCGGCCCGCCTGCCCCCTCCAACCCACCCCGTTCCCGACCGCAACCGCGAAAGCCCCATGCGCATCCTGCACACCGCCGACTGGCATATCGGACAGACCCTGAACGGCTGGTCGCGCGAGGCCGAGCACCGCGCCTTCCTGGCCGATCTGGGCGAAATCCTGCTGGCGGAACAGGTGGATGCGCTGCTGGTGGCGGGGGATGTGTTTGACGGGCTCAACCCCTCGGGCGAGGCGCAGCGGCTGCTTTACGCGGCGCTGGCGGGCTATGTCCGGGCCAATCCGCGGCTGCAGATCGTGCTGACATCGGGCAATCACGACCCGGCGCAGCGGCTGGAAGCCCCCGAGGCGGTGCTGCGCGAGCTGGGCGTGCATGTCCTTGGCACGCTGAGCCGCGGCCCCGGGGGGATGGATCTTGACCGCCATCTGATCCCGCTGCGCGACCGGGCCGGGCAGATCCGCGCGCAGGTTCTGGCGCTGCCCTTCCTGCGTCAGGCCGATCTGCCGGGGCTGCGCCTGGGCGCCGAGGAGGGGACCGAGGGCGCCGTCACCGCCGCGCTGCGGGCGCTGCTGGCCGAGACGGTCGCGCGCGCCGCAGCGATCGCGGGCACGCTGCCGCTGATCGCGATGGCGCATCTGACCTGCGCGGGCGGGCTGGAAAGCGCGGGCGCCGAGCGGCGCATCCTGATCGGCGGCGATCATGCCGTGCCCCCCGATGTCTTTCCCCCCGCGCTGGCCCATGTCGCGCTCGGTCACCTGCACAGGCCGCAATCGCTCGACGGCGGGCGGGTGCGCTATTCCGGCGCGCCCTTTCCGCTTTCGGCCAGCGAGATCGGCTATGACCACGGCGTCACGCTGCTTGATCTGGCAGGCGGCGCCGCGCCGCGCCATATCCCGCTGCCGCGTCCGGTGCCGATGCTGCGCCTGCCCGCGCAGGGAACCGCCCCCCTGCCCGAGATCCTCGCCGCGCTCGACCGGCTCGCCCTGCCCGACCGCCCCCGCGCCGAGGGCCCCTTCCTCTATCTCGCGCTGCGGGCCGACCGCCCGGTGACCGAGATCACCGCGGCCCTTGATGCCGCGCTCGAGGCGTTGCCCCTGCGGCTGGCCGGGCTGACGATCACCCGCCCCGAAACCGCCCGCCCCGCGGCCGCCCCGCCGCAGGATCTGACCCGGACCACGCCCGAGGCGCTGTTTGCCGCGGCCTTTCGCGATCTGCACGGCACCGAGCCCGAGACCCGCCATCTGAGCGCCTTCCGCGACGCGCTGTCCGAGGTCTGAGCCCATGCGCATCCTGTCGATTTCCGGGCAGAACATCGCCAGCCTCGCGGCGCCCTTCCGCATCGATTTCACCACCGCGCCGCTGGCGGGCGCGGGGCTTTTCGCGATCACCGGGGAAACCGGGGCGGGCAAATCCTCGATCCTCGATGCAATGTGCCTCGCGCTTTACGGCGATGCGCCGCGGCTTTCGGCGGGGGCGCGGTCCGACAAGGTGCCCGATGCCGCGGGCGAGGAGATCAGCGCCGCCGACAGCCGCGCGATCTTGCGGCGGGGCGCGGCGACGGGCTGGGCCGAGGTGCGGTTCGCCGGCCGCGACGGGCTCGAGTATATCGCGCGCTGGCAGGCGCGGCGGGCCCGCGACAAGGTCGAGGGCAAGCTGCAAACGGTGGCGCGCAGCCTGGCCCGGGCCGAGGACGGGCAGGTTCTGGCGGCGCAGACCCAGGCGGTCAGCGAACAGGTCGCGGCGCTGACCGGCCTGTCCTACGAGGAATTCCGCCGCACCGTCCTTCTGGCGCAGGGCGATTTCGACGCCTTCTTGCGCGCCGACACCGGGGAACGCGCGACGCTTCTGGAAAAGGTCACCGGAACAGGGCTTTACCGGGCGGTCTCGATCCGGGTCTATGAACGCACCGAGATGGCCCGGGCGGAACATGCGCAGCTTCTGGCCCGCGCGGCCGAGCATCGGCTGCTGGACGACGCGGCCCGCGCGGCGCTGACCGAAGAGATCGCCGCCCGGACCGCGGCGACGGCGGCGGCAACGGCGGAACGGGCCGGGCTGAGCGAGGCGCTGGCGCGGCACCGCCGCCATGCAGAGGCGGTCCGGCAGGTGCAGGCCGCCGCCGCCGCGCTGGCCGGGGCCGAGGCGCTCCAGGCCGAAGCGGGTCCGGCCCGAGCGCAGCTTGACCGGCTGGAGCGGGCGGCGCCGCTGCATCTGCCCTGGCAAGCCGCCGCCGAGGCCCGCGCCCGTCTGGACGCGGCCCGAAGCGGCGCCGAAGCGGCCGCGGCTTCCCGCAGCCTGGCAGCGCAGGCGCTTGCGACACGCGCAGATGCCGCCGCCCGGGCGACGGCGGCGGGGACGGAAACGGAAGAGGCCTTCAAGGCCTTCGGCCGGATCTGGGACCGCGCCGCCGCGCTGGATGCGCAGATCGCGACTGCGGCGACCGAGGCGGAAGCCGCCCGGACCCGCGCCGCCGAGACCGCGCGCGCCGCCGCCGGGATCCGCCGTGCCGAAGCCGATCTGGCCGCGGCCGAGACCCGAGCGCAGCAGGCGCGTCAGGCCGCCGAGGCGCGGCTGGCAGAGCTTGCCGCGCAGGCGCCGCTTGCCGATGACTGGCCGCAGCTGCGCCGCGATCTGGCCGATCATCGCGCGGCCTGCGCGGCGCAAGCCGCGGCCGCGACCGCGGCACAGGCGGCGCAGGACCGGGCGCAGGCGCTGGCGCAGGAGGCCCGCGCAGCCGCCGCGGCCGAGGCCCGTGATCAGGCCGCCGACAGCGCCCTGGCGAAAGCGGCGGCGGCGCTGCAGCAGGCGCTTGCGCCGCTTGAAGCCGCGCATCCCCCCGCCCGGACCGCCGATCTGGCGCGGATCGAAACCGATCTGGCCGAGCTGACCCGGGCGCTGCGCGATGGCGCCGAAGCCGCGGCTCTGGGCGCGGCGGCGCAGCGGGCGGCCACCGCGGCCGCCACGGAGGCCGCCTTGGCACGGGCGCAGGAAAGCGCTGCCAAACAAGACCTTGACCGCGCCGAGACGCAGATCGCCGCGCTGACGGCGCCGCTTGAACAGGCCGATCTGGCGCTTTCCGACGCCGCCCGCAGCCTGCGGGCGCAGCTGAGCGCGGGCAGCCCCTGCCCGGTCTGCGGCGCGCTTGAGCATCCGACCCCGGCCGAGGCGGGGCTGGCGCATCTGGCCGAGCGGCTGCGCGCCGATCAAGCCGCCGCCCGCGGCGCGGCACAGGCGGCGCGCGACGCGCTGACCGCCGCGCAGGGCGCCCGCGCGACGGCCGAGGCCCGCGGCACACAGGCGGCCGAGGATCAGCGCCGCGCCCAAACCCGCGCCGAAGCCGCCCGCGCGGCCTGGGGCGACACACAGCCGCGCGTCTCGGCCCGGCCGCTGGCCCCCGCGCTGCCCGGGACCCCGGACCCGACCGCCCTTGCCGCGGCGCAGGACCGGCTTTGCGCCCTGCAAACCGCCGAAGCCGCCGCTCAGGCCGAGATTTCGGCGCTGCGCACCCGCCTGACCGAGGCCGAGCGCGACCGCGAGCGCCTGCGCCGCGCGCTTTTGGCGCATCGCGGCACGCGCGAGCGGCTGGCCGTGCAGCAGGCCGAAACCGCGCAGGAGGCAGCCCTGGCCGAGGCCCGCCGGACCGAGGCCGCGGCCCGGCGCGACGGGCTGGCGCTGGCGCTGGCCCCGGCGCTGGCACGGGCGGGCGAAGACGACCCGGCCGCGCCCGGGCTGGCCGAACGGCTTGCCGCGACGGTCTCGGCGGTCGGGGCGGCGCGGACGGGGCTGCAGGCGGCGCAGGAGGCGCTGAGCGCGCTGGCCCCGCAACTGGCCGCGGCGCGACGGGACAGCGAGACGGCGACGGCGCAGGCCCAAAGCGCGGCGCAGGCGGCGCGGGACCGGGACGGCGCATGGGCGGCGCTGCGCGCCGAACGGGCGCCGCTTCTGGACGGGCAGCCCACCGCCCTGCATCGCAGCCGCTTCAACGACCAGCGGCTGGCGGCGCAACGGGCGCAACAGGCCGCCGCCGCCGATCTGGCCACGGCGCAGGCGGCGCTGGCCGCGGCCGAAGCCCGCGCGGCGGAAACCGCCCGCGCGGCCTCCGAGGCCGCCACCGCGCAGCGCGCGGCCGAAGCCGACCTTGCCGCCGCGCTGGAGGCCGCCGCGATGAGCGCGGCAGAGCTTGCGGCGCTCATCGCCCTGCCGCCCGGCACGGCCGAGCGCCTGCGGGCCGATCTGCGCGGGCGTGACGATGCGGTGACGGCGGCGCGCTCGGCCCTTGGCGCGCGCAAGACCGACCTGCAAGAGATTGAGGATCAAGGAAATCCCGCCGAAGACCCCGAAGCGCTTTCGGCCCGTCTTGCGGCGCTCGAGGCCGAGGCCGAGCGCCGCGCGCAAGAGATCGGGCAGCTCTCGGCCGAGCTTGCGCGCGATGCGGCGACGCGGGCGGCGCTGGCCGGTCTGGCTGTGGAAACCGAAGCCGCGCGGGCCGAGCTGGAGGTCTGGGAGGCGGTGAACAAGGCGATCGGCGCGCGCTCGGGCGACCGCTTTGCGCGGATCGCGCAGGCGATCACGCTCGATGTGCTGGTCGAACATGCCAACCGCCATCTGGCCGATCTGAACCCGCGCTACCGGCTGCGCCGCGCCGCCGAACTGAGCCTGCAAGTCGAGGACCGCGACATGGGCGACACCGCCCGCGCCACCCGCAGCCTCTCGGGCGGGGAGCGATTTCTGGTCTCGCTGGCGCTGGCGCTGGCACTCTCGCAGATGGGCGGCAAGGGCACTTTCGCGGGCACCCTTTTCATCGACGAGGGCTTTGGCGCGCTGGATGCGGGCAGCCTTGATCTGGCGATCGACGCGCTCGAGACGCTGCAATCGCAGGGGCGGCAGGTCGGGGTGATCAGCCATGTCGAGGCGATGCAGGCCCGCATCGCCACCCGCATCGCCGTGCGCAAGGAGGGCGGCGGCCGGTCGAGCCTGCGCGTCGAAGGGCCCGGGGTCTGACGCTTTTTTCCGCCGATGCGTCGGCGCCGAAACGCGGGCGGCGGCGGCGGCATGCAAGGATCGGCCAAGCCGCGCAGCAAGGAAGGAACCCGCCATGGCCGACAGACGCGATCACCGGATCATCGACGGCAAGGCGGTGCAGCAGCGCCTTTTGGCCGGGATCCGCGCCGAGCTGGAGGCGGCGGCAGAGACCCATCCGGTCGGGCGGCTGGTGTCGATCTCGATCGGCCCCTCGCCCGAGATCGAGGTCTATGTCCGCAATCAGGCCCGCGCCGCCGCGACCGCCGGTCTGCCCTTCGAACAGGTGGTCTGGGAGGCCTCGGCGACGCAGGAGGCCTGCAAGCGCAAGATCGCGGCGCTGAACGATGACCCCTCGGTGCTGGGGATCATCCTGCAACGCCCGGTGCCCGCGCATATCCATGTCCGCTCGCTGCAATCGGCGATCCATCCGCTGAAGGATGTCGAGGGGATGAACCCCGCTTCGATAGGCAATATCGTTTACAATGACATCGCGCTCGCGCCCTGCACCGCGGCGGCGGCGGTGGAGATGGTGCGCGCGACCGGGCTGCCCTTGCCGGGGCTTGAAGTGGTGATGATCGGGCATTCGGAAATCGTCGGCAAGCCCGTCGCCTTCCTGCTGATGGCCGAGGGGGCGACGGTGACGGTGTGCCACCACATGACGCGCTCGGTCGCGATGCATTCGCGGCGTGCCGATGTGGTGATCGTGGCCGTCGGCAAGGCGCATCTGATCGGGCCGGAGATGATCAAGCCCGGCGCGGCGGTGATCGACATCGGGATCAATCAGGTCACCGATGCGGCGGGCAAGGTGCGGATTCTGGGCGATGTGGACACCGAGGCCGTGCGCGAGGTGGCGGGCTGGATCACCCCGGTTCCGGGCGGCGTCGGGCCGGTGACGGTGGCGATGCTGATGCGCAACGCGCTGACCGCGCATCGCCGTCAGGTGGCGGCGGGCTGGCTGGAAGCCGCCAAGGCCTGACCGGGCCGGAGCTGGAACGGAGGCGGAACGGCGGGTGCCGATCACGGGAAAGTGGTCTGACCCCGGTCCATTGCGACGCTTTTCAGCCGCAAGGCGTCGCATTTGGGCCACCTTTCCGCGCGACACAACGTTAGCGAGAGTTGATTTTTCCGTCAATCAAGATACCCGAAGGGAGAGTGCCCTCACGCCCCCCCTTCACCCGGCGGTGCGCGCCCCGAAGGGACGTGCGCGCACCGCCGCAAACCCGGATCGGTCGAAAGCTCAAATGCGCCGGAAATTCGGCGCGATCTTAGCGCCGTCTTCACCTTCGCCCGCGATGGTGCCCCCGATGTGGCCGGTCAGGATCCTGCAGTGACGTGGTTTTGCCCTTCCCCTGGCGTCCTTGGCTGGACCGGCCCCGCTCTGGCGGCGCTGGTCGGGCTGGGCTGTGCCACGGCGGCTTTCGCGGCCGAACCGGGCACTGCGACCGATTACCAGGGCGCCTGCAGCCTGACCGCGGCCGGGGGCGAGACGCTTTTTGCGGGCGATTGCGCCATCAGCCGCCGCCCCGCCCCCCCCGCCTCGGCCGAGGATCGCTGCGCCTATCAGCGCTATGAGGTGCTCTTTCCCGGCATCGGCCTGGCGGTGGTGGAACGCGGCAACGACCCGGACTGCCCGCCGCGGTTTCAGGACCGCCCGGCCGCCTTTCTTGCGCGCGACCGGCAGGGTCAGCTGGTTCTGGCCACGGCCGAGGGGGCGCTTTTGCGCTTTTCCCCCGGTCCGGCCGATCCGCCCGCGCCGGTGCCGGTTCTGGACGATCTGTTCCGCGGCTTCGAAACCTGCCGCCCCGGGCCGGAATATCAGGCCTTTGCCCGGCAGCTGCGCAAAGTGCTGGCCTCCGGAGAGGACGGGCCGGGCGCGATCGCCTGGCCCGCCGGAAACCCGCCGCCGGGCCAGAAGCTGCGCAGCCGCCAAAGCGGATCCTGGCAGCAGATCGACGTTCCGCTGCGCGGGCGCTATCTGGGTCTTGCCCTGGCCGGGCTGCGGCTGGAAACCGGGATCGGCACCGGGCAGCGGCGCGACACCCTGATCTTCGCAGGCCCGCCCGGACCGCTGGTCTGTCCGGGGCTAGACTGAGCGCCCGGGCTCAGAAATCCTGATTTCGCAACAGCTGCGCCGGGATCGCCAGACCCGCGCCGATCGCCGCCAGGGTGAAGATGACGCGGATGATATGCTCGGCCGCCGAGACGAAGATCTCGACCGCATTGCCGGGATGGGGCGCGGTCAGGGCAAAGAACCCGAGCAGCGCCTCGCCGAAAAAGGCGCCCGGCACCATCGGGATGCAGCCCGCCAGCGCCACCGCGTTGCAGGCCGGGCCCAGCTGGCCGCGCAGCGCGGAGACCGTGCAGGAGGTGACGATGGCGGCGGCAAAGGTCGCCCCCTCGAGGCTCCAGGCGAGATCGAGCCCGCCGGTGCGGACCATCAGCGCCAGCGCCCCGGCCGCGGCGCACCAGGGCAGCGCCCGCAGCCCGAAGTTGAACAAGACGCCGAAACCGGCGGCGGCGGCGGCGCCAAACAGCGCCTGATGCAGCAGATGCGGCAGGAAATCCCACATGATCAACTCCTCATCCCCAGAAGTTCCTCGGCAAACCAGATCCCGGTCGCGGCGAAAAGCATGATCATCAGCACCCAGACCGCGCGGGCGCTGCCCATCGTCGGATAGCCGTCCATGATGTCGGTCTGCGCATTGGTCGAGGGCACGCCCGGCACCAGAAGCAGGATCGAAGCCATCATCGCCAGCTGCACCGTGCCGCTTTGCAGCGCGATCGCGCCCAGCCCGCCCAGCGTCGCCGACAGGAAGGCGATCGCCCCGGCGACGATGAAGATGTTCACGCCGCGATGCAGCAGGTGGTGGCGGATGTATTGCCCGATCGCCCCCGCCAGCCAGACCGGCCCGAAGGCCAGCCAGTCGACGCCCAGAAGCCGCCCGAAGGAGGCGCAGGCCAGCCCCACCGCCAGCGCGGTGAACCAGGCCGCATGCCGCGGCGTCTCGCGCACCAGACGCGCCAGTTCCGCCTCGACCTCCTCGACGCTCATGCCGCCCCTTTCGGCGCGCGAACAAAGCTCGCGCACCGCCAGATCCAGCCGGTGGTTCACCCCCAGCCGCCCGACCTGCAGCATCCGCGTGATCGTCTGATCGGCGACATGCACCGTCATCGCGATCGAAGTATAGCCCGAGCGCAGCCCGATCGTCTCGACGCCGAAGCCGCGCGCGATCATCGTGATGCCGCGGTGCACGACGCTGACCGAGGCGCCGCTTTCCATCATGATCCTGCCCGCCTTGAGCGCCGCATTGGCGTAACGCTCCAGCTCGCGGTGGCGGATGACCACCGGATCGTCCCGGCTCTCCATGAGCTTCCCCTTCTTGCAACCGGCCCCCCGTAGCAGCCCGGGCAAGGCGGGGCAACCATCGAAACGGCCCTGCATATCAGCTATGCCCGCCCTCCCGGCGGACAAGGGCAAGATCCTGATAATCTTGCGCAAAACTCGGCCGGATCCGGCCTGTCAGCCGGCCTGCCGCAACGGCGGCGCCGGTGGCGCCCTGCATGCGAAGACCGCGTACGCTCCCGCAGGTCTGCGCCTCGCCCAGCAGCGCCTGCGTCGCGGCCGCGTTTTCCTCGAACATCGCCGCATTGTGCTGGGTGACCTGATCAAGCTGGTTCACCGCCGCGGTGATTTCCGAAATCCCCGCCGATTGCTCGCCCGCGCCGGTCTCGATCGCGGCCAGCAAAGCATCGAGCCGCGACACCAGATCCTCGATCCGGCCAAGCGCCGCATCCGAGCCGCTGGCCAGTTCCACCCCCTCGCCGACCTGCCGCACCGAGGTCGCGATCAGCCCGGCGATCTCGCGCGCGGCCTCGGAAGACCGCTGCGCCAGCCCCCGCACCTCTGACGCGACGACGGCAAAACCGCGCCCGGCCTCGCCCGCCCGCGCAGCTTCCACGCCCGCATTCAGCGCCAGAAGATTGGTCTGGAAGGCGATGTCGTCGATGACACTGGTGATGCGGGAAATCTGCTCCGAGCTTTGCGCGATGTCGGTCATCGCCTGCAGCGTGCGGCGCACCACCTCGCGCCCGGCGGCGGTGGTCTCGCGGGTCTGGCCGACCGCCCGCGCCGCCTCGCGCGCGCCCTGCAACGCCTGCGCGACCGAGGCCGCCATCTGGTTCATCGCCGCCGCGGTTTCCTCCAGCGAGGCCGCCTGCGTCTCGGTCCGCCGCCCCAGCTCGCCCGAGGCCGCGCCGAGCTGATGCGCCTCCGATTGCACCGAACCGCTGGCCCGGACGATCTCGCTCAACAGCTCGGCCATCCGCGTCACCGCCTGGTTGAAATCGCTGCGCAGCCCCTCGTAAGCCGCGGGGAAAGCGGTCTCGATCCGCGCCGTCAGATCGCCCGCCGACATCGCCCGCAGCGCCTCGGCCAGCCGCGACACCACCAGCTGCTGCTCCTGCAGCTGCGCCGCGCGCTCGGCCTCGGCCGCGTCGCGCAGCCGCCGCCGCTCCTGCCGCTCGGCTTCCTGCCGGGCCTGCTCCTGCCGGTCGCGGTCGCGCTCGGCCTCGGCCGCCGCCAGCGCCGCCTGTTGCGCCGCCCGCTCGGCCGCCGCCGCCGCCTCGGCCCGGTCCATGTCCTCGCGCATGCGCCGGGTGCGGTCGTTCAGCGCGTCGCGAAACACCGTCAGCGCCCCGGCCAGCGCGCCGATTTCGCCCGCCCCCGGCCGCAGCCCGTCCACCGCGCCGGTGTCGCCCGCCGCCAGCCGCGCCGTCGCCTGCGTCACCCGCTGCAGCGGCCGCACGATGCCAAGCCAGGCCAGAAGCGGTGCCAGAAGCCCGAAGATCGCGCTCAGCCCCGCCAGCGCCAGCAGCGTGCCGATCGCCCCGGAGGTGCGGTCATGCACCGCGCCGCTGGTGCCGTCGATCCGACCGAGCACCGTTTCCGCCGCCGCCGCCGCCCCGGTGGTGATCGTGTCCATCGCCGCATTGGCGGCGTCAAAGGCGGTCTCGGCGGCGGCCCGCGCCTTGATCGCGCGCAGATGCGCCTGCGCCAGCCCCCTGGCCGGATCGGTCCGGTCCAGAAGATCGCGCAGCAAGGGCCGCAGATCCGGCGGCAGCTGCGCCATCTGCCCCGCCACCACCGCCCGCGCGGCCTCCAGCGCGGCGCTTTCGCGGTCATAGCTTTCCAGACTGCGGCTCAGCGCCAGCCGCAGCGCCGAGGCGACCAGATCGCGCGCCCGCGCCTCGATCCGCGCCGCCTCGATCATCGGCGCCACGTCGCGGGTCAGAAGCGTGTCGATCGTCGTCGCATTGGCCTTGCCCGCCTCGATCGCATTCAGCGTCAGCGCGAAGGCCAGATCATCGACGGCAGAGCCGAGCCCCAGATCGACCTTTGTCGCAAGGCTTTGAATCTGCTGACGCAATTGCGGATCATCGCGGCTGCCGGGCCGCGCCAGATCGCGGGCCAGACCGGCCAGACGGGCCAGATCGGCGCGCAGCGGCGCCAGCGGGCCCGTCGGCTCGATGGCGACGATCTTGTCCTGCATCCGGCTTTCGCCGGCGGCCACGCTGTCGCGCACGATCGCCTGACCGGCGACATCGAGCCCCGGCACCATCGCCAACGCCGCGCCGCGCAGCACGTTCACCTCGACCCGCAAGGCCAGCGCATCGCTGAGCCGGGCGAAATCGCGGTCGACCAGATCTTCCAGCGTGGTCTTCACCCGGCCCGAGGCCGCCTCGCCGCCCATCACCATGTTGAAATAGGCATCGTCGCCGATCTCGACCAGCCGTTCGGAAATGCGGGTGTTCACCTCGAAGATGCCCGCCACCGCCGCATCCGTCTCGGCCAGCGCGGCAAAGCCCTGCTGCCGGGCATCGACCAGATCGCCCGCCCGCGCGCCGATCGTGCCGACCGCCTCGCGCAGCCCCGCGGGGGCGTCGCGCAGCGCGGCGTCAAGCCCGGCCAGCGTCCGCTGCAGGTGCTGTCGCGCCGCCTGCAGATCCCCGGGCGTTCCGGCCGAAAGAATGTCGACCATCGCCTGCGCCAGATCCCCGGTCGCGCCCGAAAGCGCCATGGTCTGGCGCAGCTCCGGCACCTCCTGCTCGGTCAGATCGCGGACGACGGTGTCGGTGTCGCGAAAGACATCGAGGCTGATGCCGACCGCCAGCGCGGTCAGCGTCAAAAGCGCCAGAACGATGCCGACGATCTTCGCGCCGACGCTGGCGAAAAGGCGGGTAAGACGGGTCATGCGCATTCCCCCGGGCCGCTCAGCCGCCGGTCCCGGGCGCGGGCACGGGGGTCGCCGCGGGCGTGAGTTCGGCAATCGTCCCCGCCGGAGAGATCTCTGTCAGGAACACCTGATCCAGACCCTGATTGTCGCCCGGACCGAACTGCAACTGCAGCCCGTCCAGATCGACGTCGCGCAGATCTTGCAGCGCCGTCAGATAGCTGGAACGGGTCGGGTTCGGCCCCGCCGCGGCCAGCGCCGCCAGCGCCAGACGGCCGGTCAGATAGCCCTCGAAGGAGACGAAGCCGCCGTTCGCCGCCGGATCCAGCGCCGCGAGCGCCGCCTGATAGCGCGCCACCACCGGAATGTCGGTGTCGAACGGATAGGGCACGACCTGCGAAATCACCACCCCCGCGCCCTCGGCGCCGAGTTCGGCCAGAAGCGCATCGGTGCCGACAAAGGAGATGTTGACCATCTCGGGGCGATAGCCGATGCGATGGGCGACGCGGGCGAATTCGGCCACCGGCTTGTAGGCGCCGACGAGCACCACCGCCTCCACCCCGGCGCGGCGCAGGCCCAGAAGCGCGGTCTTCACCGCCAGGGTGTTGCGCACATAGGCACCGCGCGCCGTCAGCTGCAGCCCGCGTTTCGCAAGCGCCGCCTCCAGCGCCGCAAGCCCGGCCCGGCCGAAACTGTCGTCCTGATAAAGGAATGCCGATCTTCTGCTTGCCCGGGTCTCGACCAGATGTTGCACCCAGGCCTCGGCCTCGGCGCCATAGGAGGGGCGCAGGTTGAAAACATTGCGCAATTTCGGATCGCGCAGGAAGGCCGCGCCGGTAAAGGGGCCGATGAAGGGCAGCCCCGCCGCCTCGGCCAAGGGCTGCGTCGCCTGCGAGGTCGGCGTGCCCACCGCCCCGATCAGCGCCAGATGGGCATTGCCCGCAATCACCGCCCGGGTGCGCTCGGCCGAGGTTTCGGGCTCGTAGCCGTCGTCAAAGGCCTCCAGCCGCAGCTTCCGCCCCAGCACGCCGCCCGCCCGGTTCGCCTCTTCGAAAGCGGCGCGGATCCCGAGGTTCATGCCGGTGCCAAGCGCCGCCGCGGGCCCGGCCAGCGGCGCCACCTGCGCGAAGGCCAGATCGCCCCCGCCCGGGGCCTGCTGCGCCGCGACCGGCGCGGTCCCAAGGCCCGAAACCAGCGCGCAAAGCGTCAGCAGGCGCGCGGCAAGAACAAGCGGCTTTGGCATCCCGGTCTCCTGTGTCAGTCGGGGTTCAGGACTAAAGGCGAAGGCTTTCCATGCGATTAACGGCCCCCGGATCAGCCGCGCAGCGCCCCCAGAAGCAGCGACACCGAGACCAGCGCCAGCCAGCCCGAAGCGATCCGGCGCAGCCCGCCCGCCCGCGCCTCACCCGCCCGAGCATGCGACAGCGCGCCGAACCCGCCCCAGAGCAGCGCCACCGCGACGACCAGCGCGCAAAAGACAAGAAGCCGCGCCGCGATCTCGGCCGGGCTCGGCGCGGGCAGCAGCACAAGGCCGAAGATCAGCGCCTTGGGGTTGAGTGCCGTGGTGACGAAGATCCGCCCGGCGCCGATCGCGAAGCCCTCGGCCCCCGCCGCCGCCGAGCACCACAGCCGCACCGCCAGCACCATCACCCAAAGCGCCGCCGCCAGCTTCAGCAGCAGCGCCGCCCCGGGCGCCCGGGCCATCAGCCCCGCCCCCGCCAGCGCCAGCGGCACAACCGTGAGCAGATAGCCCGCCAGCTCCGCCGGAACCAGCCGCAGGACCCGGGCCAAGCCATGACTGGCGCCCGCGACCGCCATCAGCGTGTTCGTCGGCCCCGGCGCCAGCAGCAGCGCCAGCACCGCAAGGGAAAAAGCCGCAAGGGTCATGGGGACGATCCGCATCTTTGGTGGCGCGACCGGGCTACGCCGGAACCGCGGCCCCGGCAACAGCAAAAGCGTCGAAACGTCGCAGCTTCGGAGGGCAGTGTCGGGGGGCAGCCCCGGCCGCAACCGGACCGGGCCGCCACGGGGCCCCGATTTCGGGTCGAAATGCCCGAAACCCCGACAAGATCGACATTGATAAACGCCCCGCGCCCCCGTAAGGCTGGGACATGATCACGCAGAAGATGAAATACGCGCTCAAGGCGCTTCTGGAGCTGGCCGACGAGGCCCGGCGCGACAGCCCGCAGGCGCTGACGATCGAGGAGATCGCCACCCGGTCCGGCACGCCGAAGCGGTTTCTGGAGCATATCCTGCTGGATCTGCGCAAGGCCGGGGTCGTGGCCTCGATCCGCGGCCGGTCGGGCGGCTACAGCCTGCTGAAGGCGCCGCGCGACGTGTCGATTTCGGAACTCGTGCGCCGCATCGACGGGCCGATCGCGCCCTTGCCCTGCCTGTCGCGCAGCGCCTATCAGCCCTGCGACGATTGCCACGACGAGGCCGCCTGCCGCATCCGCAAGGTCTTTGCCGAGGTGTTCTGGTCCTATCTGGTGCTGATCGACTCGCTGACGCTGGAAGACATGCTGGCGGCGGGCAATCCCGCGGCGAAGCTGCTCGAAGACTGATTACCCCATATCGTCAATGCCTTGCGGGTCGATCTTCGGGTCGGCCCCTGGTTTTGCGCGGCGCGGCGCAGAAGATTCCCGCTTAATCACGATGAAATAGAGCGTGATTATTCCCTTGATATACACGACTTATGCGGTAGATTTTAGGGAAGATCTTCCCGTGCCCCAAGGAAAGGAGCCCGCCATGAGTACCGCCCTTGCCTTCGCCCCGCTGCCGCGTGCCGCCCTGCCGCCTCATCCGGCCGCGATGCCCGCCGAGCCGCCCATCGCGCTGAGCCTTGCGCCGTCGCTGCGCCGGGCCTGGGCGGCGGTGCTGCGCAGCGCGCCGCCCTCGCATCTGCTGACCACGGCGATTCTGGCGCTGCTCTGGTCGGGCGTGTTCCTGTGGCGCTTCGCCTGACCTGACGGACCCGAAGGACGGGCCTGAAACGAAAAGGGGTGTGACGGGACCGCCGTCACACCCCTTTTTCCGGGGCGAGGCACCGGCTCAGCCGGCCGCGGCCTCTTCGACCCGGTCGGCCAGCGCCTCGGCGCGGGCGGCGATCTCGGCCAGGGTTTCGGTCACCGCCGCGGGCACCACCGGCACCTCGATGCGGACCGGATGCGCCTTTGCCGCCGCCAGCTGCGATTCGAGCGCCTCGACCCGGGCGCTCAGCACCCGGACATTGTCCTCGGCCCCGGCGGCCTTGTCGGCCAGCATCAGCCCCGCCATCAGCAGCATCCGCGCCTCGGGAATCCGGCCCAGCTGCTGCGAGAGCGACTGCGCCTCATTGTCGAGCATCGCCGCCGCGGCGCGCAGATATTGTTCCTCGCCCTCCTGACAGGCCACGTCGAAATCGCGCCCGCCGATGGTGATGCGCAACTCAGCCATTGTCCGATCCCCCCGCCGGTTGTCCCTTCACATGCGCCGCCACGATCGGGGCCAGCCCGGTGACGATATCCGACAGCTCCGAGGCCTCCCAGGCCCGGGCCGCCCGCAGCGCCTCCAGCTCGGCCTGCATCGACAGGTTGACCAGGGCGGGATCGATCCGCCCTGCCCCGTCGATCAGCTGCCGGTTCACCTCGATCAGGTCGTTGTTCGCCCGCTTCAGCCGGTTCGCCTCGACCTGCACCGCCTCGAGCGCCCGCGTCGCCTGGCTGAGCCGCTTTTCCAGCGCGGCCAGCATGGTTTCCTGCTTTTCGCGGATCGCCAGAACCCGTTCGGTCAGCTGCGCGCTGGCCGCCCGTTCGGCCTCCAGTTCCGCCTGCAGCGCCAGCACCTCGGCCGAAGGCCCGGTGTCGACGGGCGCCAGATCGACCGGCGCCACGGGATCGGGTTCCGGCGCAGGCGCCGCCGCCTGCGCGGCCAGAGCCGCCGCGCGCAGATCGCCCAGCGTCTCGACGCCGCGCCCGATGCGTTCCAGCGCAAAGGCGATGCGGCGCTCATATTCGGCCAGTTCGGTCATGCCATCCTCGCTAACTGCCCTTGGTCTTCGTTCTTGTCGTTCGTCTCGTTCATCCGGTCGCCACCGTCAACACTCCGGCCCGGCCCGGGGCGCCCGCGCGGTGCGAAAAGGCGCCGCGGCGAATCGCATCCGCCCGGTGTCCCGCCCCATTCTAGCCGCTGCGTCGCGCTCCTCCCACCTTTTTGCATCAAGCACTTGGGAGCCAAGCTTGAATCTGCCCCGATCCCTGTTATCACCGTCACCGAAGATTTCGGCGCAACAAAGGACGCACCCTCATGGATCTCGCCGCTCTGCGGGCCAAGACCCCCGATCACTGGAAGCTTGCCACCGCGATCCGCGTGCTGGCGATCGATGCCGTGCAGGCGGCCAATTCGGGCCACCCCGGCATGCCGATGGGCATGGCCGATGTCGCCACGGTTCTGTTCCGCAACCACCTGAAATTCGACGCGAAAGCGCCGAACTGGGCGGATCGTGACCGGTTCGTGCTGTCGGCGGGCCATGGCTCGATGCTGCTTTATGCGCTGTTGCACCTGACCGGCTATGAACAGGCGACGCTCGACGAGGTGAAGAACTTCCGCCAATGGGGCGCGCGGATGGCGGGGCACCCGGAATATGGCCATCTGGAGGGGGTCGAGACCACCACCGGCCCGCTGGGTCAGGGGATCTCGACCGCCGTCGGCATGGCGATTGCGGAAAAATCCATGGCGGCGCGGTTCGGCAAGAAGCTGGTCGATCACAAGATCTGGGTCATCGCGGGCGACGGCTGTCTGATGGAGGGCATCAGCCAGGAGGCCATCGGTCTGGCGGGCAAGCAGGAGCTTGATAACCTGATCGTGCTTTGGGACAACAACAACATCACCATCGACGGCCGGGTGACGGTCTCCGACGTGACCGACCAGAAGGCGCGCTTTGCCGCCTCGGGCTGGGATGTGCTGTCCTGCGACGGCCATGACGCCGAAGACATCGACCGCGCGCTGACGGCGGCGAAAAAGGCCAAGCGTCCGGTGCTGGTCGATTGCAAGACGCTGATCGGTTTCGGCAGCCCGAACAAGGCCGACAGCTATGCGGTGCACGGCGCGCCGCTGGGCGATGCCGAAATCAAGCTGACCCGCGAGGCTTACGGCTGGGAGCATGGTCCCTTCGTGATCCCGGCCGAGATCAAGGCGGAATGGGAAGCGATCGGCGCCAAGGGCGCCGCGGAACGCGCCGAATGGGAGGCCCGTCTGGCCGCCCTGCCCGCGGGCAAGCGCGCCGAATTCGAACGCCAGATGGCCCGCGGTGTCGCGCCGAAACTGGCGGGCGCCATTCGCGCCTTCAAGAAGGCGCAATCGGAAGCCGCGCCGAAGGTTGCCACCCGCAAGGCCAGCGAAATGGTGCTGGCCGCGGTCAACCCGGTGGTGCCCGAAACCATCGGCGGCTCGGCCGACCTGACCGGCTCGAACCTGACGAAAACCTCGGATATCGAGGATTTCATGCCCGGCAACCACAAGGGCCGCTACATGCGCTACGGCATTCGCGAACATGCGATGGCGGCGGCGATGAACGGCATGTGGCTGCATGGCGGCGTGCGGCCCTATGGCGGCACCTTCTTCTGCTTCACCGATTATGCGCGCGGCGCGATGCGGCTCTCGTCGCTGATGGGCGTGCCCACCGTTTACGTCATGACCCATGACAGCATCGGTCTGGGCGAGGACGGCCCGACGCACCAGCCGGTCGAGCATCTGGCGATCTGCCGGGCGACGCCGAACACCTGGACCTTCCGCCCCGCCGATGTGATCGAGACCGCCGAAGCCTGGGAACTGGCGCTGTCGTCGGAACGCACGCCCTCGGTGCTGGCGCTGTCGCGGCAGAACCTGCCCACGCTGCGCACCAAGCACGAGGCGAAGAACCTGACCGCCAAGGGCGCCTATGTCATCGCCGAGGCCGAGGGCAAGCGCCAGGCGATCCTGATGGCGACCGGCTCCGAGGTCGAGATCGCGCTGAAGGCCCGTGCGCTGTTGCAGGCCGAAGCGATCGGCACCCGGGTCGTCTCGATGCCCTGCATGGAGCTTTTCGCGGCCCAGGACGAGGCTTACCGCAAGCGCATCCTGCCCGCGGGCGGCGTGCGCGTCGCGGTCGAGGCGGCGATCCGGCAGCCCTGGGACCGCTGGCTTCTGGGCGAGCGCGGGATGGAGCGCAAGGCGGGCTTCGTCGGCATGGAGGGCTTTGGCGCCTCGGCCCCGGCGGAACGGCTTTACGCCGAATTCGGGATCACCCCCGAGGCGATCGCCGCCAAGGTCAAGAGCCTGCTGTGAGCGATCTGCGCGACACGGCGACGGGACAAGCGGGGGGGCCGGAGACGGCCCCCTCCTCCGTTCGGCTGGCGGCCGAGGCGAAGGCCAAGGCCACGGCGCAGGGCATCGGGCTTTTCCTGCTGGCGCTGATGCTTTTCGGGCTGATGGATGTGGCGGCGAAGAAACTGGCGCAGGATTACCCGCCTGCGATGGTGGTCTGGGCGCGGTTCGCGGTCAATCTGGCGCTGGTGACGCTGCTCTTTCGCGGCAAGCTGGCGACGCTCGTGCGCTCGCAGCAGCCGGGGCTGCAATTCCTGCGCGGCTGTTTCCAGATGGGCACGGTGGCGCTCTTCTTCATCGCGATCCGTTATATCGGGCTGGCCGATGCGGCGGCGCTGGGGGCGCTCTCGCCGGTGCTGATCACGCTGGGCGCCGCGCTGTTTCTGGGCGAGAAACTGGGCGCGGGGCGGATCATCGGCATCGTCGCGGCCTTCACCGGCGCGCTGATCGTGCTGCGCCCGGGCGCGGGCGTGATGCATCCGGCGGCGATCCTGGCGCTTCTGGCCTGTTTCACCTATGCGGGCGGCGCGCTGTTGACGCGGGTGGTGCGGTTCGATTCCACCGCCACCTCGGTCCTGTGGTCGGCGATGGTCGGCACCGGGCTGTCCTCGCTGGCGCTGCCCTTCTTCTGGCAGGAGGTGGCGCCCATTGACCTGCCGCTGTTTTTGGCCGTCGGCGCGCTGGGCGCCGTGGGGCAAGCCGCGCTGATCGTTGCCTTTCGCAAGGCCGAGGCCGGCTCGATCGCGCCTTTCGGCTATTCCGATCTGATCTTCTCGGGGCTCTGGGGCTGGGCGTTCTTCGCGCAACTCCCGGATTTCTATACGGTTATCGGCGCCCTTGTGATCGCGGCGGCGGGTGTCTATGTCTGGTCGCGCGAGCGGGCAGAGGCCCGCGCCCCCGCAAGCAACGAGTGACGAAGATGTCCGAAGACGACGGCTTTCCCCGGCAACGGCTGCGCGATCTGCTTTCGGCGCAGGCCTTTGGCGCGACGGTCCGGGTGCTGGGGCTTCTGCCCTATCGGCCGCGCGTCGCGCTCTCGGGGCGGTTCTTTGCCGAGGTGGTGGCGCCCTTGGCGGGCTGGCGCAAGCGCATCCGCGCCAATCTGGCCATCGCCCTGCCCGATCTGCCCGCAGCCGAGGTCGAGCGTCTGGTCCGCGCCGTGCCCGACAATGTCGGCCGGACGCTGGCCGAGATCTTTTCGGGGCCGGACTTCGTCGCGCGCTGCCGCGATCTGCCGCTCACCGGCCCCGGCGCGGCGCTGTTGGAACAGCGCAACGCCGAGGGCAAGGGCGTCGTCCTCGTCTCGGGGCATTTCGGCAATTACGATGTCTTTCGCGGCGGGCTGGTCGGGCGCGGCTACCGGATGGGCGCGCTTTACCGGCCGATGGACAACCGCGCCTTCAACACCCGCTACATCGCCGCGATCGAGCGCATCGCCAAGCCGCTGTTCCCGCGCAACCGCCGCGGCATGGCGCAGATGATGCGCTTTTTGCAAGACGGCGGGATGATCGGCCTGGCGATCGATCAATATCTGAGTTCCGGCGCCGATCTGACCTTTTTCGGCCGCAAGGCCCGCACCGCGCTTTCCGCGGCGGATATCGCGCTGCGTTACGACGTGCCGCTGATCCCGATCTTCGCCACCCGTCAGCCCGACGGCTTCAGCTTCGTGATCGAGGTCGAAGACCCGATCCCGCCCGCCACGCCCGAGGCGATGTGTCAGGAGTTCAACGACCGGCTGGAGGCGCGGGTGCGCGCCCATCCCGGGCAATGGTTCTGGATTCACCGGCGCTGGAAGAACCTGTAGGGCGGCCGCTCAGCGCAGCCAGCCCGCCGCCAGAATCGCGCCCGGCAGCGGCACGGTCTTGCCCGGCAACGCGGTCTGCACGATCACCACCGCCGGATCCTCGCCCTCGATCTTCGCATTCAGCCGCACCGGGGTCTTGCCGTCCCAATCGGCGACCGCATGCCAGGCCGTCACCACATTGGCGAAATCCAGCACCTGACCGGCGTTTTCGCCGCGCAGGATCTCGACCCGGGCCTGCGGCACGTAGCGCACGATCTGCACCACGGATTTCTGCTTGAGCGGACGGGGCGCCGACAGATCGATGGCGAACTGCCCCGGCTCGGCACCGCGGCTGACCGTCATCGCGACGACCGGCGGCACGGCGGCGGCCGTGGCGATGGCGGCGTCCAGCTCGGGATCGGCGGGCGAGACCAGCGATTGCGTGCCCGCTACGATCACCTGCGGCGTGTAAAGCGTGCGCAGACCGGCGGCACGGGCATAGGCCTTTTGCCGCGCGGTGAAGGCGGGCTGGGCAAAGGGATCTTCCCAGCCCAGATAATCCCAGTAATCGACATGCAGCGACAGGGCGAGCACATCGGGCCGCGCCGCCACCTTGGCCAGCGCCGCATCGGCGGGCGGACAGGCCGAACAGCCCTGCGAGGTGAAAAGCTCGACCACCACCGGCGAGGGCGCGGGCGCCGCCGCGGGCGCGATCAGCGCATTCGTCTGCGGTTTTGCCCCCGTCTGCCCGATCGCGCGTTCCAGCGCCCGGTTCAGCGTCTCGACCAGCGAGGCCCCCGGCAGCGATCCGGGCGCGGGGGCCGAAAGCTCGGCCTGGACCAGACGGCCATCGCCCGCCTGCGCGGGCGGCAAGGGCGCCGGGCCGGAGCCGCCGAGAAAGGCACCGCCATAGGGGCTTGCGGCCCCGGCCGGGCCTGCGCCAAAGCCCCCCGTCGGTCCTGCCTGCCCCCATGCCACCATGGGAGCAACGGCAAGAAAGCCCGACAGGATCATGCCTTCAATCCCGGCGCTGAAGGGTCGCGCGTGCCATGATGCCTCGCTCTTACTGCAGCCCCCCTCCTAAACCGGCGCCGCGCGCAGGGCCAATCAAGGTTTTGCGATGATGCCTGCCGGTTGCAGTGCGACGCAGCGTCGCGGCGGCTGCGGCAAAATCGGTGTGCAATGGTATACAAAAATGCAGAGCCCCCCTTGAACGACTCCGCCGCATCGGGCAAACACGCGATAACGCATTCTTTCAGCCATGGGAGGCCCACCCAGATGACCGTCGTCACCGGCAAGGATACCGCCAAGACCCGTCGCCAGCTTCAGGTCGGCGCACAGAGCTACGCCTATTATTCGATCCCGGCCGCCGAGGCCGCGGGTCTGGGCGATTTCTCGCGCCTGCCCGCCGCGCTCAAGGTGGTGCTGGAAAACCTGCTGCGCTTTGAAGACGGCGGCTTTTCGGTCTCGGTAGAGGATATCAAGGCCTTTGGCGACTGGGCGAAACTGGGCGGCAAGAACCCGCGCGAAATCGCCTATCGCCCGGCGCGCGTGCTGATGCAGGATTTCACCGGCGTTCCGGCGGTCGTTGACCTGGCCGCGATGCGCGACGGCATCAAGGCGCTGGGTGGCGACGCGAAAAAGATCAACCCGCTCGTCCCGGTCGATCTGGTCATCGACCATTCGGTGATGATCGACGAATTCGGCACGCCGCGGGCGTTCCAGCGCAACGTGGAGCTGGAATATGAACGCAACATGGAGCGCTACCAGTTCCTGAAATGGGGTCAGGGCGCGTTCGAGAACTTCCGCGTCGTGCCGCCCGGAACCGGCATCTGCCATCAGGTGAACGTGGAATATCTGGCGCAGACGGTCTGGACCGACACCGACCAGAACGGCGATCTGGTGGCTTACCCCGATACGCTGGTGGGCACCGACAGCCACACGACGATGGTCAACGGCATGGCCGTGCTGGGCTGGGGCGTCGGCGGGATCGAGGCGGAAGCCGCGATGCTGGGTCAGCCCGTCTCGATGCTGATCCCCGAGGTCGTCGGCTTCAAGCTGACCGGCGCGCTGCGCGAGGGCTGCACCGGCACCGACCTGGTGCTGAAAGTCGTGCAGATGCTGCGCAAGCACGGCGTTGTGGGCAAATTCGTCGAATTCTGGGGCGAAGGCCTTGACAAGCTGCCGCTGGCGCAGCGTTCGACCATCGCCAACATGGCCCCGGAATATGGCGCCACCTGCGGCTTCTTCCCGATCGACGACGAAACCCTGCGCTACCTGCGCCAGACCGGCCGGTCCGAGGACCGCATCGCGCTGGTCGAGGCCTATGCGAAAGAAAACGGCTTCTGGCGCGGGGCGGATTACGCGCCGATCTATTCCTCGACGCTGGAACTGGACATGTCCAGCATCGTTCCGGCGATCTCGGGGCCGAAACGGCCGCAGGATTATCTGCCGCTGACCGATGCGAAATCGACCTTCGCCAAGGTCGTCGCCGATTACCGCACCGCCAAGGGCGCGGCGGAGACGGCGGTCAAGACCGTGTCGGTCGATGGCAAGGACTATACCGTCGGCGATGGCTCGGTGGTGATCGCCTCGATCACGTCCTGCACCAACACCTCGAACCCCTATGTGCTGATCGGCGCGGGGCTTGTCGCCCGCAAGGCCCGGGCGCTGGGGCTGAAGGCGAAACCGTGGGTCAAGACCTCGCTCGCCCCCGGGTCGCAAGTGGTTGAGGAATATCTGAAAGCCGCCAACCTGCAGGAAGACCTCGACGCGCTTGGCTTCAACATCGTGGGCTTTGGCTGCACCACCTGCATCGGCAACTCGGGCCCCTTGGGCACGCCGGAAATCTCGAAAGCCATCAACGAGAACGACCTTGTCGCCGCGGCCGTCCTTTCGGGCAACCGCAACTTCGAAGGCCGGATCAGCCCGGATGTGCGGGCGAACTTCCTCGCCTCGCCGCCCTTGGTCGTGGCCTATGCGATCGCGGGCGACATGAACATCGACCTGACCACCGAAGCCATCGCCACCACGCCCGAGGGCAAGCCGGTGTTCCTGAAAGACATCTGGCCGTCGGACGCCGAAATCGCCGAACTGGTGGAAAAATGCGTGACGCGCGAGGCGTTCCTGGCGAAATACGCCGATGTCTTCAAGGGCGACGCGAACTGGCAGGGCGTGAAGACCACGACGGGCGAGACCTATGACTGGCCCGCCGCCTCGACCTATATCCAGAACCCGCCCTATTTCCGCGGCATGGCCAAGGAACCGGGCGTGATCTCGAACGTCGTCGGCGCGCATGTGCTGGCGGTTCTGGGCGACATGATCACCACCGACCACATCAGCCCGGCGGGCTCGTTCAAGCCCTCGACGCCCGCAGGCAAATACCTGACCGAGCGCGGCGTCGCCCCGCAGGATTTCAACAGCTACGGTTCGCGCCGCGGCAACCACGAAGTGATGATGCGTGGCACCTTTGCCAATATCCGCATCAAGAACGAGATGCTCGCGGGCGTCGAAGGCGGCTACACCAAGGGGCCGGACGGGGTGCAAACCTCGATCTATGACGCCTCGATGGCCTATCAGGCGGCGAATATCCCGCTGGTGATCTTTGGCGGCATCGAATACGGCGCGGGGTCAAGCCGCGACTGGGCGGCCAAGGGCACCAACCTGCTGGGCGTCAAGGCGGTGATCGCGGAAAGCTTCGAGCGCATCCACCGCTCGAACCTGATCGGCATGGGCGTCATTCCCTTCGAATTCACCGAGGGTCAAAACCGCAAGTCGCTGGGCCTGACCGGCGACGAGGTGGTGACGATCGAGGGCCTTGAAGGCGAGATCAAGCCGCTCTCGCTCGTGCCCTGCACGATCCTGCGCAAGGACGGCACGCTGACCAAGATCATGATCAAGAGCCGGATCGATACCGAGGTCGAGATCGAATATCTGAAGAACGGCGGCGTGCTGCATTACGTGCTGCGCAATCTGGCCAAGGCCTGATCTTCCTCTGCCCGTTTCGCAGGCAAGATGCCCAGACAGGCGGCCCCCCGGGTCGCCTGTTTCGATTCTGCGACATTTTGGCAGCGCCGTTCCGCGGCCGGACAGGATTCACCCGGGATTAAGGATGCGGCGCCTAACTGCAGCGAACCACAACATCTTCGAGGAACCATGACCACTGCCCCAACCCTTGCCTCGATCGCTTCGGAAACGCGGGATGCTTCCGAGATCACCGGCGTCACGGTGGACCGGATCGCGCAGATCACCCGGCAGATGAACGTGCTGGGCCTGAACGCCCGGATCGAGGCGGCGCGGGTGGGCCAGCAGGGTGCGGGCTTCGCGCTGGTGGCCGAGGAGGTGCGCAAGGTCTCGGGGCAGATCGGCGAGATCGCGAACCAGCTGGGCGAGACGCTGAAGGCGCGGCTCTCGGGGCTGGAACAGATGGTGTCGCAGCTCTCGATCGCGGCGACCGGCACGCGGCTTGTCGATTGCGCGTTCAACGCCGTCGATCTGATCGACCGCAATCTTTATGAACGCTCCTGCGACGTGCGCTGGTGGGCGACCGATGCCGATCTGGTCGCCGCCGCGCAGGATCAGGACCGCGAGCGGCTGCGCCGCGCCGGGCAGCGGCTGGGCGTGATCCTTGATGCCTATACGGTCTATTCCGATATCTGGCTGGTGGCGCCCGACGGCCGGGTTCTGGCCAACGGGCGGCCCGGCCGCTTTCCGGTGACGGGGGCGCAAGTCTCTGGGGCGCATTGGTTTTCCCCCGCGATGGCATTGCGCGACGGGGACGGGTTCGTGGCGGGCGATGTCGAGATTTCGGCGCATCTGGGCGGACGGGCGACGATGGCCTGGGCCACGCCCGTCCGCGCCGGAGGGGCGCGGACCGGGGCGGTGATCGGGCTTCTGGTGACCCAGTTCGACTGGGCGCCGCAGGCCGAAGCGGTGCTGAAAAGCCTGCGGTTTTGCGCCGATGACGGCGAGATGCGCGGCTATCTGGTCGATGCGGCGGGAAGGGTTCTGGCCGCCCGCGGCCCGGGGTCCGAACGGGTGACGCAGATCGCCCTGCCCGCGGGTCAGGCCAAGGGCTGGTCCGCCCCGGGCGGCGGCCTGATGGGATTTCACCGCACCGAGGGCTTCGAGACCTGGACCGGCAAGGGCTGGTTCGGCGTGGTCGAACGGTCGTGACGCCCCGCACCGGCCGGACCGGGGCCCACCATGACGGGAACTTCAAAATTCCGTGACAGTTTTTTCTTGTGTTTCGGAAAGACGCTGCTCCACTGGCAGCGTTGATTCACTTTTTGAGGCCCAAAATGACTCTTACGACCGAACAGCTGATGCTCGTCGAGCAACGCCTGGCGAATGACAAGAAATCGACCCTCGTGGCCTATCTGCTCTGGTTCTTTCTGGGCGGCTTCGGGGTGCACCGCTTTTACCTTGGAAAATCCGGCTCCGGCGCGATCATGCTGGTGCTGATGATCCTCGGCTGGCTGACCGCGATCTTCTACGTCGGCTTTGCCTTCCTGCTTGTCGTCGCGATCTGGATGATCGTCGATGCCTTCCTGATCCCCGGCATGATCACCGACAACACCGCGCAGCAGCGGCTGCGGCTGCAGCTGGAAATGAACGCGGGCATGCCGGCCGCCGCCGTGCCGCCGGTGCCGGCGGGCTGAGTGGGACGCCGCGGGCAAGAGCCCCGGCGGGGCCTTGCCCTTTTGCGGAGCCCGCAGGCATGATCCCGCGCAGTGACGCAGTTTTGCGTCTTATTGCGCGCAGTTCGGCGTTTGATCCCCCGGGCGCGTGGCTTAGGATGGCCCTCTGTTCAGTCCGACGGAGATCGCCATGCTTGCCCGCCCCGCCGCAGTCCTTGCCCTGCTGTGCCTTGCCGCCTGCGCCGCCGCCCCCACCGCGCCGCCGCCCGCGCCGGGCGCTGCCGCCGGGCCGCGCCTGCCGGGCCGGGTGGTCTGGACCGACGGGCATGGCGATGTCGCCGTGGCCGCCGCCGGGCGGGCCAGCTGCCCCGCCACCAGCGCGGCGATGGCCGCGACCGGGCTTGCCGTCACCAATGCGACCCGCGCGCAGGCGGGCCTTGCGCCGATGCGCTCTGATCCGGTGCTGGACCGCGTCGCCGCCGCCCATGCCTGCGACATGGCCAACCGGGGCACGATGACCCATGCGGGCAGCGCCACCACCGGGCCGATGGCGCGCGCCCGGCAGATGGGCTACCGGCCGCAAACCATTGCCGAAAACATCGCCGCCGGGCGGTTCGAGCTGAACGGCACGCTGGAACAGTGGAGCGCCTCGCCGAAGCACCGCGCCAATATCACGATCCCGTCCCTGCGCGATTTCGGCATCGGCACCGCCACCGCCGCCGACGGCAAGACCACCTTCTGGACCGCCGTTTACGCCCGCTGAGCCGCGGCGGTCTTGATTGCGAACCGGGCCTTCCCATATGTGACCCATGTGAAGGAGGTTCACATGAACGACACCCGTGCGCTTTACATCGAACAACGCGTCGCCAACGAGAGCCGCTCGGCCCTTGTCGCCTATCTCTTGTGGTTTTTCCTTGGCTTCTTCGGCGTGCACCGGTTCTATCTGGGGCGCTGGGTCTCGGGGCTTTTGATGCTGGTGCTGTTCGGCATCGGCTCGGCGCTGACGGTGCTGCTGGTGGGCTATCTGCCGCTGGCCTTCGTCGCGCTGTGGTGGGCGCTGGATGCGCTGTTGATCCCGGGCATGATCGCCTCGGACAATGCCTGGTTGCGGCTGCGGCTGATGCAGGGCTATGACGCCTGATCAGCCCGGGTTGCGCCGCAAGAGCCCGCGCCGACCGGCCGCGATCAGCCCCGCCACATCGGCCATCGCCACCATCGGCGAGACGCCGACCGGCAGGGCGATGTAGCGCGGCCGCCATTCCGGGCCGAACTGCGCCTTGTAGGCGCGCAGATCGTCGAAGCTGCGGAAGGCACCGCCGTGGCGGAACATCAGCGGCCCGAACCGGTCCCAAAGCCGCGCCGTGCGCCGCGCGCCCAGACCCGAGAGCGGCGCAAGCCCGAGGCTGAGCTCGCTCGCCCCCGCGGTCTTGTAGTGATCGATCAGCGCGAAGAACATGAAGCCGATCAGCGCGGGCGCATCTTCGGGCCGGTAGCGCATCACGTCGATGGCGACGCGCTTGCCCGCCCCGGGTGCCAGCAGCGCGGCAAAGGCCACGGGTTCGCCCCCGCGCCACATCACCGCCAGCGGAAACCGGTTCAGATAGGCCGCATCGAACCGCCCGACCGAGAAGCGTTTTTCCTGTCCGATCCGATGCTTGAGGAAGCTTTCCGAGATCGGCTTCAAGGCTGCGATCAGTTCCGGCGCATGCGGCGGGGCAAGCACCTTGAAGCGCAGCCCCTCGCGCCGGGCCTGTTCGTAAGCCGTGCGCAGCCCCGCAAGCCGCGTGCCCGACAGCGAGGCCTTGGTCAGGTTCACCACCGCTTCCTCGCCCATCCGATGCGCGGCCAGACCCATTTCGATCATGAAGGGCACGTGCCGTTCGGAGAGCTCGTAAAAGACCGGACGGCAATTGGCCTGCTGCGCCGCCTCGACGAAACCCCAGCCGAGATCGTCAAAATAGCGCGCATCGCCGACCGGATCGCCCATGCAGACCCAGGATTTGCGGCGGCGGGCAAACATCAGAAAGGCGGTGCCGCTGTCGGCAAAGCGGAATTCCTTGTCGCCCGAAAGCGCCAGACAGGCCTGCGGGTCGGATTGGCTGGCGACGATCTCGCCCGCCAGCCGCAGCGCCTGCGCCATCGTCTGCGGACGCCGTTTCGACGAGGGTTTCAGCGCGAGGAAGATGGTGAAGATCACCAGCACCGCCGAGCCGGTGACGCCTGCGCGCAGCGACCGCGGCGCGCTGGCGTCCTGGGCGAAGTCGAACCAGAACATGTGCGAATAGGGCGTCGCGGCATGGATGAAGACGAAGAACAGCGCCACCGAGGCGATGACGATGGTGACCAGCGCGATCCAGGCCGGGCCAAGAACGCCCTCGGTGATCTTGGCCTGACGGTAGAACTCGCCCCGAAACGGCCAGAGCGCAAGCGCGCCAAGGGTCAGAAGCGCCGCGCTTTCGATGTCGAAGCTGCGCAGCATCACCGCGGCGATGCCGCCCCCCAGCGTCAGAAGCGTCAGCCAGAAGGCGCCGGTGACGCGGCGGATCAGCCCGTGCGACAGGATCACCAGCACGACGCCGGTCACGGCCGAAACCAGCGAGCCGCCCTCGAGCAGGATCAGCCCCACCAGGTCGTCGGGATCATGCAGGGGCCGCACCGTGGGCAGGATCGAGACCGCCATCAGATAGGCGCCAAAGCCGAAGGCCCAGGCGCCGGAAAGCCAGGGCACCATCCCCGCGATGGCCTTGAAGGCGGGCCGCATCGGTTCCGAGATGTCGCCAAAAAGCCTGCGCGCCCAACCGCCTGCAAGGCGGGCCTCGTTCAGCGACACGATCACGAAGGCCAGCGCGAAGGGCAGCAGGTAATAGATCATGCGGAACATCAACAGCGCCGCGGCGACCTCTCCGACCGGGGTGCCCTTGGGCATGGCGGCGATGACGACGGTCTCGAAGACGCCGACGCCGCCGGGAACATGGGTGATCACGCCGATCATCGTCGCGGTGGCATAGATGGCGAGGAAGGTGACGAAATCCGGGGCGCCCGCGGGCAAAAGCACGTAAAGCGTCAGCGCCGCCATCGAGCTGTCGAAAAGCGCGATGATCATCTGCCCGGTCAGGATGCGCGGGCGCGGCATGGCGATGTCGAAGCGGCCGATGCGCAGCACCCGGCCGGAAATCCCCAGCGCGTAAAGCAGGCCCAGCGTGCCAAGGCCCCCGGTCAGCGCCAGCAGCCGGATCGTGGTTTCCGAAAGCGGCAAAAGCCCGCTGAGCGCCGAAGGATGCGCGGCGAGCGCAAAGACCCCCACCAGCGACAGCCCGGTGCCCATGGCCAGCGCGATGTAAGAGGCCAGCGCCGCCACTTCGAAGGCGTTCAGCCCGAAGGCGGAATAGATCCGGTAGCGCACGGCCCCGCCCGAGAGGACCGAAATTCCGATCGTGTTGCCAAAGGCATAGCCCAGAAAGCCGCCAAGCGCCACGACCCGCAGCGGCAGTTTCTTTTCCAGATATTGCAGCGCCCAGAAATCATAGCCGATCAGCGCCCCATAGCCGAGCGCGGTGGCGCCAAGGGCAATGGCGAGCGTCTCGATCGGGGTGGCGCGCATCTGCGCGATCACATCGGCGAAATCGACCGGCTTGAGCAGATGATGAAGCGCAAACAGCCCCAGTCCAAGGAGCGAAAAGCCGATGATCAGCGGCCCCAGATGACGCAGCCGCCCCGGGCCTGGCCCCGCGGCCTCACGCTTCGTCATGGCGCCTCCCTCGCATTCCGTCCCCCGCTATTTCTGTCCCTGATTTGCAGGTTTTCAAGACGGTTACAAGCTTTGCAACGCGCGATTTGGCTGCAGGCCGGGGGATTTCGCGCCGCACCTCCCCCCGGAGGCCGGATCCCGAAGCCGGAGAAGACGCAAACCCCGTCAGCTTCGGGCCGGAGCATTCCGGGGGGACTTCGCCGGGCGGCAAAGGAGGGTCGCCCCTCAGCCCCGAGTGTAGCGCGAGATCATTACGTAATCCTTGCGCGGCCCCGTGACCCGCCATTCCGAAGACCAGTCCGGCCAGCGCGCGAAATCATAGCGGACGCGGTAATCATCCGGGTCGCACCAATGCGCGGCCTCGGCCAGGCGGGGGTCGAAGCGGTGAAAGTCGCGGCCATCTTCGAACCGCACGACGATCTGCCCGCCCTCGGCCTGCCAAAGATAGTCGCGTTCGGCCCGCATCGCCGCCTCGCCCGCGAGCACGAGCTGCCCCGCCTCGTGATAGCGCAGCCCGGCGCCCTCGGGGGTGAAGACCGCCTGGCCGGTGAACCGCCCCTCGGGGCCGTTTGCCTGCAGGATCTGGCGCGAAAGCGTCCAGTGGCCGGTGAAATCGTTCAATTGCGGCATCCTGACCCGCCCTTTGCCTTGCCCCAAACAGGGTCTCAGTCTATGCACCCGGCAACCCCGTCACAAGCAGGAGGCCTGCCCATGATCCCGCGCTATGCCCGCAAAGAGATGGTCGACATCTGGGAACCCGCCACGAAATTCAAGATCTGGTACGAGATCGAGGCCCATGCCTGCGACGCGCAGGCCGCCCTTGGCGTGATCCCCAAGGCCAATGCCGAGGCGGTCTGGCGTGCGAAAGACGTCGAATTCGACGTCGCCCGCATCGACGAGATCGAGGCGGTGACGAAACATGACGTGATCGCGTTTCTGACCCATCTGGCCGAGCATATCGGCTCGGATGATGCGCGGTTCGTCCATCAGGGCATGACCTCGTCGGACGTTCTGGATACCACGCTGAACATCCAGCTGGTGCGGGCGGCCGACATTCTTCTGAAGGACATGGACCGGGTTCTGGCGGCGCTGAAAAAGCGCGCCTATGAGCACAAGGACACCGTCCGCATCGGGCGGAGCCACGGCATCCACGCCGAACCCACCACGATGGGGCTGACCTTCGCGCGGTTTTACGCCGAGATGGACCGCAACCGGGCGCGTCTGGTCAACGCCCGCGCCGAAGTGGCGACGGGGGCGATTTCGGGCGCCGTCGGCACCTTTGCCAATATCGATCCGCGGGTCGAGGAACATGTCTGTGCGCAGTTGGGCCTGATCCCGGAACCGATCTCGACCCAGGTCATTCCGCGCGACCGCCATGCGATGTTCTTTGCGACGCTGGGCGTCATCGCCTCCTCGATCGAGAATTGCGCCATTGAAATCCGCCACATGCAGCGCACCGAAGTGCTTGAAGCGGAAGAGTTTTTCTCCAAGGGGCAAAAGGGCTCCTCGGCGATGCCGCACAAGCGCAACCCGGTTCTGACGGAAAACCTGACCGGGCTGGCGCGTCTGGTGCGGATGTGCGTCGTGCCGGCGATGGAGAATGTGGCGCTTTGGCATGAGCGCGACATCTCGCATTCCTCGGTCGAACGCGGCATCGGCCCGGATGCGACGATCACGCTCGATTTCGCGCTGAACCGGCTGGCGGGCGTGATCGAGAACCTCGTGATCTATCCCGAGAACATGCTCAAGAACATGAACAAGTTCAAAGGTCTGGTGATGAGCCAGCGGGTGCTTCTGGCGCTGACGCAGGCCGGTGTCTCGCGCGAGGACAGCTACCGGCTGGTGCAGCGGAACGCGATGAAGGTCTGGGAACAGGGCGCGGATTTCAAGACCGAGCTTCTGGCCGACCCGGAAGTGACCGCCGCGCTCAGCCCCGCCGAGATCGAGGAGAAATTCGATCTGGGCTATCACACCAAGCACGTCGACACGATTTTTGCCCGCGTTTTCGGCGCGTAAGCGACAAAGCGCAAACCGCAAAAGGTCCGTTTTCGGCGCGGAAGCGACGGCACGGAACAAATGCCCGGGCGGGTTTTTCGTCCCCGCCCGGGCGTTGCTAACCGCGGTTTAACCGCTTGCTGCGAAGCTCTCCGGACAAGACGGATCGGAGACGCTCGTGAACGCCATCACCCCCAGATCGCCGCTCGGGCAGCTGGCCATGCCCGGTCAGCCGCCCCGACCGACCCTGACGCGGCGGCAAAAGGCTGCGATCATCGTGCGGCTCTTGTCGTCGGAGGGGCAGAAGCTGCCCTTGATGGAGCTGTCGGACGACCAGCAGACGCAGCTGGCCGAATCGATCGCGCAGATGCGGCTGATCGATCGCGACACGCTGCATCAGGTGGTGCAGGAATTCTGCACCGAACTGGAAGCCGTCGGCCTGGCCTTCCCCGGCGGGCTGGATGGCGCCCTGAAGCTGCTCGACGGTCAGCTCTCGGCCTCGGCCGCGACGCGGATCCGGCGCATGGCCACGGGCACTTCGCGCGCCGATCCCTGGGAACGGGTGACGGGGCTTTCGGCCGATGTGCTGCTGCCGGTGCTTCTGGAAGAAAGCATCGAGGTGGGGGCGGTGATGCTCTCGAAACTCTCGGTGTCGAAATCGGCGGAACTCTTGGGCAAGATGCCCGCGGACCGGGCGCGGCGGCTGACCTATGCCGTCTCGCTGACCGGCAATGTCGCGCCCGAAACCGTGCAGCGCATCGGCGCGGCGCTCGCCGATCAGCTGGATGCCGCCCCGGTCAAGGCCTTTGAAACCGGCCCGGTCGAACGCGTCGGCGCCATCCTCAACTTCTCGCCCGCCGTCACCCGCGATTCCGTGCTCAAGGGCCTCGAGGAAGACGACAAGGAATTTGCCGAACAGGTGCGCAAGGCGATCTTCACCTTCACCAACATCCATGCCCGGATCGAGCCGCGCGACATCCCGAAAATCCTGCGCGCCGTCGATCAGGCCAAGCTTATTCTGGCGCTGGCGGGGGCCAAGGGCGACGCGGCGAAATCGGCCGAATTCATCCTGGCGAACATGTCGCAACGGATGGCGCAGAACCTGCGCGACGAGATGGCAAACCTTGGCAAGGTCAAGGAAAAGGACGTCGAGGAGGCGATGAACGAAATCGTCAACGCGATCCGCGACCTCGAGTCAAAGGGCGAGATCTTCCTCGTCGCCGAGGATTCGGAGTAACCCGGCCCGCCCGCGCCCGGTCGGGCTTCACCCCGGCCGCGGCCTCCTCTATCCTGCGCGCGGCGGGGCAGCGGCCCCCGTCCTGACAGCGGGGGCGGCAGATGACCAATACCATCGCGATCCGGCTGGGGCTGGTTCTGGCTCTGGCTTTCCTGGCCGATGCGGTTTTCGCGCAAGGCGCGGGATTTCTGTTCCTGGCCCGCAAGACCTTTCTGCTGATCGACTGGATCGCCTTCTGGCGTTAGCGCTGGCGCGAGCGCGAACGGCGCCGCAAGCGCGGTTTCCCCGGTCGAAATTGTGTCGGAACTGGTTTCTGCTGTTGACCTTTCCTGCATCTTGACCAAGGTAGCGGCGACTTGAGGACCGAGCCAAAGGAGGCTGAGATGGCGGTGAAGGTGGCGATCAACGGATTCGGACGCATCGGGCGCAACGTGCTGCGCGCGATCATCGAATCGGGGCGGACCGATATTGAAGTCGTGGCGATCAACGATCTCGGCCCGGTGGAAACCAACGCCCACCTGCTGCGGTTCGACAGCGTTCACGGCCGTTTCCCGGCCACGGTGACGACCGGCGAAGACTGGATCGACGTCGGCCGCGGCCCGATCAAGGTCACCGCGATCCGCAACCCGGCCGAACTGCCCTGGGGCAATGTCGATGTGGCGATGGAATGCACCGGCATCTTCACCTCCAAGGAAAAATGCGCCGCCCACCTGCAAAACGGCTCGAAACGCGTGCTGATCTCGGCGCCGGGCGACAATGCCGACAAGACCATCGTCTTCGGCGTCAACCACGACACGCTGACGAAAGATGACATCATCGTTTCGAACGCGTCCTGCACCACGAACTGCCTCTCGCCGGTGGCCAAGGTCCTCAACGATGCGATCGGCATCGAAAAGGGCTTCATGACGACGATCCACAGCTACACCGGCGACCAGCCGACGCTCGACACGATGCACAAGGATCTCTACCGCGCCCGCGCCGCCGCGCTGAGCATGATCCCGACCTCGACCGGCGCCGCCAAGGCCGTCGGCCTCGTGCTGCCGGAACTCAAGGGCAAGCTTGACGGCGTCGCCATCCGCGTGCCGACGCCGAATGTCTCGGTCGTCGATCTCGTGTTCGAAGCCAAGCGCGCCACCACCGTCGCCGAGGTGAATGACGCGATCCGCGCCGCCGCCAATGGCCCGCTCAAAGGCGTGCTCGGCTTCACCGACCAGCCGAATGTCTCGTCGGACTTCAACCACGACCCGCATTCCTCGGTCTTCCACATGGATCAGACCAAGGTGATGGACGGCACGATGGTGCGCATCCTGACCTGGTACGACAACGAATGGGGCTTCTCGAACCGCATGTCGGATACCGCCGTGGCGATGGGCAAGCTGATCTGATCGCAAGATCCGGACCGTTTCAGGGGGCAGCCGCAGGGCTGCCCCTTTTGCATGGCGGGGGTGCGGCGCAGACAACCGTTGCAGGTGCCGCATCGCGGCATTGCCGGAACGTCGGTTGCGGGAGATGCCCGAAAAGCGCATCTTCCGGTCAAGAAAACTGACCACCTGGACCTGAAAGATGAAACGCCTCCTCTCCCGCCTGATCGCTTCTGCCGAACGTCACGCCCGCTATCGCCGCACCCGCGACGAGATCGCCCGGCTGAGCCCGCGGCTGAGCCGCGATCTGGGGATTTCGCCGCAAGATGCCGAAGACCTCGCGCATCGCGCGGTCTATGGTCACTGACCTCCCTTCGCATCGTCGCGAAACCTGGGGCCCTGCGGGGCCCCTTTTTCGGCTTGGCCTCCGCCAAGGGCGGCAACGGCGCGCAGAGCGCCGCACGGATCGGCCGATGGCGGAGAGGAATTTCGCCGCGCAGGCGCGGCGACCCGGGCGCGGCCCCGCACCCCCGGCGTATTTGCGCCAAGAAAAAGCCGGGGCGCGCATGCGGGGCCCCGGATCACCGGCGGCCCGGGCGGCTTTCACCTGGGGCCAAAGATCCCGGGGGTCCCGGGGGCCCCCGGCGGGTCGCCGAGGCATCGCCTCGGCGAAATCCCTTAGTAAAGACCGCCCGCGGACAGGGATCCGAAGGTCGCCTTCTTCGGGATCACCCGCTGTTCCCCGGTCGAGGTCGTCACCGCCGTCGTGTCGGTGTCGGTCTCGCCCTGCGCGAACAGCGGCAGGTTCTCGCCCATCGCAAAGCCGCCATCGACGATCTGCCCAAGCGAGCGCATCTCCTGGCCCTCGCGCAGATATTCCGCCTGCACGAAATCGCCGGTGGCGTCATCGGGCAGCTTCTCGCCGGTGAAGCGGTTGTATTTCTGCCAATAGCCCCCCGGCGGCACCTTGAAGGCCGCGCCGCCGTAATCCTTCACCGCTTCCTGCATGAACTCGTTGAACACCGGCACGCAAAGCGTGCCGCCGTAAGCCCCCGGCCCCAACGTGCGCGGCTGGTCATAGCCCATGTAGCACGAGGCCACGATGTTCGAGGTGAAGCCGGTGAACCACACGTCTTTCGCGTCATTCGTCGTCCCGGTCTTGCCCGCCACCGGCACCGGCAGGTTGACCCCGGTCCCGGTGCCGCGCTTCACCGCGCCTTCCATCAGCGAGATCATCTGATAGGCGGTGATCGCATTGATCACCTGTTCCCGGTCCGAGCGCACCCGCGGCCCCAGCCCCGCGGACAGGTCGGGATTGCCGCAATCCGGGCAGGTCGTCGTCGCGTCATGGCGATAGATCGTCCGCCCCCAGCGGTCCTGCACCCGGTCGACCAGCGTCGGCTCCACCCGCTGCCCGCCATTGGCGAACATCGCATAGGCCGAGATCAGCTTGTACATCGTGGTTTCCTGCGAGCCGAGCGAATTGGCCAGGAACTGCCCCATCGGATCATAGACCCCGAAGCGTTCGGCATAGCCCGCCACCACATCCATGCCGACTTCCTGCGCGATCCGCACCGTCATCAGGTTCCGGCTCTGCTCAAGCCCCGTGCGCAACGGCGTCGGCCCGTAATATTTGTTCGAGGCGTTCTTCGGCCGCCACAGGCCCTGCGGCGTGTCCACCTCGATCGGCGCATCGACGACGATCGTTTCCGGGCTGAAGCCGCTGTCGAGCGCCGCCGCATAGACGAAGGGCTTGAAGTTCGAGCCGGGCTGCCGCATCGCCTGCGTCGCGCGGTTGAAGACCGAGGCCTGATAGGAAAAGCCGCCCTGCATCGCCAGCACGCGCCCGGTATGCACGTCCATCGCGACAAAGGCCCCGCCGACCACCGGCACCTGCCGCAGCGACCAGCGCAGGAAACTGCCGTCCTCGTCCTTCGTCACCGCCCGCACCAGCACGACATCGCCGACATCGACCAGATCCGAGGCCCGTTTCGCCCGCGGCCCCAGCTTGCCATCCGCCAGCCGCTTGCGCGCCCAGGTCACGTCATTGGCCGGGATCCAGTGGCCGTCCGCGTCTTCGTCCACCCCCTCGATGCCGATGCGGGCCTCCTTGTCGGTCAGCTCCAGCACCACCGCCACATGCCAGCCTTCAACATCGCGCGGCGCCTTGTCGGTCGGCACCGCGGCCAGCGCCGCGCGCCAGCCCGCCGCGTCGCCCAGCTTGTCGGCGGCAATCCGCACCCCGGTGCCGCGCCAGACGCCCTGACCGCGGTCGTATTTCTCCAAAGCCTCCTGCAGCGCCTTTGCCGCCTGCCGCTGCAGCTTCGGGTCCACCGTCGCCCGGATCGTCAGACCGCCGCCGAAGAATTCATCCTGTCCGAAGCTTTTCGACAGCTGCCGACGGATCTCGTCGGTGAAATAGTCGCGCGGCGGCAGCGCCTGACGGAAGGTCTCGTAATCGCCGCGCTGCACGGACCGCAGCTCGGTCGCCTGTTCGGCCTCCATCTGCGCTTTCGTGATGTGACCGTCCTCGAACAACCGCCGCAGCACGTAGTTGCGCCGCAGCCGCGCCTCTTCGTAGTTGCGCACCGGATGCAGCTCGGCCGGTTTCTTAGGCAGCGCCGCCAGATAGGCGGCCTCGGAAATGGTCAGCGCGGTCAGCGGCTTGTTGAAATAGGTCTGGGCCGCGGCGGCGACGCCATAGGAATTCTGCCCGAGGAAGATCTCGTTCAGATAAAGCTCAAGGATCCGATCCTTGGACAAGGCCTGTTCGACGCGCGAGGCGAGGATCAGCTCCTTGATCTTGCGCTCGGCCGAGCGCGAGCCGTCGAGCAGGAAGTTCTTCATCACCTGCTGCGTGATCGTCGAGGCCCCGCGCATGTCGCGCCCGCCCGATTTCACCGCGGCGTAAAGCGCGGCCACCATGCCCTGCGCGTCATAGCCCTTGTGGATGTAGAAGTTCTGATCCTCGGCCGAGACGAAGGCTTCCTTGACGATGTCGGGAATGTCCTGGATCGGCACGAAAATCCGGCGTTCCTGGGCGAATTCGTCGATCAATCGGCCCTCGCCCGAATAGATCCGGCTGATCGTCTTCGGCGTGTATTGCGCCAGCTGCTCATGGCTCGGCAGGTTGCGCGAATACATGTAGAAGATGCCGCCGATGGTCAGCGCGACAAAGAACAGCGCGGTGACGATCCAGGAGAAGACCCCCCCGAGCGAAGACAGGATGAAGCGGATCAAGGAGCACCCCCAAAGGCCATCTGGCCCGTTGCCGCCCCTATAGCGCGGGGCGCAGATCGGGTCAAAGCAAGTTCCTGTATACCACGAAACGCCCGCGGGAACCCGCCGGGATCAGCCCAGCTCCGCCAGCGCCGGGAAGGTGTCAAGCAGCCAGAACGACAGATCCGAGAGCTGCCCGGTCAGCATCATCAGCCCGATCGTCCAGAGCAGCAGGCCCGAGATCTTCTCGATCCGGCCCATGTTGCGGCGCATGAAGGCCAACGCCCCGCCGAGGCTGGGAAAGAAGGCGGCCACGATCAGGAAGGGCAGGCCCAGCCCGGCGGCATAGGCGGACAAAAGGCCCATGCCGCGGCCGATCGTGCCCTCGGCCATCGCCATCGAGGCGATCGTGCCCAGAACCGGGCCAAGGCAGGGCGTCCAGCCGAAGGCGAAGGCCAGGCCCAGCAGATAGGCGCCAAGCGCCGAGCCGCCCTGATCGCCGGTGTCAAAGCGCATCTCGCGGTCGAGAAAGCCGATTCGATAGACGCCGATGAAATGCGCGCCGAAGATCATCACCACAAGGCCCGAGACCTTGGCGAGAGTGTCCTTCCACGCGCCCAAAGCCTGCCCCAGCGCCGAGGCCCCCAGCCCCATCATCAGGAACACGGTCGACAGGCCAAGCACGAAGAACAGCGCCGCCAGCAGCACCGGCCCGCGCGCGGCGGGGCGGCCCGCGCCCATGTCGCTGACCGTCACCCCGCCCATATAGGCCAGATAGGGCGGCACGATCGGCAGCACGCAGGGGCTGAGAAACGACAGCACTCCGGCCAGAAAGGCGGTGGCGGCGGCGGTCAGGAAGCCCGCGTCGAAGAGAAGGTCAGTCGGCGTCATGCGCCTTTCTAGCAGGGCTGCGGCCCGGCGTCACCGGGGCACGGCTCACATTGCCGTGGACAGGGCCGCGCCCGGGCGTTACGCCCGCCCCATGACGACAGCCCCTGCCCTTTCGCTCGATCTGCGCGGCCTTTTGTGCCCGCTGCCGGTGTTGCGGCTGGCCAAGGCCCTGCGCGGCCTGCCCGAAGGCGCCGTGGTCGAGATGCAGGCGACCGACCGCGCCAGCTGGATCGACGTGCCGCATTTCTGCGCCCAATCCGGCCATTCCCTTGTCGCGGCCCGGGAGGTCGCGGGCGTGCTGATCTACACCGTCGCGCGCGGCCCGGACCGGCCCGATCCCGAAAGCTGAGCGACACAGCAAAACGCCGGGCCAGGGCCCGGCGTTTCGGTTTTCCGGTCTGCGGGGCTCAGCCCAGCGACCACCAGCCGCGTTTCTTCGGCTTCGGATCCTCGGGCGTGCCCGGATCCGTCTCGGCTTCGGGTTCAGACCCAGCCTCGGGTTCGGCCTCGGGTTCGGGCGCAGCCTCGGGGGCCACATCCGCCACCGGCGCGGGCGCAGTTTCGACGACCGGCTCGGGCGCGGCCTCGACACCCGGCGCGGCTTCGACCACCGCCTCGACCGGGGCCGGGGCTTCGGCAGCCTCGGCTTCGGCAACCGGCGCGGGCGCAGCCTCGGCAACGGGGGCTTCCGCTTCCGCTGCGGCCGCAGCCGCCGCCGCGGCGGCCGCCTCGGCTTCCTTCTTCGCCTTCGAGGTCGTGCGGGTCCGGGTCTTCTTCACCGGCGCTTCCGCGCCCTCGACAACCTCGGCCTCCTTCTTCGCCTTGCTGGTGCGCGACCGCGACCGGCTCGCCTTCGGCGCCGGCGCTTCGGGCGCGGCTTCCGCTTCGGCAACCGCCTCGGCCACGGGCGCCGACGCTTCGGCGTCCAGAATCGGCAGGCTCACCTCGGCCAGCTCGGCCGCCGCCGCGGCGCGGGCGGCGTCTTCGGCGGCATCCTCGTCCGAGGCATCGTCGCCCTCGTCCTCGCCGTCGTCCTCGCCCTCATCTCCCTCGTCGCCCTCGGCCGCCAGATCGGTCCCGCCCGGAGCGCCGTTTTTCTTCCGCCGCCGCCGACGCCGTTTCTTCTTCTTCGGCGCGCCTTCGCCGGGTTCGCCCGTCGCGGCCGCAGCCACCGCGGGCGCGGCCTCTTCGACCTCGTCCTCTTCCTCCTCGACGATCTCTTCCTCGTCGATCTCGGCCATCAGCTCGGCGCTGGCATGCACGACGGCGCTATGCACCTCGGGCACGATCCGGGTCGCGGTCTTGAACTTCTCGATGCTGAAATCGGGGCTGACCAGCGTCGGATCAGCCTCGATCCGCACCGCCATGCCATAGCGCGCCTCGATCGAAGCGATATGTTCGCGCTTGGCGTTCATCAGATAGTTGGCGACGGCGACCGGGCATTTCACCAGCACCTCGCGGCTCCGTTTCCGGGTGCCCTCTTCCTCGATCGCGCGCAGAACCTGCAGCGCCAGACTGTCATCGGACCGGATCAGCCCGGTGCCATGGCAATGCGGGCAGGGCTGCGTGGTCGATTCCAGCATCCCCGGACGCAGCCGCTGACGCGACATCTCCATCAGGCCGAAGCCCGAGATCCGCCCCACCTGAATCCGCGCGCGGTCGGTTTTCAGCTTCTCTTTCAGACGCTTCTCGACGGCGGCGTTGTTCTTCCGCTCTTCCATGTCGATGAAGTCGATGACGATCAGACCGGCCAGATCGCGCAACCGCAGCTGACGGCTGATCTCCTCGGCGGCCTCAAGGTTGGTCTTGAGCGCGGTCTCCTCGATCGAGCCTTCCTTGGTGGCCCGGCCCGAGTTGACGTCGATGGCGACCAGCGCCTCGGTCACGCCGATGACGATATAGCCGCCCGATTTCAGCTGCACCACCGGGTTGAACATCGAGGCCAGATAGCTTTCGACCTGGAAGCGCGCGAACAGCGGCAGCTGCTCGTTGTAATGCTTCACGTTCTTCGCGTGGGACGGCATGATCATCTTCATGAAGTCCTTGGCGACGCGATAGCCGCGCTCGCCCTCGACCAGAACCTCGTCGATGTCCTTCGAATACAGATCGCGGATCGAGCGCTTGATCAGATCGCCTTCCTCGTAAATCGGCGCCGGGGCGATCGATTTGAGGGTCAGCTCGCGGATCTGTTCCCACAGCCGCATCAGATATTCATAGTCGCGGCGGATCTCGGTGCGGGTGCGCTGGCTGCCCGCGGTGCGGATGATCAGCCCGGCGCCCTGCGGCACCTCCATTTCCGAGGCGATTTCCTTCAGCTTCTTGCGGTCGGCCGCATTGGTGATCTTGCGCGAAATGCCACCGCCCCGCGCCGTGTTCGGCATCAGAACGCAGTAGCGACCGGCAAGCGACAGGTAAGTGGTCAGCGCCGCGCCCTTGTTGCCGCGTTCTTCCTTGACCACCTGCACCAGCATGATCTGCCGGACCTTGATCACTTCCTGAATCTTGTAGCGCCGCGCGCGCGGGCGACGGGGCGCATGGATTTCCTCGGCCACGTCCTCCTCGGCCACCGATTCGATCTCGTCATCGACGGGATGGACATGGTGATCGTGGTCATGCTCATGGTCGTGGTCGTGCTCTTCCTCGACCTCGTGCGGGGCCTCGGCCTCTTCGGCCTCGCCCGCCTCGACGATCTCGGCCTCCGCCTCGGCCACGCCCTCTTCGGGGGCAACAGCCGGTTCCGGCACCGCATCGAAGCTTCCGGCCTCGGCGATCACGGGTTCAAGCGCCCCGGCCTCTTCGCCCGGCGCCGCCTCGTCGATCACCGCCATGCCCGGAATGTCTTCCGAGCGCACGACGGCATCATGGCCCGCCGTCTTCTCGGCCCGGGCCTGCTGCCCGCCCGAGCGCGAGGACCCGGAGCGCGACCGCGACCGGCGCGAGCGCGAGCGGTTTTCCTCGGCCTCTTCGGCCTCCGCGGCCAGACGTTCCTCTTCCAGAAGCGCCTGACGGTCGGCCACCGGGATCTGGTAGTAATCCGGGTGGATCTCGGCGAAGGCGAGGAAGCCGTGGCGGTTGCCGCCGTAATCGACAAAAGCGGCCTGGAGCGAAGGCTCCACCCGCGTCACTTTCGCCAGATAGATATTCCCGGCCAGCTGCCGCTTGTTTACTGTTTCAAAGTCGAACTCGTCGACCTTGTTGCCGTCCACCACCACGACGCGGGTTTCTTCCGCGTGGGTGGCATCGATAAGCATCTTCTTTGCCATAAATCCTGTTTCCCCACGCCGCGTCGCACCTTGGCCTTGCGGGCAAGGCGGGCGGGGCATGGTTTGTCGTTGAGGCTCGGGCGCCCATACGGATATCGGCGGCGGCGGCCGAAAGCGGCCCGCCCGTCATCACCCATCCCGTTGCCGTGCAACCCATCGCGGTTCGTCCCAAGCGCCGGGCTTGTCGCCCCGCGCCGATTTGCAACCCCCCTGACAACGAAGCCCCGGGGGCAAGAGTGCGGTCTTGCGACCAATCGGATGATCCAAGGTCCGCCCCGCGCTCGCGAAGGCTCAGACCCGGAAATCAGCGAATTCCGTGAACAGGAGGAGAGTCCTGCCGACACTGCGACAATATCAACGCAAATGACACAAACACAATCGGTTTTTCGTCAAGAAGTGGTTAACGCTGATTTCAGCCCGGACGCATGCCGCAGCCGACGGGGGGCTGTCTGCCCCCCGCACCCCCCGAGGATATTTGCACCAAGGTGAAAGCAAACCCCGGGATGGCTTTCACCTTGGCGAAAATATCCCGGGGGTGAGGCCGCAGGCCGAGGGGGCAGCGCCCCCTCTCCGCCTCAGGTGTAATCGCCGCGGCTCAGGCCGTATTTCGCCATCTTCTCGTTCAGCGTCCGGCGCGGCAGGCACAATTCCTCCATCACCGCGGAAATCGAGCCTTTGTGACGGCGCATCGTGTTGTCGATCAGCATCTTTTCGAAGCTTTCGACATATTCCTTGAGCGGCTTGCCCTCGGTCGTCATCGCCGTGCCGGCCTCGTCGGTCTCGGCCATCAGCAGCGACGCAATCGAGCCAGAGCCGCGCCGCGCCTGCAGAACTGCGCGTTCGGCGACATTGATCAGCTGGCGCACATTGCCCGGCCAGGGCGCCTGCAGCAGCTGCGCGGCTTCCTGCGCGCTGACCTCGGGCGGCTCGCAGCCGTAATCATCGGCGAAAGCTTCGGTCATCCGGGTGAAAAGCGTCAGTACATCCTCGCCGCGCGCGCGCAGGGGCGGCAGGGTCAGCTTGTGCGCCGCAAGGCGGAAGAACAGATCCGGGCGCAGCACGTCTTCCAGCGTGCGCCCCTCGCCATGGGCGTTGCAGATCGCCACCACCCGGGTTTCGGCGGGCGTGCCCTGTTCGTTCAGCACGGTCAAAAGCCGCGCCTGCAACCCGGTCGAGAGCGCCTCGATATCCTCCAGCACCAGCGTGCCGCCGCGGGCCTCCTCGACCAGCGGCAGCCCCTCGGCCACCGGACCGAAAAGCTTCTCGGCCAAGGCTTCCTCGGTATAGGCGGCACAGCTGATGGTGACGAATTTCTTCCCCGCCCGCGTGCCCGCCGCATGCAGCGCATGCGCCACCAGCGTCTTGCCAGTGCCGGTCTCGCCATCGATCAGCACGTGCCCGTCCGATTGCGCGATATCAAGAACATCCTCGCGCAGCCGCTCCATCGAGGGCGAAACCCCGATCAGCTTGCCCACCACCGCCGACCCCTCGGCCAGATCGCGGCGCAAAGCGCGGGCATCGAGCGTCATCCGCCGCATCTGCGTCGCGCGCTTGGCCAGTTCCGTCATCCGGTCCGGGTTGAAGGGTTTTTCCATGAAATCCATGGCGCCCAGCCGCATCGCCTCGACCGCCATCGGCACATCGCCATGCCCGGTGATCATGATCACGGGCAGCCCGCTGTCGAGCCCCATCAGCCGCTTCAGAAACGTCATCCCGTCCATCCCCGGCATGCGGATATCGGAGATCACCACCCCGGGCCAATCGGTCCCGATCACCTTCAAGGCCTCTTCGGCACTGCAAAAGGTCTCGGTGTCGAAGCCCGAAAGCGCCAGCCATTGCCCGATCGACTGACGGATGTCTTCCTCGTCATCGACGATCGCCACTTTCATCATCCGTGCCATGATCTACTCCGTCCCCCTGCGCCCTGTTGCGGGCGTCTGTCTGCTTGCCATCAGCCGCGGCAGCCGCATCTCGAAGACGGCGCCGCCGCCCTCGCCATTGCGCGCCGTCAGCCGGCCGCCGAAATCGGCCACGATCGAGGAGGAAATCGCCAGGCCCAGCCCCGTCCCCTCGCCCGGTTTCTTCGTCGTCCAGAACGGCTCGAAGAGCTTTTCCAGATCGGTCAGCCCCGGCCCGTTGTCGGCCAGCGTCAGCACCGCCACCTCCTCCTCCGAGACCAGCGTGATCTCGATGCGCGGCGCGCGCAAGCCCTTGGTCGCATCGAGCGCGTTGCGAAAGAGATTGATGATCACCTGTTCCAGCCGGATCCGGTCGGCCTGCACCATCACCGCGCCGCGCGGCAGGTTGCGCACGATCTTCACCGTGCGCGCCTTCAGCTGCGGCTCCATCATCGCCAGCGCCGAAGACAGCGCCGCGCGCAGATCGACCGGCTCGATCGCATCGCCGCCCTTCCTCGCATAGGATTTCAGCTGCCGGGTGATCGCCCCCATCCGCTCGATCAGATCGTCGATGCGCTGAAAGGACGACAGCGCCTCGGGCACGCGTTCGCGCTGCAAGAGCAGCTTCGCCCCGGCCAGATAGGTCTTCATCGCGGCCAGCGGCTGGTTCAGCTCATGGCTGACCGCCGCCGACATCTCGCCCAGAACGGCCAGTTTCGAGCTTTGCTCCAGCGTCTGTTCGGCCAAGGACAGGTCCTTCTGCACCCGCTCGCGCTCGGCAATCTCGCGCGAGAGCCGCGCGTTCAGCGCCCGCAGCTCGGCCGACTCGCGCCGGTAAACCGCCGATTGCACCTTGGCGCGGCGCGAAATCAGATAAAACCCGAGCGCCAGAAGGATGGCGAAGCCCATGATTTCCAAGGCAATCACCGCATTCACCCGGTCGCGGACGGACGAATAGGGCGTAAAGGCCACCATCCGCCAGCCGCGAAACGGCACCCGCGCCTCGGTGCGCATCACCGCCTGCCCCAGCACCCAGGCATCGGGCGGATCATTGGCCCAATCGGCCGTCGCCTGCAGCGCGCGCTCGATCGCCGAGGGGGCAGACCGCGCCACCAAAGCCTCTTCCATCGTCAGGCCCCGCCAGCGCGGCTCGGTCGCCAGCACGATCTTGCCCGCGCTGTCCATCACCGCGACGGCATCGGAAATCCCCGCCCAGGCGCGTTCATAGCGCGCCAGATCGGCGCCGACGACGATCACGCCGACCAGCTTGCCATCGGCCAGAACGGCGCGGGAATAGACGAATTCGCTTGCCCCCGTCACCCCCTCGACCGCCGAGAACACGGTCTCGCGGGTGCGCTGCGCATCGACGAAAAACGGCGCGTCGTTGAAGACGGTGCCCAGCACGTTGCGGTCGGTCGCCCCCATCACCCGGCCCTGCAGGTCCAAAAGCCGGATCGAGGCCACGCCCACCTCTTCGCGCGCCGCGATCAAAAGCCCCGAGGTGGTGGAAAAATCCCCCGATCCCAGCGCCTTGGTCAGTTCAGGGTCGCGCGCAAGCAACAGCGGCACGACCGAGGTGCGCTGCAGTTCCGACAGGATGTTGCCGGAATAAAGCGCCAGCCGCAGCTCGGTGCGCATGCGGGTGGTTTCGGTGAAACGCTCGGTCAGCCAGGTGTTGGTGAACCAGACGCCGACGACGGTGGCCAGCAGCATCAGCCCGGCAAGCGCCCGATAGGCCATGCGGCGCAGGCGGCGGCGGGCCTCGGAGGCGGCAAGCAGATCGGGGCGCGGGGCAAGGGCGGTCATGGCCCGACTTTAGGCGAAGCCGCCGCCCCCAACAAGGCGCGGCGGTCACACCGCCGCGAGCATCCCCGCAAGCGCGCGGAAAAGCGCCGCCCCGTCGGTGCCGCCCTGCGCCTCTTCCACCACCCGCTCGGGATGCGGCATCAGCCCCAGCACGCGGCGGTTTTCGCTCAGCACCCCGGCAATATCGGCGGTAGAGCCGTTCGGATTGTCGATATAGCGGAAGGCAACGCGGTCTTCGCCTTCAAGCCGCGCCAGCCCCTCGGCATCCAGGACGTAATTGCCGTCGTGATGGGCGATCGGATAGGTCACCTCGGCGCCTGCCGCATAGCCGCGGGTAAAGGGGCTGTCCGTGGTCGCCACGCGCAGCCGCTGCGCCCGGCAGCGGAACTTCAGCCCGGCATTGCGCATCAGCGCCCCCGGCAGCAGACCCATTTCGGTCAGCACCTGAAAGCCGTTGCAGATCCCGATCACATGGCCGCCGCGGCCCGCGAAATCGACCACCGCCTGCCCGATCGGGCTGCGCGAGGCGATGGCGCCGCAGCGCAGATAATCACCAAAGGAAAAGCCCCCCGGCACGCCGATCACATCGGTTCCCGCAGGAATTTCGGTGTCCTTGTGCCAGACCCGCACCACCTCGGCGCCCGCTTTCGCGAAGGCATCGGCAAGGTCACGGTCGCAGTTCGACCCCGGAAAGGTGATGACGGCGGCTTTCATCGCGAAAGGGCTCCTGCTTTTTCTTGGCTCAAATACGCCGGGGGTCCGGGGGCAGCGCCCCCGGCGCCCTCAGCAGATCTCGACGGTGTATTTCTCGATCACGGTATTGGCGAGAAGTTTCTCGCACATCGCCTTGACTTCGGTTTCCGCCGCAGCCCGGTCGGTCGCGGTCAGATCCAGCTCGATCACCTTGCCCTGACGCACCGCCTCGACGCCGGTGAAGCCCAGATGGCCAAGCGCATGCCGCACCGCCTCGCCTTGCGGGTCCAGCACCCCATCCTTCAGCATCACATGCACACGGGCTTTCATCCGGGATCTCCTCGCTTGGGGCTGGCGTCTCGACAGGTGGCCGCACCCGTCCGTTTCGGCCCTGATAGCCCAAGCCCCCGGCCTCGGGCAAGCGCGATGGCGCATGGCGCGGGCGCAGATTGGCGGGCCAAACGAAAAGGGCGGCCCCGCGGGACCGCCCCTTCGCTCCTGCAACCGCGGATCAGTTGATCAGCGTCGGCTTCATCGGCGTCGCATTGGCGGGCATCACGCCCAGCCGCCGCGCCACTTCGGTATAGGCGTCGGTGAGCGAGCCCAGATCGCGCCGGAACACGTCCTTGTCGAGCTTCTGCCCCGTCTTCACATCCCACAGACGGCAGCTGTCGGGGCTGATTTCATCGGCCACGATCAGCCGCATGAAATCGCCATCCCAGATCCGGCCGATCTCGATCTTGAAATCGATCAGCTTGATGCCGACGCCAAAGAACACGCCCGACAGGAAATCGTTCACCCGCAGCGCCAGGCTGACGATATCGTCCAGATCCTGCTGGTTCGCCCAGCCGAAGGCGATGATGTATTCTTCGGGCACCAGCGGATCGCCAAGCGCATCATTCTTGTAGCTGTATTCGACGATCGGCCGCGGCAGCGCCGTGCCTTCCTCGATGCCCAGCCGCTTCGAGATCGACCCGGCGGCGAAATTGCGCACGATGACCTCAAGCGGCACGACCTCGACCTGACGGATCAGCTGCTCGCGCATGTTCAGACGGCGGATGAAGTGGTTCGGAATGCCCACATTCGTCAGCCCGGTCATGAAGAATTCCGACAGCCGGTTGTTGAGCACGCCCTTGCCCTCGATCGTCGCTTTCTTCTGCGCGTTGAAGGCGGTCGCGTCGTCCTTGAAATACTGCACCAGCGTTCCCGGCTCCGGGCCTTCGTAAAGGATCTTCGCCTTGCCTTCGTAGATTTTCTTGCGACGCGGTGCCATGGGCTCTCCAATATCGAACGGGTGGCCGTGCGGGGCACACGGTCACTGCCTTCGCGCCCATTAGCGCAAGAGCGCCCTTCCCGCAAGGCAAAGCCGGTCGCGCCCCCGCATCCGCGCCATTTGGCGCGCGTCACGCGCGCGCAACCGCGTCGCGAGGGGCGGAATCAGCCTTGCAGCCGCGCGCCGTTGAACCCATATCTGCCGCGAGAGACTGACCTAGGGGGGAACCATGACCACTTTCGACGATCGCGAACATGCCTACGAAGCGAAATTCGCGCATGATGCCGATCTGCGCTTCAAGGCCGAGGCCCGGTCGGTGAAGATTCTGGCGCAATGGGCGGCGGGGCTTCTGGGCAAGACCGAGGCCGCGCTGGACGCCTATGTGGGCGAAGTTCTGGCCGCCGATTTCGAAGAGGCGGGCAAGGATGATGTCGTGCGCAAGCTTGTCGCCGATCTGGCGGGCAAGGCCGACGAGGCGACGATCCGGGCCGAGCTGCAGAAATCGATGGCCGAGGCGATGAAACAGCTCGCCAGCGCGGGCTGAAACCCGGACCGCCGCGGGCGCCGCAAGGCGCCCCGGATCCTTCGCACCGCCCTTCCCCGCGAAGGCGCGGTGTTTTCGTTTTCGGTGTTTTCGTTTTCGGCGCCCCGCCCCGGATGGTTAAGCGCCGGCAACCAAATCTGCGGGAAAGCTGCGACTTTTCACCGCTTGCTAACCCTTGGCGCGCATCCTTCCGGTTGCGCATCTTCGGGGAGGCAGCATGTCCAAAGACACGGAAACGGCCTTTGCGGCCGCGCTTGCGGCACGGGGCCTGGTTTTGCCCGAGGGCATGCGGATCGGCGCGGCGGCGCGCAAGCAGGCGCTGGGCCTCGGGCTGGTCGCGGTGTTCCTGTGGGTGCTGCGCGACAAGCTGGCCAGCTTTGACGGGGCGGCGATTCTGGCGGCGCTGACGCGGGTCGATGCGCTGTCCTGGGGTCTGGCGCTGGCGGCGACCGTCGCATCCTTTGCGGCGCTGGCGCAATATGACGCGCTGATCCACCGCGCGCTGGGCACCGGCACCGCGCCCGGCCCGGCCCGTCGCGGCGGCTGGACCGCGATCGCGCTGTCGCAGACGATCGGATTCGGGCTGGTCTCGGGGGCGCTGGTGCGCTGGCGGATGCTGCCCGACACCTCTCTCGCCCAGGCCAGCAAGATCACCGCCACCGTCGCCGCGACCTTTCTGGCGGGCTGGTCGGTGCTGACCGCGGCGGTGCTGCTGGTCGCGCCGGTCGATCACCAGCATCTGCCGGTGCTGGCGGTGCAGGGGCTGGCGGTTCTGGGCCTCGTGCTGGGCGGCGGGCTGGCGCTGGCGACGCTCGTTCTGCCCGAGGGGCTGCGGCTCGGCCGCTTCACCCTGCGGCTGCCGCCGCTGGCGGTGATGGGGCGGATCCTGGCCCTTGCGACGCTTGACACCGCCTTTGCCGCCGCGGCGCTCTGGGCGCTTTTGCCCGGCACCGAGCCGCTTTCCTTCCTGACGCTTTATCCCGCCTTCCTGCTGGCGCAGGGCGCGGGGCTGGTGTCGAACACCCCGGGCGGCGTCGGCCCGTTCGAGATCACGCTGATCACCCTTCTGCCCGGCACCGCCCAGCCCGAGCTGATCGCGGCGATTCTGGCCTGGCGGATCGTCTATTACGGCCTGCCCGCGCTGGCGGCGATCACGCTGGTGGCGCTGCGTCCGGCGCATGTGCTGCGCAAAAGCACGGTGCTGCTGCCCGCCGAGGCGCCAAAGCCGCTGCTGCGCCGTGCGCTTGCGGGGCCGCAGGCGGAACTTGGCCTGCTGCGGCAGGGCGAACACGGGCTTTTGCCCGGCGATTGCGGCACCGGCGGCTGGATGGTCGGGCGCGGCGCCCGCACCCTGACCGGGCTTCTCGACCCGTTCGGCGCGACCCCGGTGCCGGTGCTGCTCGAACGGCTGCGCAGCTCGGCCCGGGCCGAAGGGCGCGTGGCCTGCCTTTACAAGATTTCCCCCCGCGTCGCGGCGCGGGCCCGGGCGGCGGGCTGGGTCATCGCCCCGGTCGCGACCGAGGTCTGGCTTGATCCCGCCCGCTTCGATCTGAACACCCCCGCCCGCGCCGGGCTGCGGCGCAAGCTGCGCAAGGCCGAGAAATCCGGCCTGCGCGTCACCCGCGCCCTCGGCCTGCTGCCGCTTGACGAAATGGCCGGGCTTGCCCGCGCCTGGGCGGTGGCGCATGGCGGCGAACGCGGCTTTTCGATGGGCCGTTTCGCCGCGGATTACGTCTCGGCGCAGCAGGTTCTGCTGGCTCGCGACGGCACGGGGCGTCTGGTCGGCTTTGCCAGTTTCCATGTCACCGCGGCGGAATGGGGGCTCGATCTGATGCGCCCGGCCGCGGATGCCCCCGATGGCACGATGCAGGCGCTGATCGCCACCGCGATCACCGAGGCGGCCCGGGCCGGGGCCCGGCGGCTCTCGCTCGCCGCCCTGCCGCCGCGCGCCGAGGACACGGCGGGACCGGCGGCGCTGCTGTGGCGGCGGGCCGAAAAGGGCAAGGGCGCCGCCGGTCTGCGCCAGTTCAAGATGGGATTCGCGCCGCAGCTGTCGCCCCGCTACATCGCCGCGCCCTCGCCCGCGGCGCTGATGCTGGCCGCCGCCGACATCGCCCGCGCCATCCACCGCCCGGCCCCCCTGCCCGGCTGCGCCGCCGCGGCCGAGACCGAAATCGAGCTCGACACCGGCCCCGCGCTTGCCACCGATCCGGTGTTCGTTTCACGCGCGTCCTGAGCGAAAGGAAATTGCACTTTTCCCCGCCCCGTGGCAGGGAAAGGCCGACCTTGGTTCAGGAGAAACCCGATGACCAACACGCTTTCCCGCCTGCTGAAATCCCGCGACTGGCTCTTGGCCGACGGGGCGACCGGAACCAACCTCTTCAACATGGGGCTGAGCTCGGGCGAGCCGCCGGAACTTTGGAACGTCGAGCACCCCGACCGGATCGCGAAACTTTACGGCTTCGCGGTCGAGGCGGGATCGGACCTGTTTCTGACCAACAGCTTCGGCGGCAATTCGGCGCGGCTGAAGCTGCACAATGCGCAGGGCCGGGTGCGGGAGCTGAACCGCATCGCCGCGGAAATCGGCCGCAATGTCGCCGACAAGGCCGGCCGTCCGGTCGCCGTCTGCGGCTCGGTCGGGCCGACGGGCGAGATCTTCGCGCCGATGGGCACGCTGACGCATGAGCTGGCGGTCGAGATCTTCCACGAACAGGCCGAGGGCCTGAAAGAGGGCGGCGCCGACGTGCTCTGGGTGGAAACCATCTCGGCGCCCGAGGAATACAAGGCCGCCGCCGAAGCTGCCCGCCTTGCGGGCATGGACTGGTGCGGCACGATGAGCTTCGACACTGCCGGGCGCACGATGATGGGCGTCACTTCGGCGCAGCTGGCGGCGCTGGTGGAAAAACTGCCGAACCCGCCGCTGGCCTTCGGCGCCAATTGCGGCGTCGGCGCGGCGGATCTGCTGCGCACGCTGATGGGCTTTGTCGCCACCGGCACGGAACGCCCGCTGATCGCCAAGGGCAATGCGGGGATCCCGAAATACCACGACGGCCACATCCATTACGACGGCACGCCCGAACTGATGGGCGATTACGCCTGCCTCGCCCGCGATGCGGGGGCCACGATCATCGGCGGCTGCTGCGGCACGATGCCGGTGCATCTGCAGGCGATGCACGAGGCCCTGTCCACCCGCCCGCGCGGGCCGCGCCCGAGCCTCGAGGAAATCGCTGCGAAACTGGGCGCCTTCTCCTCGGCCTCGGATGGCACCGGCGATGATGACGGCGGCCCCGCCCGCGAGCGCCGCGGTCGCCGTCGCGGCTGATCCGACCCGTTGAAAAGAGCGTATTTTGACCAAGAAAAAGCCGATGGGTTTTTTCTTGGCTCAAATACGCATCCTTGGCCCGCAGGAGGCGCAGGTGTCAGAACAGTTCGAGCTGCTCGCCCGCGCGGGGGGGCACGGCAAAGCGCGTGCGGTCGAGCGGCGGCAGCGCGGCGGCCAGGCTGAGACGGCGGCAGGAGACCTCGAAGCGGCGGGCCAGAAGCTCGGCCTCGGTGCCCTCGCCCTCCATCCGCGTGGTGAAGCGCGGGTCGTTCAGCTTGCCACCGCGAAAGGCCGCGATCGCGTTCAGCACCTTTTCCGCCCGCAAGGGGTAATGCCGCGCCAGCCAGTCGGCGAAAAGGGGCGCGACCTCGTTGGGCAGGCGCAGCGGGATCATCTCGGCGGCGCGGGCGCCCGCGCGCCGCGCCTCGGTCAGGATCGCTTCAAGCGCGGCATCGGTCAGGCCGGGAATGATCGGCGCGGCCATGACCCGCACCGGAATGCCCGCCCGCGCGGCCTCGCGGATGATCCGCAGCCGGGTCTGGGGGCTGGGCGCGCGCGGTTCAAGCTTGCGCGCCAGATCCTCGTCAAGCGTCGTCAGCGACACCGCCAGATGCACGAGATTGCGTTTCGCCAGCGAGGCGAGCAGGTCAAGATCGCGCAGCACCCCGGCGCCGCGGGTGGTGAGCAGCAGCGGATGGTTGAAATCGCTGAGCACCTGCAGAAGGCCGCGGGTCAGGCCCCAGTCCGCCTCGATCGGCTGATAGGGGTCGGTGGCGGTGCCCAGAGCGATCGGCGCGGGCACATAGCCGCGTTTCGACAGCTCGCGCGCCAGAAGATCGGGCGCCTCGGGTTTCGCGATCAGCCGGGTTTCGAAATCAAGCCCCGCCGAGAGGCCCAGAAAGCCATGCGTCGGCCGCGCGAAGCAATAGATGCAGCCATGTTCGCAGCCGCGATAGGGGTTCACCGCGCGGTCGAAGGGCACGTCGGGGCTCTGGTTCCGGGTGATCACCGATTTCGGCCGTTCCACGCTGACCTCGGTGCGCAGAAGCTTCGCGTCCTCGACCAGATCCCAGCCGTCGGGCTCGACGATCCGCGCATAGGGTTCGAACCGGCCGACCGGATTCGCAGCCGCCCCCCGCGCGCGCAGGCGGTGGCGCGGATCGGCAGGCGGCAGGTCGAGCGGCAGGGGCAGAGCGTGCATCATGGCCGAAAATTAGAACGAAATGGGAACATTTCGCAAGAGATTCGCCCGGGGTCCGTTCTGCGGACAGCGACGCCGCGTCGGGGACGGACCGGCGCATGTCGCAAAACGGCAAGTAATCGAAGCCTTTTTTCCGCATCACAAAAGCAAGCACCCGCAGGAGACAGCCATGGCCGATGAAGACGACATCATCCTTTCGGAACTCGACGATGAAGAGCTTGTGCAGCAGATGCACGACGACCTCTACGACGGCCTCAAGGAAGAGATCGAAGAAGCGGTCAACATCCTGATCGACCGCGGCTGGACGCCCTATGACGTCCTGACCAAGGCGCTGGTGGCGGGCATGACGGTCGTCGGCAACGACTTCCGCGACGGCATCCTCTTCGTGCCGGAAGTGCTCTTGGCCGCGAATGCGATGAAGGGCGGCATGGCGATCCTGAAGCCGCTGCTGGCGGAAACCGGGGCCCCGCGCATGGGCAAGATGGTGATCGGCACGGTCAAGGGCGACATCCACGACATCGGCAAGAACCTTGTGGCGATGATGATGGAGGGCGCGGGCTTCGAGGTCGTCGATATCGGCATCAACAACCCGGTCGAGAATTATCTCGATGCGCTCGACCGCGAACAGGCCGATATCCTTGGCATGTCGGCGCTGCTGACCACCACCATGCCCTACATGAAGGTCGTGATCGACACGATGAAGGAAAAGGGCATCCGCGACGATTACATCGTTCTGGTCGGCGGTGCGCCCCTGAACGAGGAATTCGGGCGGGCGATCGGCGCCGATGCCTATTGCCGCGACGCCGCCGTGACGGTGGAAATGGCCAAGGCGATGGTGGCGCGCAAGCATAACCAGATGAACGCCTGAGGCTGGCAGATCGGCGCCGGAGCCTTTCCGACAGCGGACGACAGGCCCCGACCCGGTTCGGGGCCTTTTCTTTTGCGCCCGCGCCCCCATATGAGAGGAATGGAGAATGACCGATGCAGCCGATGCCCCTTCCCCATTTTCTGATGATGCTCCTTGCGGTGATCGCGGCCGCGGGGCTGACGATCTTTCTGGCGGTGCAGTCCGGGCTGTCGCTGGCGGTGCTGGGTCTGGGCGCGCTGATCGGCGCGGGCCTGATCCGGATGCTGGCGCGGGTGGAATGATCTCTGACCGCGGGCTGACCGAGGCCGGGCTGCCCCCCGAGGGACGCGGCCGCGTGCTTCTGATCGCCTGCGGGGCGCTGGCGCATGAGATCCTTGCGCTGAAAACGGTGAATGGCTGGGATCATCTGGATCTGACCTGCCTGCCCGCGAACCTGCATCTGTGGCCCGAAAGGATCACCGCGGCGGTGGTGGCGGCGGTCGAAAAGCACCGCGCCGCCTATCAGGCCATCCATGTCGTCTATGCCGATTGCGGCACCGGCGGACAGCTGGCCGAGGCCTGCGCCCGGCTTGGCGTCGCGCTGATCCCCGGGCCGCATTGCTATGCGTTCTTCGAGGGCAACGACCGCTTTGCCGCCCATGCGGACAGCGAAATCACCGCCTTTTACCTGACCGATTTTCTGGTCCGGCAGTTTGACGCCTTTGTCTGGCGGCCGATGGGCTTCGACCGGCACCCAAGCCTCATTCCGATGATGTTCGGCAATTACGAAAAGCTGGTCTATCTGGCGCAGACCGAGGATGCGGCGCTGGAGGCCAAGGCCGCGGATTGTGCGGCCAAGCTGGGCCTTGCCTTTGAGCGGCGCTTCACCGGCTATGGCGATCTGGCGGCGGAGCTGGCGCGGATTTGACCGCCCCGGTTTCGGGCGGATCAGGAAAGGCACTGCCTTTCCCCGCCCGACCGCGCGCCGCGTGCCGCCGGGCCGTCATCCCCAAGCGCACCAGAGGCCGGCGCCCGTCCCGGCGGGCGAGAAGCGCCCGCCATGGGCGGGGCGGGCGCTGGCCGGCGGCCTTTGGGCCGCGGCCGGACAGGGGGAGATGTCGCGCAGGGCCTCGGCGATGGCCTCGGCCGGAACAGGTCCCCTCAGCTCAGCAGATACTCCACCGGCGCCAGCGGCTCGGGCGCCGCTTCGCCCAGATGCGGGGCCAGGCTGATCTCCATCGCGCGGCAGATCGCATCCAGCGGCAGCGCATTCGGCGCCGTCCCGAACGGATGCGACATTTCCTCGGACACTTCGGCCAGCCCCAGAAACACATAGGCGACGATCGCCACGATCACCGGCGTCAGCCAGCCCGCCGCCGCAAACAGCGCGACCGGCAGCAGCAGGCAATAAATGTAGATCGTGCGATAGATCAGCAGCGAATAGACAAAGGGCAAGGGCGTGCCCGCGATGCGTTCGTTCCCCGCCTGCGCCAGCGTGATCGCGGCCAGCCGCTGCGACAGCGCCCGCGCCCCGAAGCCGTCGAGGCCGTCGTCGCGATGCGCCGCCGCCAGCCGCGCCGTCAGCCGGTCCAGCGCCGCACAGGGCGGATTGGGCGTGCCCGCCAGATCGGGCGCATGGCGCAGCGCCTCGGGGTCGGCCGCGATCTCGCGCAGCCGCGCCCGGTGCAGATGCGCAAAGGCCAGCGCATCGCGCAGCACCGCGGCGCGCAGGACGGGATCGGCGATGAACAGCTCGGCCTCGCGCGCCAGCATCCGCAGATCGGCGAGCAATCCCCCCCAGAGCTTGCGCGCCTCCCACCAGCGTTCGTAAGCGGCGTTGTTGCGAAAGCCCAGAAACAGCGACAGGGCAAGACCAAAGACCGTCACCGCCACCGGATCGACCACCGGCAGCACCTCGAAGCGCAGCCCAAGCCCGGTCAGCAGCGTCGCCGCCACCGCGACGACCGCCACCGGCCGCACCACCGCGGGCACGATCGAGCCCTTGAGCGCGAAGGCAAGATCAAGGGGGCTGGGCTTGTCGCGCAGGATCATCGGCTGTCCTTTCAAGGCTTTGCCCTTCTTGGGCCGCATCGCCCCCGCGGCGCAAGACCACGCCCCGTCACGGCGCCGCACGAATGCGCGAGCCCGCGCCTTTGCCCAAATCCTGAGCAGAGGCGATTGATTTGCCGCCCGTCGTTCCTTATACCGCGGGCGTCCGGCCGGACCGGCGCCGCCACGACGCGAGGAACGCATGACCGACACCCCCCGTTTCCGCGACGGTGCCCTGGCCGCCATCCCCTTGATCCTGGGGTATTTTCCCATCGCCTTTTCCTTCGGCGTCGCGGCCATCCGCGCAGGCCTCAGCCCGGCCGAGGCGGTGATGTTCTCGGGGGTGATCTTCGCGGGGGCGGCGCAGTTTCTGGCGCTGGCGCTGGTCAGCAGCGGCGCGCCCCTCCTCGTTTCGGCCGCCACCCTGGCCGCGATGAACCTGCGCCACGTGATGTATGGCCCGGCACTTCTGGAAAAGGCGGGCCCCGCCGCCAGCACGCGGTTTTCCTGGGCCTGGGGCTGGTGCCTGACCGACGAGGTCTTCGGCGCAAGCCTTGGCGCGCTTGCCCGCGGGCAGCGCTTTTCCGAGGGCTTCATCGGCGGGCTTGGCCTTGGCGCCTATCTGTCGTGGATCGCGGGCACGGCGGTCGGCGCCGCCACCGGGGGCGAGGCGCTGAAGGCCTTCCCGGCGCTGGATGCGGGGCTCGGTTTCATGCTGCCCGCCTTGTTTCTGGCGCTGCTGCTCTCGATCCTCGAGCGGCGCCAGCTTGGCCCCGTCGCCGTGGCGATCGGCGCGACGGTTCTGGGCAGCCTGACGCTCAGCCCGACGCTGGGCATTCTGGCGGGCATCGCCGCGGGCGCCGCCACCGGAACCCTGCAGAAAGGCCGCGCATGAGACCCGAACTTCTCGCCCTTGCCGCGCTGACCGGCCTTGCCACCTGGGCCTTTCGCGTCGTGCCGACGAAACTGCCGCTGACCAAGGGCGCCGCCGACGGCCCGCTGCGGCGCTTCTTTGCCGCCACCGGCCCGGCGGCGATCGCGACGCTTTTTACCGCCTCGGTGCTGCCGATGCTGCAAAGCCCGGGCACCGCCCCCCTGCCGCTTCTTCTGGGCACGGCCGCGGTGCTGGCCGTCTGGTTTGCCCGCCGCTCGGTCGTGCTGGCGACGCTTGCGGGCGCGGCGGCCTGCGGGCTTGCCACCTTCGCCGGGCTGGGCACCCCGGGAATTTGATCATCTTTCGCGGGGGGCAAAAACCCGCTATCCTGCCCCGGCCCGCCGCCGAAAGGATCCCCGTGGACAGTCATGCCCCGAAACAACCCGCGCATCTGAGCGTCTATCGCGGCATCCGCGATCTGATCCTGTCGGGCGATCTGGCGCCGGGCCATCCGGTCACCATTCAGGGGCTGGTCTCGCGGCTGGATGCGGGCGTGACCCCGGTGCGCGAGGCGATCCGGCGGCTGACCTCGGAAGGGGCGTTGCAGTTTCACGACAACCGCCGCGTCACCGTGCCGGTGCTGCGCGTGGCGCAGGTCGACGAGCTGATCTTTGCCCGCAATGCGCTGGAGCCCGAGCTGGCGCGGCGGGGCGCCGAACGCGCCACGGCGCAAGACATCGAGACGCTGGCGGCGATCGACGCCGCCCATACCGCCGCCATCGCCACGGGCAACACGCATCACTACATGGTGCAGAACCACCGCTTTCACATGACGCTTTACGCGCTGGCGGGCACCGAGGTGATCCTGCCCGTGGTCGAGGCGCTTTGGCTGCGCTCTGCCCCGGCGCTGCGGGTGATGTGCGGGCGCTTTGGCACCTCGAACCTGCCCGACATGCATCAGGCGGCGCTTGCGGCGATGCGGGCGCATGATCCCGCGGGCGTGGCCGAGGCGATAAGGCTTGACATCCTGCAGGGGATGGAAAACGTCCGCGAGCTGCTGATCGAGGCGCAGCCCGGCTGAGGTGCCGGGCTGCACAAGATCGCCTCAGGCGCTTTGGTTCAGCCCCTCGGCATTGATCCGCACCAGCGTTTCATCCAGCGATTTCAACGCCCGCGCGATCAGGATGTCGATTTCGGCGGGGGTGATGACCAGAGGCGGCGAAATGATCATCCGGTCGCCGACATGGCGCATGACGAGGTTGTTGGCAAAGCAGCGCTCGCGGCAGATATAGCCGACCGTGCCGGATTTCGACGCGAATTTGGCCCGGGTTTCCTTGTTCGGCGTCAGCGCGATCGAGCCCATCATGCCGACGATCTTCGCCTCGCCCACCAAGGGATGCGCCGCCAGACCTTCCCATTTCGCCTTGAGGTAAGGCGCGGTTTCCGCCGCCACGCGGGCGACGATGCCGTCCTCGTCCAGCAGGCGCAGGTTCTCCAGCGCGACGGCGGCCGCGACCGGATGGCCCGAATAGGTGTAGCCATGCGCGAATTCATCCGAGCCGTTGATCACCGCCGCGACCCTGTCCGAGACGATCGAGGCGCCCATCGGGATGTAGCCCGAGGTCAGACCCTTGGCCACCGTCATGATGTCCGGCGTGATCCCGAAGGTCTGGCAGCCGAACCAGTTGCCGGTCCGGCCAAAGCCGGTGATGACCTCGTCGGCGATCAGCAGGATGTCGTATTGGCGGCAGATGCGCTGGATTTCCGGCCAGTAGGTCGCGGGCGGAACGATCACGCCGCCCGCCCCCTGCACCGGCTCGCCGATGAAGGCCGCGACGTTTTCGGCGCCGATCTCCAGGATCTTTTCCTCAAGCTGACGGGCGCGGGCCAGACCGAACGCCTCGGGGGTCAGATCGCCGCCCTCCGACCACCAGTCGGGCTGGTCGATATGCACGACGCCCGGGATCGGCAGCCCGCCCTGCGCATGCATGCCCTTCATCCCGCCGAGGCTGGCCGCCCCCATGGTCGAGCCGTGATAGCCGTTCCAGCGCGAAATGATCACATTCTTTTCGGGCTTTTCCAGCGCCTGCCAGTAGCGCCGCACCATGCGGATGTTGGTGTCGTTCGAATCCGAGCCCGAGCCGTTGAAGAAGACATGGTTCAGATCGCCCGGGGCAAGCTCTGCCAGACGCTTCGCCAGCTGGATCGCCGGGATATGCGAGGTCTGGAAGAAGGTGTTGTAAAACGGCAGCTGGCGCATCTGCCGCGCCGCCGCCTCGACCAGCTCTTCGCGGCCATAACCGACGTTGACGCACCAGAGCCCGGCCATTCCGTCAAGGATTTCCGCGCCTTCGCTGTCGGTCACCCAGACGCCTTTCGCCTTGGTGATGATCCGCGCGCCTTTCTTCGCCAGACCGTCGCCATCGGTGAACGGGTGCATGTGATGGGCGGCGTCCAGCGCCTGCAATTCCGCGGTGGGAAGGTGATTTTCGAACATCCTCTGTCCTTTCCGGTCTGGGTGCCGCCCTTGCGGCAGATCACGCCGGGGTGGCGCAGCCGGGCCCTCCGGCCCCTTTCGAAAATATGATCAAATTTCAGGGCAAGGTCAATCCGCTCTCTGCGCCCCCCCCGCCCGGAGCATCGATTCGAGAAAAACCCCGGTCCGCAACCACGGCGCGAGTGGCCCGCCGCGTCGCGCAGCAGCAGATGATGAAAATATGTGCGTTCGATCAAGGATTTCGCGGCGCCCGCAAGAAACCCTTGCCAGCACGGCGGATCGCCACAACACTCGACCCAATATGATCAAATCCGAAAGGATCCGGCGTGGCAGCTCCCATCATCTCGGCGCGCAATCTGGTGAAGGCTTTCGGCACGGGCGACTTTGCGGTGCGGGCGCTTGACACGGTTTCGATCGACATCCGGCCGGGCGAATTCTTCACGCTTCTGGGCCCCTCGGGCTGCGGCAAGACGACTTTGCTGCGGCTCTTTGCGGGGTTTGAAATGCCCAGCGCCGGGACGATCCTGCTCGATGGCGAGGATGTCACCGTGCTGCCGCCGAACCGGCGCCCGATCAACACGGTGTTTCAAAGCTATGCGCTGTTTCCGCATCTGAGTGTCGCGGAAAACGTCGGTTTCGCGCTGAAGATGCAGGGCAAGCCGCGCGCCGAGATTGCCGAGACGGTGGCGAAGATGCTGGCGCTGGTGCGGCTTGAGGCGATGGCCGGGCGCAAGATCACCCAGCTCTCGGGCGGCCAGCAACAGCGGGTCGCGCTGGCGCGGGCGCTGGCCCCGCATCCCAAGGTGCTGCTGCTCGACGAGCCGCTGTCGGCGCTCGATCTCAAGCTGCGCAAGGAAATGCAGATCGAACTCAAGCGGTTGCAGCATGAAACCGGGATCACCTTCATCTTCGTCACGCATGATCAGGAAGAGGCGCTGACGATGTCCGACCGCATCGCGGTGATGAGCGCGGGCAAGGTGCAGCAGATCGGCACGCCGAAGGAGATTTACACCCATCCGGTCAACCGCTTCGTCGCCGCCTTCATCGGCGAGACGAATTTTCTGGATGCGGTGGGGGAAACCGGCGGCGCGCGGCTGACGACGGGCGATCTGATCGCGGTCGAGGGCGTGCTGCACGGCCCCGTCACCGTGGCGATCCGGCCCGAGCAATTGCGGCTGGTCGCGCCCGAGACCGCGGGGGCGCTGGCCGCCACGGTGCGTGATCTGGTCTATTTCGGCACCGACACGCATTGCCACATGGCGCTGTCGGATGGCACGGCGCTGACGGCGCGGCTGCAAAGCCCGGCGAGCGGCGATATCGGTCTGTCCGTCGGCGACCGGGTCGGCGTCGTGCCGATGCCCGGCGCCGCGCAGATGCTGAGGACATGAGATGAGCGCCGCCGAAACCGCCCAGCGCGCCCGCACCACCCGCAACGCCTGGGCGCTGGTCACCCCGGCGCTGATCGTTCTGGCCGCCGCCGCCATCGCGCCGCTGGTGCTGGTCTTGATCTATTCCTTCCTGACGCCGGGCGATTACGGCAATGTCGTCTGGACCTTTTCGCTGGAGGGCTGGCAAAAGGTGGTGGTCGAGCGCGACATCTTTGATGACAGCCTGCATCTGGCCGAGGCGCATCTGACGATCTTCTGGCGCTCGGTCAGCCTGTCCCTTGTCACCACGGTTCTGTCCTTCTTTGCCGGCTTTCCGACCGCCTGGTTCATCGCCACAAGGCCCGCGAACCAGCGCGCCGCCTGGCTGTTCCTGATCACCCTGCCGTTCTGGACGAACCTGCTGATCCGCACCTTCGCGATCAACCAGATCATCCGCAACGAGGGGCTTTTGAACACCATCCTTTTGAATCTGGGCGTGATTTCAACGCCCTTGCAGATGACCTATACCGAGGGGGCGCTGCTCATCGGCATGGTCTATGTCTATCTGCCGCTGATGGTGCTGCCGCTTTACGCGGCGCTGGAACGCTTCGATCTGCGGCTGCTCGAGGCCGCTTACGATCTTTACGCCTCGCGCTGGCAGGTGCTGACGCGCGTCGTGCTGCCGATTGCGCGGCCGGGCATCGTCGCGGGCTCGATCCTGGTTTTCGTGCCCTGTCTGGGCGCCTATGTGACGCCGCGCATCCTGGGCGGGGGCAAGCTGATGATGCTGGGCAATTTCATCGAGCTGCAATTCGGTCAGGGCCGGAACTGGCCCTTGGGCGCGGCGCTGTCGATCGTGCTGCTGGTGATCGTGATGGCGGCGCTGCTGATCTATGTCCGCGCGATCAACGGAGAGAAACGCCATGGCTGAGCCCAAGCCCTTCCATGTCGCCGATCTGCCGGGCGTCGGCCCGACCGCGCTTCTGGTCTTTGCCGGGCTTTATGCGCCGATCCTGACGCTGGTCGTCTATTCCTTCAACGTCTCCCCCTCGGTCGCAACCTGGGAGGGGTTCACCTTCGAGTGGTATCTGAAGGCCTGGAGCAATGCCGCGGTGATGAATGCGGCGGCCAATTCGCTGATCGTCGCGACGCTGGCGGCGGTGCTCTCAACGGCGCTGGCGACGCTTGCAGCCCTTGGCACCACGCGGCGCCCGGCCTTTTTCGGCATCACCGCCGTTTATGCCGCGATCAACCAGCCGCTGATGGTGCCCGAGATCGTCACCGCCGTCGCCCTGCTGATCGTCGTCGCCGCGATCAAGGCCGCCACGGGTTACGCGGGGCTGGGCTATCTGGTGATCGCCCATACCGCCTTTTGCATCCCCTTCGCCTATCTGCCGATCCGCGCGCGGCTTGAGGGGATGGACCTGACCTTGGAAACCGCCGCCGCCGATCTTTACGCCAGCCCCTGGCAGGCCTTTCGCTTCGTCACCCTGCCCCAGCTCGCACCGGGCATTCTGGCGGGGGGCATGCTGGCCTTTGTCACCTCGCTTGATGATGTGGTGATCACCGAATTCATCAAATCGCCCGGGCAGGACACCCTGCCCACTTACATGCTCGGCCAGCTGCGCCGCGCCATGACCCCCGACATCAACGCGCTCTCGGCCGCCCTTTTGGGGCTGACGCTGGTGCTTCTGTCGGGATTTTTCCTGCTCAGCCGCCGCAAGAGCTGAGATGAAACGACGCACCAACCGGGAGAGACCCATGAAAAGACTGATCGGCGCCACCGCCCTCCTGCTGTCCAGCGCGACGCTTGCCGCCGCCGAAGGAGAGCTGTTCCTTTACAACTGGGGCAATTACACCAGCCCCGAAATGATCAAGAAGTTCGAGGACACCTACAAGGTCAAGGTCACGATCACCGATTTCGACAGCAACGACACGGCCTTGGCCAAGGTCGAGGCCGGGGCCTCGGGCTTTGATCTGGTCGTGCCCTCGGCCGGGTTCGTCGGCATCTATGCCGAAAAGGGGCTGATCGAGAAACTGGACCTGTCGCGCCTGCCCAACCACAAGAACATCGCGCCGCAGTGGAGGGATGTCGAGTGGGACAAGGGCCGGGAATGGTCGATCCCGTGGCAATGGGGCTCGACCGGGGTGTCGGTCAACACCAAGGTTTATACGGGCGACATCAACACCTCGGCCATCTTCATGGACCCGCCGCCGGAGCTGGAGGGCAAGATCAACGTCATTCCCGAGATGGGCGACGTGATGGCGATTGCCACGATGTATGCGGGCGGCAAGGTCTGTTCGGATGATCCCGCCGTGATGAAGAAGGTCCGTGACACGCTTTTGGCGGCAAAGCCGAAGTGGCTCTCGATGGATTATTCGACCGTCGAGAAGATGACGAACAATGACTATGCCGCGACCGTCGACTGGAACGGCTCGGCGATGCGGGCGCGGCTCGGCAATCCGGACGTGGCTTACGGCTATCCGAAGGAGGGCTACGGCCTCTGGATGGACAATGTCGTGCTGCTCAAGGACGCGAAGAACGTCGACAATGCCTATCTGTTCCTGAACTTCATCATGGAACCGGAAAATGCCGCGATGCTCTCGGCCTTTGCGCGCTATGCGAACGGGATCGCGGGGTCCGAGGCCTTCCTGCCCGAGGACATGAAGACCGCGCCCGAGCTGACGCCGCCCGCGGAATTTGCCGACAAGGGGCAGTTCGTGACGATCTGCACCGGCAAGGCGCTCGATTACCAGAACGCGATCTGGACCGAGCTGCAGAAGTAAGCCTCTGCCACCGCCAGCCCGACCACGCCCCGACGCCCGGGGCGTGGCCCCTTTCCCATGAAAGCGCCCTTCATGCCGACCGCCGATCTGATCGTGACCAACGCCCGCATCCTGACGATGGATGACGCGCGCCCCACCGCCGAAGCCATCGCGCTTTCGGGCGAAACCATCCTGGCCCTGGGCGCAGCGCCCGAGATTCTGGCGCTGGCCGGCCCCGCAACACGCGTCATCGACGCCGCGGGCCGCACCGTCCTGCCCGGCTTTTTCGAGGGCCATGTGCATCTGGGCCTTGGCGGGGCGGAGCTCGCGCATCTGCACATCGACCATCTGCACGGGGCCGAGGAGATCGCGCAGGCCTTTCGCGCCTTTGCCGCCACCCATCCCGAGCGGCCGATCCTGATCGCGCAGGGCGCCGATTACGGCATGCTGGGCCATCCGATCAGCCGCCATGATCTGGATGCGATGATCTCCGACCGCCCGATCGCGATGATGTCGCATGACCACCACACGGTCTGGGCCAATACCGCCGCGCTTGAAGCCACCGGGCTGATGCAGGGCGCCCCCATGCCGCATGGGCACGAGGTGGTGCTGGATGAAGACGGTCTGGCGACGGGCGAGCTGCGCGAATTCGAAGCCTTCGGCCCGATCATCGCGCTGGCGGGCGAGGCGCGGATCAATCTGGGCATCGCGACGGGCGAGGAACCCGCAACGCCCCCCACGGCCGAGGAACGCGCCGCCGACAAGGCGATGATCCTGGCCGGGATGCGGCATTGCGCAAGACACGGGGTCACCAGCCTCGTCAACATGGATGGCAACCGCTACACGCTTGAATTGCTGTCCGAAATGCAGGCCGAGGGCACGCTTTTGCTGCGCGTCAAGGTGCCCTTCCATTTCAAGCCGCATATGGATCTGAGCGCGCTTGACCGCGCCTCTGACATGATGCGGGATTTCGATGACGCCTGGATCAGCTCGGGCTTCGTCAAGATGTTCATGGATGGCGTCGTCGACAGCCGCACCGCCTATATGCTGAACGATTATGCCGATGCCCCCGGGCACCGGTCCGAGCCGCTGTTCGCGCCCGAGACCTTCAAGGCCATCGCCACCGAGATCGACCGGCGCGGGTTGCAGATCGCCGTGCATGCGATCGGCGACGGGGCGGTGCGGGTGACGATCGACGGGATCGAAGCCGCACGGGCCGCGAACGGCCCCCGCGACGCCCGCCACCGCATCGAACATATCGAGCTGATCGACCCCGCCGACATTCCGCGCCTTGGCGCGCTGGGGATCACCGCCAGCCTGCAGCCGCCGCACTCGCCCGGGGCGATGGAATTTCCGCTGGAACCGACGCTAACCCGGATCGGCCGCGCGCGCTGGCCCGACGCCTATCTGTGGAAGACGCTGGCAACCCGCGGCGGCGCGCCCATCGCCTATTCCAGCGACTGGCCGGTGACCGATGTCTCGGTGCTGCGCGGCATCCATGCCGGGGTGACGCGGACCCCGTTCGAGGGCTGCACCGACGAATGCCTGAGCCTGATGGAAACGCTGCGCGCCTATACCGCGGGCGGCGCCCGGGCGGCGCATCGCGACCACGTCACCGGCACGCTCCGGCCCGGTCTTGCGGCCGATCTGGTGATGCTCGGCGGCGATATCGAGAGCTGCGCGCCCGACGCAATCCCGGATCTCGGCATCGCGCTGACCGTCTGCGGCGGGCGCATCCTTTGGGAAGATCCCGCCCGCATGCCGTAAACCGCGGTTCCGGGCGATCTTGCCCGGGACGAACAGCCGCTTTTTATTTTCCGAAATCCCTGTATCCTTCCGGGATCGCCCCCCCTCGGGGCGGTCCCTGCCCTGCATCGCGCGTCGGAGACCCCATGTCCGCTCCGCCCCCCCCGTTTTCGGCCGATACCGCGGACAACCGGACCGCGGTGCAAAAGGCCCTTTACGGGGTGTCGCGCCGTGCGATGGCCTGGCGCGACCGGGCCTCGGCGCGGGCGCAGTTTCTGGCCGGTCTGGGGATGATCGCGTTTGGAACCGGGCTGCGCGAGGTGCTGCATGCGCTTGGCGCCGAGCTGAACTACCTGCCGCTTCTGCCCACGGTGACGCTGGCCGCCGCCTTCCTGCGCGCCGAGATCGGGCTTTGCGTGATCGTGCTGAGCGCGCTGCAGATCCATTTCCTCTTCGTGCCCGAAGCCGGGCCGGGCCATGACATCGCCCAGCTGATCTATCTTGCCGCGGCGGGGTTCACCGTCGTTCTGGCAGAGCTTTTCGTGCGCGCGCAAAAGGTTGCCCTGCTTGAAAGCCGCCGCGCCGACCGCGTCGGGCGGCTGCATGCGGCGGTGATCGAATATTCGAATGACGCGATCCTGACCCATACGCTGGATGGCATCGTCACCACCTGGAACCCGGCGGCGACGGTGATGCTGGGCTATCTCGCCCATGAAAGGATCGGCCGGCCGGTGAACGATCTGTGCGGCGCCGAGGTCGACCAGAGCGCCGAGATCTTCGCCCGGGTCCGCGCGGGCGAGGCGGTCGAGCATTTCGAAACCCGGATGCGCACCCGCGATGGCCGGGTGATCGATGTCTCGATCACGCTGTCGCCGATCCGCGATCCTTCGGGCGCGATCGTCGGCATCTCGACGATCCTGCGCGACATCACCGAAACCATGCAGATCTTCGACGCGCTGCGCCAAAGCGAGGAAAAGCTGCGCTTCGCGCTGGAGGCGGCGCGGGCAGGATGGTGGCAATGGCACTGCCTTGAAGATCGGGTGATCTGTTCCGAACGCTTCCTGCAGCAGCACGGGCTGGACCCCGCGGCCGGTCCGGTCACGCTGGCGGGCTGGCTCGCGCGCCTGCATCCCGAAGACCGCTCCGGCGTGCGGGCGCTGGTGCTGGGCGCGCTCGAATCGGGCGGGCGCGATCAGGCGCTGCAATATCGCGTCGCGCTGCCGGACGGGCGCGGGCCGCGCTGGATCGAGGCTTTCGGGCGGATCGAGCGCGACGCCGCGGGGCGGGCGCAGCGGGTCAACGGCATTTCCTTTGACGTCACCGACCGTTTCGAGGCGGTCGAGCGCATCGCCTATCTGGCGCATCACGACGGGCTGACCGGGCTGCCGAACCGGGCGCTGTTCCTTGACCGGCTCGAGGCGGCCCTGGGGCGGGTGCGGCATGCCCGGGGCTGCGCGGTGCTGCTGATCGATCTCGACCGTTTCAAGGAGGTGAACGAGACGCTCGGCCATGCGGCGGGGGACAGGCTCTTGTGCGCGGTGGCGGCGCGGCTGCGTGCCGAGGTCAGCGCGGCCGACACGCTGGCGCGGCTGGGCGGCGACGAATTCGCCGTGCTTCTGACCGAGACCGAGGCGCCGCAGACCGTGAGCGCGCTGGCCGAGCGGCTGATCGCGGCGATCGAGGCAGAATTCGATCTGGACGGGCGGCGCATCGGCATCGGCGCCAGCCTTGGCATTGCGATGGCGCCCTCGGACGGGCTCAGCCCGAAGGCGCTGGTCAAGGCGGCCGATGTGGCGCTGTGCCGGGCCAAGGCCGACGGCTCGGGCTGCCTGCGGTTTTTCGCGCCCGAAAGCGACAGCCGGATGCAGCAGCGCCGGGCGCTGGAAAGCGATCTGCGCCGGGCCTGGGCCGCGCGCGATTTCCAGCTCTTCTTCCAGCCGATCGTCGAGATGAAGACGCGCCGGGTCTCCTGTCTCGAGGCGCTGTTGCGCTGGCACCACCCCGAACGCGGCTGGGTCTCGCCCGAGACCTTCATTCCGCTGGCCGAGGAGATGGGGCTGATCGTGCCGATCGGCGAATGGGTGCTGACCGAGGCCTGCGCGGCGGCGGCACGCTGGCCGGGCAGCCTGCGGGTGGCGGTCAATCTCTCGCCGGTGCAGCTGGCGCATATCGGCCTGGCCGAGGCGATCGCCGCGGCGTTGCGGCGCACCGGGCTGGCGGCGAACCGGCTGGAGCTGGAGATCACCGAGACGGTGATGATGAAGGAGACCCCGGCGACGCTGGCGACGCTGGAGCGGCTCAAGGGGATCGGACTGCGCATCGCCATGGATGATTTCGGCGCGGGCTATTCCTCGTTGCGCAACCTGCAGCGGTTTCCCTTTGACAAGGTCAAGATCGACCGCGCCTTCACCGCCGGTCTGGGCACGTCGCAGCAAAGCGCGGCGATCGTGCGGGCGGTGACGGGGATGTGCCAGAGCCTCGGCATGGTCTCGACCGCCGAGGGGGTAGAGACCGAGACGCAGCTGGCCGCGCTGGCGCGCGAGGGCTGCAGCGAGGTGCAGGGCTATCTGTTCAGCAAGCCCGTTCCGGCGGCGCAGGTGGGCGCGCTGCTGGCGCGGCTCGACGGGCTCAAGGTCGGCTGAACGGGCTCAGACGGCCTTGAGCCGCGCGGGCGCGGAACCTTGAAGGGCGCGCACCCGCGCCTCCGGACCGCGGGGGTCAAGATCGTAAAGCTTCGGCCGTGCTGTCAGATAGGCCCGCCAGTTGCCTTCGGGCTCGTCGCTGATCTTCACCTTGTGGACAGTTGAGACCAGTTCGTTCAGCCTCACGATCCCCAGACCAAGCCCGGGCTCCTGATACTCGGCGATGATCTCCATGATTTTCAGATCAAGCTCGGGAATCGGTCCGGCGGCCGCTTTTGGCGCGGGCGGCGGGGCGGCTTTCTGCACCGGCTGTTGCACCGGCTTCGGGGGCGGTTGTGGCGCGTCTTTCGGCGCGGGGGGCAGCGGCAGCGTCAGGAAGGTCTCGCAGGCGTCGCGAAAGATCTGCGGCGTCTTCGTCTCGCCGATCCCGGTCACCTGCCGCCCGTATTCGCGCAGGCGCAGCGCCAGATGGCTGAAATCGCGGTCCGAACTGGCGATCACGAAGCGCTTCACCCCCTCGCGCAGCGCCAGCTCCATCGCATCAAGCGCCAATAGCAGGTCCGAGGCATTCTTGCCCTTGCCCGCATGCATCAGCCGGAACCCCTGCGGACCGCCCTGCCAATCCGTGGCCTTTTGCGCATCCAGATAGACCCGCCGCACCGTCACCGTGCCAAAGGCCCGCGCCCGCAGCGCGATCTGCCCGGCATATCTGGCCGAAAGATTGTCGCCATCGACCAGAACCGCCACCGTTTCCATAGCCCTCGTCACCTCTGCACCGCGTTCAACCGCAGGCTGCGCAGAAAATGCGACAAAATTCAGGCGCTTCGGCGCGGCGTTGCGTCACGTCGCGCGGCGCGGATCATAGCGCAGCAGCCGCAGCGCATTCGCCGTCACCAGCACCGTCGCCCCGGTATCGGCCAGAACCGCGATCCAGAGCCCGGTGATCCCGAAAACCGAGGTGACCAGAAACACCGCCTTCAGCCCCAGCGCGATGGCGACATTCTGGCGGATGTTGCCCAGGGTCTGCCGCGACAGCCGGATCAGCGCGGGCAGATCGGTCAGGTCGTTGCGCATCAGCACCGCATCGGCGGTCTCGATCGCCACATCGGTCCCCGCCCCGATCGCCACGCCGACATCGGCCGCCCGCAGCGCCGGGGCGTCGTTGATGCCGTCGCCCAGCATCAGCACGCCCCCCTGCGCCGAAAGCCGCGTCACCTCGGCGCATTTGTCCTCGGGCAGAAGCCCCGCCTTGACCGCAAGCCCCAAGGGCGCCGCCAGCGCCCGCGCCGGGGCCTCGGCATCGCCGGTCAGCATCACGCTGTCCAGCCCAAGCGCCCGCAGCGCCGCCAGCGCCGCGCCCGCCTCGGGCCGGGGCTCGTCGCGCAGGGCAATCAGCCCCTGCGGAACGCCGTCGCGGCAAAGTTCGACCACCGTCTTCGCCTCGGCCTGCAGCGCCGCCGCCTGCGGGTTGCCCGCGGCAGGCGCCGCAATGCGCCACAGCGCCCCGGCGATCTGCGCCTCGGCCCCCACCCCCGGGATCACCCGGGCGGCCGTGGCGGCGGGGGCCGTCACCCCCTCGGCTGCGGCGCGTGCCAGGATCGCCCGCGCCAGGGGATGCGAGGACCCCGCCTCGACCGCCGCCGCATGGGCCAGCAGATCGGCGACCGCAACCCCGGCGGCGGGCCGAAGATCGGTCACAAGCGGGCGGCCCGGCGTCAGCGTGCCGGTCTTGTCGAGCGCCACAAGCCGCAGCCGCGCCAGCGCCTCGATCACCGCGCCGCCCTTGACCAGAAGCCCGCGCCGCGCCCCGGTCGAGAGCGCCGCCGCCATCGCCGCGGGCACCGAAATCACCAGCGCGCAGGGGCAGCCGATCAGCAACAGCGCCAGCGCGCGATAGATCCAGACGCCCCAATCCGCCCCGGTCAAGAGCGGCGGCAGCACCGCCACCAGCGCCGCCAGACCGACGATCAGCGGCATGTACCAGCGGCTGAAGCGGTCGATGAAGCGTTCGACCGGGGCCTTGGCCGCCTCGGCCTCGGCCACCATCCGCGCGATCCGCGCCAGCGTGCTGTCCGCCGCCGCGCGCGTCACCCGCAGCCGCAACAGCGCCTCGGTGTTGATCGAGCCCGCCAGAACCCGGTCGCCCGGGCCGCGCGTCACCGGCACGCTTTCCCCGGTCACCGCGCTTTCATCGAGGCCCGAGACCCCCTCGACGATCTCGGCATCGACCGGGGCGCGGTCGCCCGGGCGCAGCCGCAGGATCTGCCCCGGCTGCAGGGTCGCCGCCGCCACCTCGCGCGTCTGTCCGTCCCGCTCCAGAAGCGCGGTTTCCGGCATCTGCCGGGCCAGCGCCCGCAGCCCGTCGCGCGCGCGGGCGGCGGCAATCGATTCCAAAAGCTCGCCCAGAGCAAAGAGCACCACCACCATCGCCGCCTCGGCCGCGGCGCCGATCATCAGCGCGCCGATGGCCGCCACCGTCATCAGCATCTCGATGCTGAAGGGCTGCCCGACCCGTGCCAGCGCCAGGGCCTGCCGCGCCACCGGGAACAGCGCGCCCAGACAGGCCAGCGCGAAGGCAGGCGCCGCCAGCGCGGGCAGCATCAGCGCGACGCCCCAGGCGAGGGCGAGCCCGCCCGCCGACCAGAACAGCCGCGCCGCCTTCGGCCCGCGCAGCCAGGGCGCGGCGGGCGGCAGGGGCGCGGCGGTCACTTCGGCGGTCACTTCGGGGGCCGGCGCGGGCGCGGGGGCCGCCGCACCGCAGCCGCAACCGCCACAGCCGCAGGCCGGGGCGCCGCCGTGGTCGTGCCCGTCATGCCCGTGGTCATGCCCGTGATCGTGGCGGGGTTTCAGCAGCGGCAGCGGCGGCGCGGCGCCGATGCGGGTGATCGTGTAACCCAGCCGCGTCACCGTGCGTTCCAGCTCGCCCGGGCTGGTCGCGCCCGGGGTCAGCCGCGCCCGCAGCCGCTCGCTCATCAGCGCGATCTCCACCGCCTCGACGCCCGGCAGCCGCTCCACCGCGCTGCGGACCTTGCCCGCACAGGCGGCGCAATCCATGCCGCCGACCTGCCACTCGCACGATTCCATTTTCGAAACCTCTGCCATATCAACCTCTTGCATCACGATCTTCAGGCACTTGCCGCGATCTTGCCAAAACCCTAATCTCTCTAGCGACTAGAGCTGCAAGGGGGGATCATGCTCAGCATCGGGCGTTTGTCGCAGGAAACCGGGGTCAAGGTGCCGACGATCCGTTATTACGAGCAGATCGGCCTGATGCCCGCGGCCGAGCGCAGCAGCGGCAATCAGCGGCTTTACGGCGCGGCGGCGCGGCGGCGGCTGTCCTTCATCCGCCATGCCCGCGATCTGGGCTTTCCGCTGGAGGCGATCCGCGATCTGCTGGGCCTGACCGATCAGCCCGACCAGCCCTGCACCGCCGTCGATGCGATCGCGCGGGCGCAGCTGACGACGATCCGCTCGCGCATCGCGCGGCTGCAGGCGCTGGAGGACGAGCTGGTGCGGATGATCGGGCACTGCACCCATGGCCGGATCGCCGAGTGCCGGGTGATCGAGGTTCTGGGCGATCACGGCCTGTGCGCGCATGACCACCACGGCACGCCCGAGGAGGAGGGGCCGGGGCGGTAGCGCCCTCAGCGGGTGTCCTTCGGCCGCAGCACCAGCCAGATCAGCGCCGCCCCCGCCAGCGTCAGGAAGGGCAGCATGGCGAGGTTCACCGCCTGCCAGCCCGCCACCGCATCGGCCGAGGCGCAGGTCATCAGCCCGCCCGAGGAGAGCGAGGCCAGAAACACCCCGCCGAAGACGACGAAATCGTTCATCCCCTGCACCGTGCCGCGTTCCTCGGGGGCATGGGCGGCGGCCAGCATCGCGGTCGAGCCGATGAAACCGAAGTTCCAGCCCAGCCCGAGCAGCATCAGCGCCAGGAAGAATTGTTCGAGATCGACCCCGGTCAGGGCCACGGCCCCCGCCACGGCCAGAATGAAAAGACCAATGCCGACAATGGTTTCGCGGCCAAAGCGGGCAATCAGATGGCCGGTGAAGAAAGAGGGCAGATACATCGCCAGCACATGCGCCGAAACGATGTCGGCGGCATTCGTCGTGGTGTGGCCGCAGCCCACCACCGCCAGCGGAGTCGAGGTCATCACCAGGTTCATCAGCGCATAGGAAACCATGCCGCAGATCATCGCCACCAGGATCACCGGATCGCGCAAAAGTTCCCCGCGCGTCCGCCCCCCCGCTTGCCCCTTCACCCGGCGGCCGGGCGCGGGGATGCGCAGGAAGGCAAAGATCAGCGGCCCGGCCAGGTTGATCGCGATGATCGCAAGGTAAGTCGCCTGAAACGGCACCACCAGCGCCTGCGCCGTCAGCTTGACCAGCTGCGGCCCCAGCACCGCCGCCGCCAGGCCCCCGGCCAGCACCCAGGAAATCGCCTTGCTCTGGTGCTCGGGCGCGATGCCATCGGTCGCGGCGAAGCGGTAAAAGCCCTGCGCCGACATGTAGATACCGGCCAGAAGCGAGCCGAGGCAGAACAGCGGGAAAGAGCCGATGGCCAGCGCATGGGCGGAAATCGCCGCGCCGATGCCGCCCGCGGCCGTGGCCAGGATGAAGCCCGCACGGCGGCCGTAAACCGCCATGAAGGACGACATCGGCTGCGCCGTCAGCACCGATCCCAGCACGATCAGCGAAAGCGGCAGCGTCGCCAGACAGGGGTTCGTCGCCAGCGACTGGCCCGCCAGCCCGCCGACGGTGAAGATCATCGACATCTGCGCGCCCAGAAACGCCTGTGCCGCGACCAGCACGATCAGGTTGCGAAGCGGCAGCGGCGGGGCAGAGGCGGCAGTCTGTGTCATGCCCAAGGCCTAGCGCGCGCCGTGCGGGCTGGCAAGCTTTCGGGTCTGGCGCCGGGCGCGAAAACCGGGCAGGCTGGGCGCATGGTCGGACGCATCATCACCACCGAAGACGACGTGGCCGAGGGCGCGGCCTGGCTGGCCGCGACCGAGCCGCGCTTTGCCCGCGTGCTGGACCGGACCGGCCCCTGGCCGCTCCGGCGCCGCGAGGACGGGTTCGACGCGCTGCGCGATGCGATTCTGGGTCAGCAGGTGTCGACCGCCGCGGCGCGCGCGATCCGCGGCAGGCTGATTGACGCGGGCTTCGGCGCCGCCCCCGCTTTGGCCGAAGCCTCCGAAGAGGATCTGCGCGGCTGCGGCCTGTCGCGACAAAAGGTGCGCTATCTGCAGGCGCTGGCGCGGTCCGGCATCGATTTCGACGCGCTGCGCCGCCTGCCCGATGCGCAGGTGATCGAGACGCTCTTGCCCCTGCCCGGCATCGGCCGCTGGACGGTCGAGATGTATCTGATCTTCGCGCTCGGCCGTGCCGATGTCTTCGCCGTTGACGATCTGGCGCTCGCCGAGGCGGCACGGATGCTGTTCGACCTGCCCGAACGGCCGAAGCCGCGGGCCTTTGGCACGCTCTCTGCGGCCTGGTCGCCCTGGCGGGCGGTTGCCGCGCGCGGGCTTTGGGCCTATTACGCGGCGATGAAGGATCGTGAAGGAGTGGCGCCATGACGCGGATCAACAAGGTGGGACGGGTCGAGGCCCGCTCGGGCAAGGCGACCTCGGCGGTGATCTTCCTGCATGGCTATGGCGCGGATGGCGACGACCTGCTGGGTCTGGCCGAGCCGCTCGCCCCGCATCTGCCGAACACGCTGTTCCTCGCCCCCGACGCGCCCGAGGAGTGCGTGACCAATCCCTTTGGGCGGCAATGGTTTCCGATCCCGTGGCTCGATGGCTCTGCCCCCGAAGAGGCCGCCGCGGGGCTGACACGCTCCTCGGAAGATCTGAACGCCTTCCTGGATCAGGTGATGGCGGCCGAGGGGCTGGCGGCGGCGCAGATCGCGCTTCTGGGCTTTTCGCAGGGCACGATGATGGCGCTGCAGGTGGCGCCGCGGCGCGCGCAGGCGCTGGCGGGCGTCGTCGGCTTTTCCGGGCGGCTTCTGCGCGCCGATGCGCTGGCCGCCGAGACGGTGACGAAGCCGCCGATGCTGCTGCTTCATGGCGATGTCGATCAGATCGTGCCCTTCGGCGATCTGAAACAGGCCGCCGATGCGCTGAGCGCGGCCGGGTTCGATCTGCGCACCCATGTGATGCGCGGCACCGGGCATGGCATCTCGCCCGACGGGCTGGGTCAGGCGCTGGCCTTCCTGCGGGCGCATCTGCCCGCCTGAGTCGCGCGCCATCTGCCCGATTTCCGGGCAGCCCGTCATATCGCCGTTGCAAAGGCATGCAATGCCAAGGCCCACGGGCAGGTTGCGCAGATCGCGGGCCTTGTCCTGCGGGTGACGCGAGATATAGTAGAGCTGTGGCAGAGGCGGGGGCTTCTCCGCCGCGCTGCCCGCTCAGAACAGGCGGGGATGAAGGATGTGCGGATCGGATCAAGGGGGCGAAAGGCTGCGACCGGGCGGTGACCGGCGCAACCGGGTGTCTGCCGACGGCGGCTTTGCCTGCCCGCCGCATCCGGGCAGTCTGTGCCCCGTGACGACGATCTTCTCCTGTCGGCCCTTGCGAAAGCGCGTGTATCCCACGCGCTTTTTTCTTTGCCTGCAGGGCCTTGCCGAAAGGGGGCGGGGATGAATGCGGCGATCGGAAATCTGCGCACGCTGGTGTTGAACGCCGACATGCAGCCCTTGTCCTGGGCGCCGCTGTCGGCCTGGAGCTGGCAACAGGGGCTGGTCGCGGTGCTGCAGGAACGCGTCATCCAGGTGAAGACCTACGAGGGGCTGCGGGTGTCCTCGGCCAACCAGAGCTTTGAAATCCCGGCGGTGGTGGCGCTCAAGACCTATCGACGGCGCAAGAAGGTGCCCTACACGCGGTTCAACGTGTTCTTGCGCGACGAATTCCGCTGCCAGTATTGCGGCAAGCGGTTTCCCGCCTCGGAGCTGACCTTCGACCATGTGATCCCGCGGGCGCGTTCGGGCGGCAGCCGCTGGACCAACATCGTCACCGCCTGCGGCCCGGACAATCTGCGCAAGGGCTGCCGGACGCCGAAAGAGGCCGGGATGCGGCTTCTGCGCACGCCCTTCGAGCCCAGCCCGCGCCAGCTTGACGACATCGCGCGGCGGCTGCCGATGGCCAAGGAGGGGCTGCATCAGACCTGGCTCGACTTCCTTTACTGGGACAGCGAACTGGAGGAATGACCCCGGCCCGGGCAAGGGGCGCGGGCAGGCCGCCCCTGCCCCCGCTTTTGCGGCGGAACCGGCGCCGCACCGCCGCCGGATCGGTGTTTTCGCTTGATCACCGGCCCGGAACGCAGGAGTGTCGCCGGACATCTTCGCATCGCATAACCCGGACATTCCTCTTTCATGACGACAGCACGTGATTTCACAGCCGCCCCCGGGCGGGCGGGCCCTCTGGCGGTGATCGCCTGTCAGCGCAACGAGGCGATGTGGCTGCTCGAATGGGTGGCGTTCCAGCATGCGGCGGGGTTCGACCGGGTCTTTGTCGTCTCGAACGATTGCAGCGACGGCTCGGACCGGATGCTGGACCGGCTGGCCGAGATGGGCGAGGTCGTGCATCTGCGCCAGGACGCGCAGCCCGGCGAAGCCCCGCAGGTGAGCGGCTGCGCGCTGGCTCTGGCGCATCCGCAGATGGCCGATGTCGCCTGGGCGTTTCACTGCGACATCGACGAATTTCTCAATGTGAGCTGCGGCGAGGGCCGGGTTGCCGATCTGATCGCGGCGGTCCTGCGTGCCGGTCCCACCGATTGCATCACCGTCAACTGGCGCATGTTCGGCTCGGGCGGGCGGCGCAGCTGGGACGGCGGCGCGGTCCTGCCAAGCTTCACCCTGACCGAGGCGCAGCTGCGCAAGGGCCGCGCGATGCAGAAATGCCTGTTCCGCCCCGAGGTTTTCGCGGCGGTGCATTGCCACATGCCCAAGCATCCGCGCAAGGCGGACCCGGTTCTGCGCAGCAGCGCCGGTGTGGAAATGCCCAATGCGCCGCTGTTCGCGCCGCAGCAGATGCGGCATCAGACCGCCACCCATGCGATGGTCAGCTGGGAGAATGCGGCGCTCAATCACTATGCGATCCGGTCGCAGGATGTGTTCCTGCTGAAGAACCTGCGCGGCGACGGCATGGCTCTGACGCATCAGAAATACCGTCTGGGCTCGCCGTTCTGGGCCTTTGCCGAACGGACCGAGATCGAGGACCGCACGATCTTGCGGCATTGGCCCGCGGTGGCGGCGCGGCTTGAGCGCTATCGCGCCGACCCCGAGATCCGCGCGCTCGAGGCCGAGGCGCTCGCCGGGCATGCGCGGCTGCGCGCAGAGATCCTCGACCGGCAGGGCCGGTTCGGCTGGCACGATCCCGCCCCGAAACAGCCGCTGCAGGAGGTGCCCAAGGCGCATCTGCCCGACACGGCCGGGGCGGTGCGCTTCTTGCTGTCGCAGCTGCCGCGCGAGCGCCGCACCGTGGTGCTTGATGTCGGCGCCAATCCGATCACCCCGACGCCCTACAAGACGCTTCTGGCGCTGCAAAGCTGCGAGGTGATCGGCTTCGAGCCGCAGCCCGAGGCCTTTGCCGCGCTGCAATCGGCGCGCTCGCCGCGGGAGCGGTATTTCCCCCATGCGGTGGGCGACGGGACGGTGCAGGAGCTGAAGATCTTCCGGTTCAGCGGCATGACATCGGTGTTCGAACCCTGTCTGCCCTCGATCGCGCTCTTGGGCAAGCCGCGGATGGGCCGGGTGATCGAGCGGGTCGCGCTGCCGACGGTGGCGCTGGACACCCTGCCCGAAATCGGCCGGATCGATCTGCTCAAGATCGACATTCAGGGCGGCGAGCTGGCGGTGTTTCAGGGCGCGCGCCAGACGCTTGCGCAGGCGGTCGCGGTGATCGTCGAGCTGCGTCACCTGCGGCTTTACGAGGGCGAGCCGATGGCGGCCGGGGTCGATCAGGAGCTGCGCGCGCAGGGCTTCGCGCTGCACAAGTTCCTGTTCAACAAGTCGATGCCGATCGCCAATTCGCAGCTGGCCCGGCTTTCGCGCGAGGCCAACAGCGATCAGCTGGTCGATGGCGACGCGGTCTATCTGCGCGACCTGACGAGGCTTGACGCGATCGACGACGAGGGGCTGGTGCAGCTTGCCATCCTGGCCGCATCGACCTTTGACAGCCATACCGTCGCGCTGGCCTGTCTGGATGCGCTGGCCGCAAGGGGGCGGATCCCGGCAAGCCTGGCGCGCGACTATGTCGACGCCCTGCCCGCCCGGCTGCGCAGCGATCCGGCCTAGGCCCCCCGGTCTCAGGGCCCGGTCTCAAGGCCCGGTTTCTGGGCCCGGCCTCAGGGGCGGCTGGCGCGGCGGAATTCCGAGGGCGAGACGCCGACCTCTTTCTTGAACGCCTTGCAGAAATAATTCGCGTCCTGATAGGCCAGATCCAGCGCCACGTTCAGGATCGGCAGGCTCGATCCCGCCAGCAGATCCTTGGCCCGGGACATCCGGCGTTCCTTCACATAGGCGATGAAGGTCATGTCCATCTGCCGGTGAAACAGCCGGCTCAGATAGCAGGCGCTGACATGGGCCTGTTCGGCCGCCTCCTCCAGCGTCACCGTCTTGTGCAGGTTGCGCTCGATATAGTTGCGCACCGTCTCGATCCGGGCCGCCGCCCCCGCGCCGGTCTCCTCGCCCGGATCGAAAAGCAGGTCGGTGATGTCGCCGAAGAGTTCCTGCAGCTTGTAGCTGTCGCGCGGATCAAGCCGCTGCGTCGCCAGCGCCTCGATCCGGCGGGCAAGCGGCGCGGGCAGGCTGCGGCCGCTGCGCGCGATCAGATCGGTCAGCAGCTGCGCCAGATCCAGCACCGCCTGCCGGGCGGGCCGGTCGCGCTGGCCGTGCAGCGTCTCGATCTGCCGCCGCACCAGCGCCAGACCGTCGCGATAGGCATGGGCGGCGACCATCCGGCCCAGCTCGGTGCGCAGATCGGGGGCGGCTTCGGGCAACGGAGGCTGTGGCACGGCCGCGACGGGCGCCGCGCTGCGCAGGCAATCGGTGACGGATTTCAGCAGCGCCTCGGTCCGCACCGGCTTGAGCAGAAAGCCGTCCGCGCGCAGCTGGATCGCCGCCTGCATGATCTCGAAATGATCATAGGCGGTGATGATCAGCACCTTGGTCGCCGCCGCGCGGTTGCGCAGAAACTCCAGGATTTCCAGCCCGTCCGGCCGCGGGATCCGGATGTCGAGCAGCATCAGGTCGATCTTGCGGCTTTCGATCAGACGCAAAGCCTCGGCGCCGTTCTTCGCCTCTCCGACCACGCTCACCTCGGGCAGGTTGCGCTCCAGGATCGTGCGCAGCGCCCGGCGTTCCAGTTCTTCATCCTCGACGATGGCAATATCGAACATCGGCGGCCTCAGAACGCGCAGGGGTCGAAATCGATCGGCAGCCGCAGCCGGACAAGGGTGCCGCGGCCCTGCCGGAACGGGCTGACGATCTCCAGCCCGTGGCTGTCGCCGAAATATTGCCGCATCCGGCTGTGGATGTTGTGCAGCCCGATGCTTTTGCGCCCGCCATGATCGGCCTCGCCGCGCAGCACGTCGTGACGGCGTTCGGCATTGATCCCGGGGCCGTTGTCGAGCACGTCGATGATCACGTCGCCCCCGTCGCGATAGAGCGAAATCTCGATCAGCCCGCCGCTTTCCATCGGCTCGATCGCATAGTTGATGCAGTTTTCCACTAGCGGATGCAGCACCATGAAGGGGCACAGGACGCGGTCGAATTCCTCGGGCGCGTCAAGCGTGAAATCGAAGCGATCCCCCATCCGCAGCTTGAGCAGGTAAAGATAGTTGCGCACGTGATCGATCTCGGTGCGCAGCGGCACGGATTGCGAGCCCGAGCGCTTGAGCAGATAGCGCATCATGTCGGCAAAGGCATGCACCGTGGTTTCCGTCTCGGGCGCGCCCTCGACCAGCGCCAGACGGCCGATGGTGTTGAGCACGTTGAACAGGAAATGCGGATTGACCTGATAGGAGAGCGCCTGCAGTTCCGCTTCGCGCAACAGCCGTTCCAGTTCGGCGCGGCGCTGCGATTCCTCGGCCAGACGCAGGTTTTTCGCGTAAAGCTCCTGCGTCACGCCCTGCGAATAGCTTTCCTCGACGATATGCGAGGCGATGGTGAAAAGCGAAAACGCCGCCGAGCGCAGCCGGTCGAAGCTGATCTCGCCGATCTGCGCATGCAGCGCCAAAAGCGCGGGATCCTCGCTCCACGACCCCTCGGCGGGGAAGATGTTCGACAGATCGACGATGCGCGGATGCCCGCCCGGGGCGAGCTTCACCTGACCGCAGATCACCGCGCCCAGATATTCGCCGCGCAGATTGATCGGGGCGGCGAAATCGACCAGCTGGCAGTGACATTTGTAGATCGCGGGTTCCCCGGTGGAAAGCGCCGTGCGCCCGCCCACCGCATCGCAGTGAAAGCAGCGCTCGCGCCAGTCGGGGCGCGAGCGCACCGCCTGACAGAAGGGCGAGAACCCCGAGGGTTTCGTCACCGGCGCCCCCTCGGGATCGACGATGACCATCGCAACGCCGACGGCGGCGCTGAAATTGTCCTGCACCTTCTGCAGCATCTCGGTGCTCATCAGATCGACAAGCTTGCGCCGCCGCGCGGCCTTGAATTCCGTCGTCTCCGGCAGCGGACGAAAGCCCGGACCGGCCAGAACCTCCACGGACTGCCCGAAAGGCGTATTACTTCCCATGCCAACCCCTCTGCATCGCGTGCGACGAAGACGGGCGGCCCTCCCCCGCGCCAATGAGAGCCCAGCCCGACGCTGGTCTCTGCCCGGGGGCCTTGGCGGAAATTGCCAAAGCCCCCGGCGGGCGGGGAAATGCCGACTCGCTCGTCGTTGCTGCCGAGCCTTAACGCAGTCGGGCGGGGGAAAACCTGATCTGGCGCAAATCCCCCCGCCCTTCCCGGCATCGTGACAAGTTACCGCACCACAAGGATTTTTTCGCCTTTCGGTTGCATCTCAGCCACCGATCACGCAGCGCAGCCCCTCGGCTTCGACCAGCGTTTTCAAGGGCATCACCGCCTCGGGTTTCAGATCGGGCAGCGCCCCCATCGGACAGGTCCGGCCCAGCAGGCGATACTTGTTCTCGCCAAAGCTGTGATAGGGCAGCAGATGCACCGTATCGACGCCCGGCATCAGCTTGGCAAAGCGGGCAATCGCGGTGATCGCGGCGGGGCTGTCGTTCACCCCGGGCACCACCGGCACCCGCACCACCGCATGCGTCAGCGACGCCGCAATCAGCGCATTTTCCAGGATCAGCCGGTTGTCGACGCCGGTGTTTTGCTGATGCACCGCCGGGTCGATCGACTTCAGATCCATCAGCAGGTGATCGACATGCGGGATCACCTCGCGGATCACTTCGCGCGGGGCACAGCCCGTGGTTTCCATCGCGGTGTTCCAGCCCTGTTCGTGGCAGGCCATCAGCAGCTGTTTCGCAAAGGCCGCCTGCAACAGCGGCTCGCCGCCCGACAGCGTCACCCCCCCGCCCGAGCGGCGGTAGTGGATCGCATCCTTGCGCAGCTCCTGCATCACCTCGGCCACGCTCATCCTGCGGCCCGCGCGCTTGAGCGCCTCGGTCGGGCAAACCTTGGTGCAGTCGCCGCAGCGGATGCATTTTGCCCGGTCGACAAAGCCCGGATTGTCACGCGACAGCGCCCCCACCGGGCAGACCGGAATGCATTTGCCGCAGCCGATGCAGGCCGAGGCGCGGAAGAACAGATCCGGTTCGGTCGATTGCGATTCCGGGTTCGAACACCAGCGGCACGCCAGCGGGCAGCCCTTGAGGAAGACGATGGTCCGCACCCCCGGCCCGTCATGGATCGAATAACGCTGGATGTCGAAGACCGTGCCTTCGGCGGTGAAATCGAGCTCGGACATGAGGGTATTCCTTTCGTGGCTCTGGCCGGGGCCGGGGCTGCGGCTCAGAAGGCGGGGGCCTGCGCGGCAATCGCATCCATCGCGGCGCGGACCGAGGCGGTCTCGCCCAGCACGGCCAGCGTCGTCGTCGTTTGCGGGCAGGTGCCGGACAGCTCGACCGTCAGCACATGGGCGGATTTGCCGGCGATATCGGCGAAATAGAACAGGTCGGGGACACTTGCCTGCACGAAGCCGATCGCCGAGACCCGGTTTTCCTCGATCCATTTGCGCACCCCCGGCGCGACGCGGCGGGCGAGCATCTCCAGAAGATCGGGGGCGGGGGCGTTGATGATGCGGATTTGCATGGCAAGTGTCCTTTTCGGGTCTCAGCGCACGTTCAGCGCTTCGACCATCACGCATTTGCGGCGGCGGGCGAAGGAGCGGGCAGAGGTCAGCCCCTCGCCTGTCGGCCCGGCGATGGTGAAGGTGGCATAGCCCTCGCCGCCGACGCCAAGCCCGGCATAAGAGGGGCCGTTCTTCACGAAGATCGTGGTCTGGATGAGCTTCGCCATCTTCGTCAGCTTGCGCACATTGGTCGAATGCATGATCGCGGTATGGCGGTTGCCGTGTTCAAGAACGACCGCCAGATCAATGGCTTCGTCGACGCATGCCACGCGCACCAAAGGCAGGATCGGCATCATCAGCTCTTCGACGACAAAGGGGTGATCCTTGCCCGTCTCGATCAGGATGATCCGGGTTTCGGGCGCGGCTTTGACACCGATCTTGTCGAGCAACCAAACCGCCGATTTGCCGACGCAGCCCGTCTGCGGCCCGCCCTTTTCGGTCAGCACCAGTTTTTCCAGCGCGGCGATCTGCGCCGGATCGGTCAGCCGATGCGCGCCGTTGCGGACCAGCTCCGCGGTCAGGAAATCGGCGATTTCCGCCACCGCGATCAGCTCCTTTTCCGCCACGCAGGGCATGTTGTTGTCGAACGAACAGCCGTTGACGATATCCAGCGCCGCTTTCGGAATGTCGGCGGTTTCGTCAACCACCACCGGCGGATTGCCCGCCCCTGCCCCGATCGCCTTCTTGCCCGAGGACAGCACCGTCTTCACGATCGCCGGGCCGCCCGTCGCCACCAGCATCCGCACCTTGGGATGCGCCATCATCGCATTCGTGTTCTCGATCGAGGGCGCCTGCACGGTGACGACAAGGTTCGCCGGTGCCCCCAGCGCCGCCAGCTTGCGGTTGATCAGCTTGATCGCCAGCAGGCTGACGCCGCGCGCGCGCGGATGGGGGCTGAAGACCACCGCATTGCCCGCGGCCAACATCCCGATCGCGTTGCAGATGATGGTTTCGGTCGGGTTCGTCGTCGGCGTGATCGCCCCGATGACGCCATAGGCGGACAGCTCGACCAGCGTCAGCCCGTCATCGCCGCTTTGCGCTTCGGTGGTCAGGTCTTCGATGCCCGGGGTCTTTTCCGCCGCCAGCCGGTTCTTGATGATCTTGTGCGCGACATTGCCCATGCCGGTCTGTTCGACCGCCAGCCGCGAGATCCGCTCCAGCAGCGCGGGGTTCAGAAAGACCTCGCGGAGGCCGTCGATGAAGCGCTTGCGCGCCGACATCGAACAGAACAGATATTGCCGCTGCGCCTCGGCGGCGGCCTCCACGGCCGCATCCATCGTGGCAAAGATGCCGTCGCCCACGGTTTCGGCCTGATCGTCGGGGATCGACAGGCAATTTGCGGGCGCGGTGCAGCTGCCCGCCTTGCAGCAGGAACAGTTCTTCTCGCCCAACTCGCGCGTCAGGATGCCGCCGATGATGTCATCGATCGGATCGGCGGGCTTCGGGGCTTCCCGGACACAGCCCTGCGTGCCGGGTTTTGCCAGATCCGTCAGGGCCTTGGTCACCGTCGCCTCAAGGCTTTTCGGGGCGGTGTAGCCGCTCAAGACCCGGGCCACGGCGTCTTCGATATCGCTGTCTTTCATTGTCCTTGTCCTTCGCTCGGGGTCGCGCCCCAATGTGCCGCAATCGCCTTTCGCGCGATCTGCATGTCTTCTTCGACCGTGCCGCCGCTGATGCCGATGGCGCCCAGCACCGCCGCCCCCGCCCGGATCGGCAGCCCGCCGCCAAAGGGGACGACCGGCCCGCCCGCGGGGCCAAGCCCCGCCAGCATGCCGCCCGCGGCGGTCAGGGCCCCCAGCGCATCGGTGCCCATCCGGTAGGCCGCCGCCGTCCAGGCCTTGGAGGGCGCGAGCGTGACCGAAGCGGGCAGCGCCCCCTCCATCCGGTGAAACAGCAGCGCCGTGCCCGCCGCGTCACAAAAGGCGATGCAGACCGGAACGCCCAGCCGCCGCGCCTCAAGCTCGGCCACGGCCGCCATCCGGGTGACGTCGCACAGCCGCAGCGGGCGGCGGGCGGCCAATTCGGTCCAAAGGATCGTGTCGATCAGCGCCATGGCTCAGCCCTCCGTCCGGTCGTGGCATTCGACGGTATCGACGATGCCGACGATACCGGCATCGACCACCGACTGGCCCAGCATTCCCGCCAGCCGTCCGGCGCTGCCGGTGGTGACGATGACGGTCTCGCCATCGCCCGCGCTGACGGTATCGACGGCGATCTGCGTCTCGCCTTCGGCATTCAGCCGGGCGTCAAGGCGGATGACGATCAGCAGTTTCGCCCCCGACAGGCTTTGGTCCTTGGTGGTGGCGACGACGCGGCCGATGACTTTTGCCAGATACATGATCGCTCCTAACCTCTTGAAATCGCGATGCCGCGGGCGGCAAGGATGTCCTGCGCAGCGGGCGTCAGCAGGACGGCCCGGCCCAGATGGACCGAAGGGCCGGGGATGGCGCGGGCTTGCTGGGCACCGAAGAGGCCACTTTCCTGCATCGGGGCCGCGGCCGCCCCTGCGCCCTCGACCATCCGCGCCAGCGTCGCGGCCCAGCCCAGTTCCACCCCCTGCGCCGCCAGCGCCTGCAGATGCTCGCGCATCAGCGCGCGCCGCGCCTCGGTCGCGGGCACAAGGCCGCGGGCCAGACGGTCGCGCGCCGCGGGGCAGACGCCATCGCGGGCGGCGACGATGCGGCGACCACGATCAAGCGCCTCGGTCAAGATCTGCGAGAGCGGATCATCGGCAATCCCCAGCGCCAGTTTCGCGGCGAGCGAGAGGCTGAGCGCAGGCACCAGCACCAGCGCCGCGCGGGAGAGGGTCACCGGCGCCGCCGCCTCGGGCCAGTCAAGCCGCGCGGCCAGGTCCTCGCGCAGCGCGGCCTCGGCGGTCCATTCGAAACGCCAGCCCGCCCGGGCCAGGGTGGCAAGGCTCGCCAGCGCCGCGTCAAGCCCCAGATCGGTCGCGGCAAAGACCAAAAGCCCGCGGCGGCGCCGCGCCGCCAGCTCGGCCACGATCCGGTCGGACAGCAGGTCGATCAGGATGCGGTCAAGGTCCATCACAGGCCCCGTTCGGGATAAAGCGCGATGCCAAGCGGCGTCACCAGAAGCGGCTCGGCCGGTTTCAGCACCCGCCGCCCCAGATGCGCGGCAAAGACCGGGGCGAAATCGGCAAAGGAACAGGCGCCGCCGACGACATGCACGGTGGCCACCTCGGGGAAGCGGGTCAGCACCCCCGCGACGATGGACGCCATCTTGTCCACCACCGGGCGGACCAGCGAAAACACCTCGCGCGCCTGCGCGGGATCCAGCTTCATCGCCTCGGCATCGGCCAGCGAGAGCCGCAGCGCCCCGGCCAGAACCAGCGTCATGTGGGTGCCCCCCGTCGCCTCATCGACCGAGGCCAGCACCTTGCCGCCTTTGAGCACCGAAATCCCGGTGGTGCCGCCGCCGACATCGACCACGGCGCCCTCGGTCACGCGCAGCAGCCGCGCGGCGGCCAGCGGTTCGTCGAGGATCTCGACCAGCTCGAACTCGGCCGCCTCGATCACATTGCCGATGGCTTTCGCATTGCCGGGCAGGATGCCGGGGGGGATGGCCGTCGCGGCCCGGGTCAGGCGCTGGCCCAGCCGCGCCTCAAGTTCGGCCTTCATCGCCCGCACGCTGCGCACCGTCGCCGGGTAATCGACCACGATGCCGTCGCGGATCCCGCCCGAGCGTTGCGACATCCCCGCCACCGGACGGCCCGCCGCATCGACGACGGCCAGCACCAAATTCGCCGTGCCCAGATCGACACCGACGCGCAGCGGGCCCTGTGCCCGTGCCTCGGGCGGCAGGCAATCGCCTTGCCGCACCAGGGCGGCGAAGTCGTGCAGGATGGCGTCGATGCCGGACATGATAACCCCTCAGACCTTCCGCACCCGCACAAGCGCGTCGTTTTGCAGCCCGAAGGCATTCGCCTCTTCGACGTCGATGTGCATTTCCGTGGCCGACACCTCGTCCGAGCGGATCGTGACATTGTGCATGACCCCGCCGCGCGGGCCGGAGACGACAACATCGACGCTGTCGCCGGTCTTCACCCCCAGCCGCACCGCATCTTCGGGGCGCATGTGGATGTGGCGCAGCGCGACGATCACGCCCGCCTCCTTCGTCACCGATCCGGCGGGGCCGATGACGGTCAGGCCGGCCGAGCCGTCAAGCTTGCCCGACATCCGCATCGGCGGCTTGATGCCCAAAGTGAAACCGTCGGCGACCGAGATCTCGATCTGCGTTTCCTTGCGCAAGGGCCCCAGCACCCGGACCTTGCCGATATCGCCTTTCGGGCCGCGCAGGGTGACGGTTTCGGCGGCGGCATATTGGCCGGGCTGTTTCATCGCCTTCATCCGGGTCAGGCTTGCGCCGGGGCCGAACAGCGCGTCCATGTCGGGCCGCGACAGGTGAACATGCCGGTTCGAGACGCCGACGGGGACAAGCGCGGGGTCGGTGTCGGTTGCGGCGACGTCTTGCGCCAGAAGCTCGGCGAGGATGCGATCGATCAGCGATTGCGGGAACATGGTCGGGGTCTTTCGCTCTTAGCGGCCCTTCGGCCCTTTGGGACGGGTCAGCCGATAGGGCACGGGCGGCGGTTCGGGGGTGGGATCGGGCTCCGGCCCGGGCTCCGGCTCGGCGGCGGGCGCCGGTTCGGGCGCCGCTTCCGGCACGGTCTCGGGCGTCGCTTCGGGGGCCGGTTCGGCGCCGGACGCCTCGGAGGGTGAGGCATCCGGCGGGGTCGGCACCGGCTTCGCCGGGGCCTCCTCCTGTGGCGGCACGGGGACGGGACCCTGTGCCCCGGTCCGTCCGCAGCCGACGGTCTCGGCGCTGTCGATCAGCCGGGTCAGTCCGGCGGCGGGACGTGCGATGACCCGGGTCGCAACGACCCGTCCGACGCGCCCCGCCGCCATCTCCGCGGCGGCAACGGCGGCCTTGACGGCCCCCACGTCGCCGCGAAGCTTGACCACCGTCATGCCGTCGCCCTTGGCAAATTCGTAGCCCACCAGCGTGACATTGGCCGATTTCACCGCGGCATCCGCGGCCGTGACCGCCGCCGCCAGACCGAGCGTCTCGATCAGCCCAAGGCTTTGTTCCGACATGACGATGTGTCCTTTTCGTCTCAGATGTAGGGTTTCGTGGAGGAGACGATTTCCGCGCCATCCAGCGTCGAAAGCACCTGTTTGCCGACCTCGCGCGCCGCGATGATCGCCTGCCGCACCGCCCCCGAGTCGCCGGTGAACATGAAGATCACCTCGTTCGAGTGGCTGGTGCCGCCATTGCCGGGCGAGGCATAGCCCACCGGCACCACGGTCGCGGCCTTGGCGGCGGTATCGGCCATCAGGACGCCGATGGCGGCGGGCGCCCCCACGGTGATCCCGAAGGCCTGGCCCAGCGGCGCCCCGAAGGCCTTGTGCAAAGCATGGCTGGCGCGGGCGGTGTATTGGAACTCGAGATGCCCCGCGGGCGTGCCATAGACATCGCCGAAGGTGCGGTTGAGTTCCGACAGCGTCACTTCCACCGCGCGGCGGGCGTCGGACACGTCCTCGGCCCCGAACAGGATCAGCGAGCCATGCCCGCCACCGCCCTCGGTGTCGCGCGGCAGTTCGATCAGCACCACTTCGCTGTTCGTCGCCTTCACCGCCTCGTCGGCCGCGAAGATATGCGGACCGGCCCCGGTGCGGGCGCCGACGATGCCGATCGAGCGGTATTTCCGGTCGATGTTCATCTTTTCATGCAGCAGCGGATCGACATTCGCGATGACAAGACCCACCGTGTGGCCGATCGCCGTGCCGACGAATTCGGTCAGGTTGCAGGCCTTCGGCGCGGCTTTCGCAGCGGGCTTTTCGGCGGCGGCGGCGGCGGGGGCCTCGGTCGAGCCCATCTTCCGCATCACCTCGTCCATCAGTTTTTCGACAAGATCGTCTTTCATCGTCTGGTCTCCTTCCTAAGGCTCAGACGGCTTTCGGCGTCGGCAGGATTTTTTCGACTTCGGTGTGCGGGCGCGGGATCACATGGACCGAGACGACCGAGCCGACCTTTTCGGCGGCCACGGCCCCGGCATCGGTGGCGGCCTTGACCGCGCCGACGTCGCCGCGCACCATCACGGTCACGAGGCCCGAGCCGATTTTTTCATAGCCGACCATCGCGACATTGGCCGATTTGACCATCGCATCCGCAGCTTCGATCGCGGCGACCAGACCCTTGGTCTCGACCATTCCGAGAGCTTCCTGTTGCATGACTTTCTCCTTGCCTTCCGGCGTTCAAGATGTTGGTTCGATTGAGGAAACGGGTATCTTCGTGCTGATCTGCCAGTGTGCCCCCCTCCTCATCCCCCGGCCCGATCGAGCAGCATTTCAAGATCTGCCAGCGCGGGACGGCGCGGATTGCCCGCGGTGCAGGCATCCGCAAAGGCGGCTGCCGCAAGGTCGGGGATCGCCCGACGATACTCCTCGATCGCGACGCCAAGGCCGCGCAGCGAGGAAGGGATGCCGAAGCGCGCATTCAGCGCCTCGATCGCCCGGATCAGCGCAACGACACCCGCCCGCGTGCCCGGCACGTCAAGCCCCACCCGGGCGGCGATGCGGGCGTAGCGGCTGGCGGTCTCGCGGCAGCCGGGCGCGTCGTCCGACAGACCGGCGTTCCAGGCGATGACATGGGGCAAGAGCACCGCGTTGATGCGGCCATGCACCAGATGCAGCCGGCCGCCGATCGCATGGGCCAGCCCGTGGTTGAGGCCCAGCCCCGCCTCGGTAAAGGCCATGCCCGCCAGGCACGAGGCCTGATGCATCGCATCGCGGGCGGCCAGATCGTTGCCGTTGTCGTAAGCCCGGGGCAGCGCCGCAAAGGCCAGTTCCAGCGCCTTTTCGGCAAAAGCGTCGGTGAAGTTCGAGGCGCCGCGCGCCACCACCGCCTCGATCGCATGGGTGATCACATCCATGCCGGTATCGGCGGTGACCCTGGGCGGTGCGGTGCGCACGAATTCCGGGTCAAGGATCGCCACATCGGGGATCAGGTCGTTGGAAATCAGCGGGAATTTCCGGTTGTTGGCAGGGTCCGAGATCACCGCGAAGGCGGTGACCTCGGAGCCGGTGCCGCTGGTCGTCGGGATCGCAACCAGACGGATCGGATGGCTGGGGTCGATGCCGCGCACCACCGCCAGGATGGCTTTCGCCGCATCGATGGGCGAGCCGCCGCCCAGCGCCAGCACCACATCGGGGCGGAAGTCGGCGAACAGGCGGGCGCCTGCGGAAACGGTGGCGAGCGGCGGCTCGGGGATGGCTTCGGCGAAGATCTTGACGGTGCAGCCGTCCAGATGCGCCAGAACGCGATCAAGCGGACCCGAGCGGGCCATGAATTCATCGGTCACGATGCCGACGCGCTGGCCGCGATAGGCCTGCAAGCGTTCCAGCAGCCCTTCGCCGAAGACGATTTCGGTCCGCGGAGAGAAACTATGATAGCGGGTCATCGGAACACCTGTCCGTGAGGGGTGAAAGGGCCCGGTCGGGCTGACGCGAGGCGGGAGGAGACGGCCCGCCCGACCGGGAGGCTGGCCCCGCGTTGCCGCGGGACCGGCGGTGTCAGAAGGCCTGTTCGGTCCGGCTGATGATGTCGTCCTGCACCTCTTTCGCGAGGACGACGAACTGCGCCGAATAGCCCGCCACCCGCACCACGAGGTCACGATAGTCCTCGGGGTTTTTCTGTGCTTTCAGAAGGGTTTCGCGGTCGATCACGTTGAACTGCACATGCATGCCCTTGTGATCGAAGTAAGACCGCACCAGCGCGGCGAAGTTCTGCAACCCGGCGTCCCCTGCCAGAGCGGAGGGCAGGAATTTCTGGTTGTAGAGCGTGCCGTTCGAGGCGATGAAGTGGTCGAGTTTCGCCACCGAATTCGCCGCGGCGGTCGGGCCGAGCCGGTCCTTGCCCTGCCGCGGCGAGACGCCATCGGCCAGCGGCAGTTTCGCCGGGCGGCCGTCGGGCAGCGCGCCCACGTCCTTGCCGAAAAGCACGTTCGCCGAGACCGGATAGATCCCTGCCTGGAACTGGCCCCCGCGCGGGTTGGTGTATTTCTCCACTTCCTTGCAGTAGATCTGCGCGCATTTCCGGGCGATCAGGTCGACGTCGTCATTGTCGTTCCCGAAGGCTTCGGCGCTGTCGAGCAGGCGGCGGATGCCGTCATATTTCGACGAGGCGGCAGGCGCGGAGCCGGTCGAAAGCGTGCGATAGACCTCGTCCTTGAGCGCGGCGACATCCAGGCTGGCATTCGAGGCCAGCACTTTCTTGACCGCTTCGTAGATCTGGCTTTCGCTCATCTCGGCGGGCGCATTCGCCCCGGTGACCATCCCGAAGTTCGCGTCGAGCGCTTCCTTCAGTTCGGCCATCGTCAGCTTCTTGTCGTCCCAGACGAATTTCTTCATCGCATAGACCGAGTCGCCGGTGTCGGCGACGCCGAAGGCCTGCGGGCCGGTGAAGTTGTAGATCGCGCCCCCTTCCTGCACCGACTTGCCGCGGCCCATGCAGTCATCGACCATCGCCGAGAGGAACGGCAGCGGCGCCCGTTCGGCATGGGCGATGTCGACACAATTGTCGGCCTCGGCCAGGTATTTGACGAAGAACGACATCTGCCCGGTGAAGGCGGCGTAGAAATCCTCAAGCGAGGTCCAGTCCTTGGCATCGCCGGTGACCGGGCCAAGCTGGGTATCGCCGACCTTGCCGTTGTTGAGCGTGATTTCCAGCACCTTCGCCACGTTGAAGAAGGCCGCGTCGTGCCAGCCCTCGGTGCGGTGGATCGCCTGCGGTTCGACGCAGCCGACGATGCCGTAATCGCGGGCATCGGCCAGCGAAACACCGCGGTTTTGCAGCGAGGGGATGATCACCTCGTCGTTGTAGACGGCCGGAACCCCCAGCCCCAGACGCACGACCTCGGCGGCACGGTGCAGGAATTCATCCGGCGTGCCCTGCCAGACCCGGATCGAGAAGGACGGCGCGGGCAGACGCACATGGGCCACGGCTTCCATGCACATGTAGGACACGTCGTTCGTCGCATCGAGCCCGTCTTCGGTCTGACCGCCGACGCAGAGGTTCTGGAACACCGCATAGCCGGCAAAGGCTTGCGCCGAGACCTCGTCGCGGGTCTTGTTGACGTCGTTCAGCTTGATCCAGATGCAGTCGATCAGTTCCTGGGCAAATTCGCGGCTGATCGCGGTATCGGCTTTCAGGAACGGATACATGTATTGGTCGAAGCGGCCGGGCGAGATCGAATGGCCCGAGGATTCGATCTGCAGCATGCATTGTACGAACCACATCGTCTGGCAGGCTTCCCAGAAGGTCGTGGCGCCATGTTCGGGCACGCGGCGGCAGTTCTTGGCGATCTGCTCGAGTTCCGCCTTGCGGGTCGGGTTGGGGCAGGCCCGCGCCAGCTCCTCGGCCTTGTCGGCATAGCGGTTGGCAAAGCCGATCGCGGCGGTATAGGCGATGATGACGGCGGTGTAGAACTGCTGTTTCTTGATCGTGTCGGGGTCGCGTTCATCCAGCACTTCGCGGCGCTTGATCGCCTCGATGATGACACCGCGGAAGCCGGTTTTCAGGATCTTGCCATAGTCGACGCAGACATGGCCGACGCCGCCATAGAAATAGTTGCCCACCGTGAAGACGCCGTTGGCGATGCAATCCTTCGCCTTTTTCGACATGTAGGAGGCGGCAAGATCGGCGGTGGTGCGGCCGGGCCAGTATTTGAACGCCTCATGCAGGGCGGCGGCGGTTTCCTTGGGGATTTCGAACGGGTCGGCGACGCGGGTCGCCATGGTGTCGAATTCCTTTTCCACCCAGTCGAAGCTGAATTCGGGGCAGATCTCGGTCGAGCGCGGGTTGACGGTGATCGAGCCGACCACAAGTTCATCGTCGCGGATGGTGACCGGCAGTTCGGCGAAGATCTTTTCCACCACCCTGGCGCGGCGCAGGATCGGCGACAGGCCCTCGGTCACCTTGTAGGCCTCGGTGGCCAGCACGGCGCGCTCGGCCTCGACATGGGGCCGGGCATTCAGGATCTGGTTCTTCAGCCGCGTGATGCGGTCGGTCGGTTTGGTGAAGCCCTTCTCAATCATTCTATCCTCCAGGCGGTGGAGGCGTCCCGGCGGGGTCTGGTCCCGCCGGAAAGCCATGTCAGTTCAGGATGTCGGGGTCGATGAGCGAAACGAACGCGCGCATCAGTGTCGGATGCCCGGGCCAGGCCGGTGCGGTCGCAAGATTGCCGTCGATCACGGTTTGCTCCGGCGCGGTTGCGACGAAGTGGGCCCCTGCCGCCGTCACTTCCGGTTCGACGGCCGGATAGGCCGTCAACCGACGTCCGCGCACCACGTCGGCGGCGGTCAGGAGCTGCGCGCCATGGCAGATCGCGGCCACAGGCCGGTTCTCCGTCATGAAGGCCCGCACGATGGCCAGGACCTGCGCATCCAGTCGCAGGTATTCGCAGGCACGGCCACCGGCGAGATAGAGACCGGCATGATCCTCGGGGCTGACACTGGCAAAGCTTGCCGTCAGACCGAACAGATGGCCGGGTTTTTCCGAATAGGTCTGATCGCCCTCGAAATCATGGATCGCGGTGCGGATCGTTTCGCCCTTGCGCTTGCCCGGGCAGACGGTCTCGACGGTGAAACCCAGCATGCTCAGCGCCTGAAACGGCACCATCACTTCATAATCTTCAGAGTAATCTCCAACGATCATCAGGATTTTGTTTTGGCGGGGGCGTTTCATCTGATTTTCCTGGGCTGCCGTTTTCGGCGTCTGGCAAAGGAATAGTCCCGGAAAGCCAAAAGGGTCAACGCGAGCCCCTTGACCACAAAGGGGAATATCTTGCCCTGCGCTTTTGCGCCGTGGTTTTTCCCTGAAAATACGGGGATTTTGCCGATCCGGCCGGATCTTGCAAAGCGGACCCGGGACAAGAAAAGACAGATGCCGGGTGTTTTCTTGTCCTTGCCCGGACAAGTCCCGACTGCCGCCCGCGCGGCCCTGACAGGCGGAAACCGCGCAAAAGTGCCGTCCCGGCCCGCAGGCAAATCATTTTTCCATTTTAATACAGACACTTGCACAGGAAAGCGACTCGGCCGCACGGCGCATCGCAAGAAACTACCCGCGAAGGCCAAGCCGCTCGCGTTGACCCGAAAGCCCCCGCAGCGGTAATTTCAGCACCAATCGACCGCCCGCGTCGGAAGGAAACCCGCGCCACTCCAAAGGGAATTCGCGCATCGGAAAGGGATTTTCCGATGCCCTGTTTTCGCACGCGCCTTTTCCGCGCCCGGTCGTTTTCGCGGTCCTCCGGCCGCGCCCTTTCAAACCGCATCAAGACCCCGGACATACTCCAGTCGGATCCGCCCGGAATATACAAGGAGACCAGAATGACACTGCTTGGTTTGCTCGTCGCTTTTGGCGGCGGAATATTCGGGGCCGCGATCGGCGCGCTGCCCGCCTTCGCCTTTGTCGGCTTCCTGACGATGATCGGCGTCGCGATCCAGCTTGCGCTTGGCGCGGGCACGACCGATTTCTTCGGCATCCCCTTTGGCGCCTTTGGCCCGCATGCGGGCGGCTTTGCGGCGGGGGTCGCCGCGGCGGCCTATGCGGCGAAAAAGGGCAAGCTTGACTCGGGGCGCAACATCGTCACCGCGGGCATGGGGCTGAACGCGCCCGACGTGCTTTTGGTGGGCGGCATCTTCGGGCTGATCGGCTATCTGATCTTCTGGGCGCTGCAGCTGGTGCCGTCCTTCGGCCCGGGCCTGGCCTTTTCCGACCTGCCCGCCGTCGGCGTGGTGATCTCGGCCTTCCTCGCACGCTTCCTGTGGGGCACCTGCGGCTTTTGCGGCAAGGCCGATCCGGGCCGCGGCTTCTTTCACCCGACCGATGCGACGAAATGGCTGGTGTTCCAGTCAAGCCCGGCGCAGATCGCGGTGATCGGTCTGGGCGGCGGCTTGCTTGGCGCCTGGCTGGGCGTGACCCATGGCGTGCCGGGCGCGCTGCTGGCCTTCGGCATCGCGGCCTCCTCGCTCTTCTTCCTGACGCTGGGCGTGCTGATCCCGGTCACCCACCACATCATGCTGCCGGCCGCGCTGGCCGGTGTGGCTTCGGGCTCGGTGATCTGGGGCGCGGTGGTCGGCATCCTCTCGGCCTTCCTCGGCGAGTTCTTTGCCCGCGCCTTCCTGTGCCACGGCGACACCCATGTCGATCCGCCCGCCTGCGCCATCGCCGTGATGACCTTTGCCATCAACCTTCTGACCGCGGTGGGCTTCTGGACACTCGCTCCTCTGCCGGTCTGATCCGGGGGCGGCCCCTTTCCCCTCCCCCGCAGCGGCGGTGCGACATCCCCCCGTCGCACCGCCGATTTCCCGGCAGCCCCCCGGGGCTGCCCTTGCATCCAAGGACAACCGACCATGATCCTGACCATCAATTGCGGCAGCTCCAGCCTGAAATATCAACTCCATGCCCCCGATCTGAGCCATGTGATCGCCTCGGGCCTGATCGCCCGCATCGGCGAGCCCGAGGGCACGACCGATCACTGGGTCGGCCACCGCGGCGAGCATCACCGCCGCGCCATCCCCGATCACCGCGCCGCCTTCGCGCTGATGATGGAGAACCTGACGAACCCCGAATATGACGTGATCGAATGCCCGGGCGCGATCACCGCCATCGGACACCGCGCGGTGCATGGCGGGGCGATCTTCTTCGGCTCGGTGCTGGTCGATGACGCGGTGATGGCGGCGCTGCGCGCCTGCGCGACCTTTGCGCCGCTGCACAATCCCTGCAACATCATCGGCATCGAGGAAGCGCAGCGGATGTTCCCCGGCGTGCCGAATGTCGTCGTCTTCGACACCGCCTTTCACCAGACCATTCCCGAACGCGCCCATGCCTATGCCCTGCCCTATGAGCTGACGCAGAAACACGGCATCCGCCGCTACGGTTTTCACGGCACCTCCTGCCGCTATGTCTCGCGCAGCGCGGCCGAGCTGCTGAACCGCCCGCTGGACAGCCTGTCGATGGTGGTCTGCCATCTGGGCAACGGCGTCACGCTCGACGCGGTCAAGGGCGGGCAGTCGATCGACACCTCGATCGGGTTCGGCACTTTTGGCGGCGTGCCGATGGGCACCCGCAGCGGCGATTTCGACCCGGCGATCATCTTCCATCTGGTGCGCGAGGCCGGGCTGAGCCTGACCGAGATCGAGGATATCTGCTACACCAAAAGCGGCCTGCTGGGCCTGTCGGGGCTGTCGAACGACATGCGCGAAGTGATGGCGGCGGCCGATGCGGGCAATGACCGCTGCCAGCTGGCGATTGACGTCTTCGTCTATCAGATCCGCAAGACGATCGGCGCCTATGCGGCGGCGATGGGCGGGATCGACGCGCTCGTCTTCACCGCGGGCATCGGCGAGAACAGCGCCCGGGTGCGCGCGATGATCTGCGAGGATCTGGGCTTTCTGGGCATCTCGATCGACGCGCGGGCGAATGCGATCGCGCGCGGCGGCCATCCGAACATCAGCGCGGCGGGCGCAAGGGTGGCGACGCTTGTGGTGCCGACGGACGAGGAACGGATGATCGCGATCGACACCGCGGCTTTGACGGCCGCCGCCTCGGCGAGGCAGCCGGGGCAAGACCTGGCCTTCGCGCTGGCCGCCCAATGAGACCGGGCAAGGGGGGCCGCGCAGCGCGCCCCTCTTGCCCGCCGATGCGACGCCGGGGCCCGGAGCGCGGAACTTTCGGGCCATCGGGCCGATCACGGGATCTTTCGCCCTGCGGAAACATTCGCGGGGTTGAAGTTTGCGGCGGGCTTTGCCACGCTCGGGCGGCCGACTGATACGGCATCCCCGACATGCGGCGGCCTGGGGCCGACCGATCCGGAAAGGCGCATCTGGATTGACTGACCCGAAAGATCCGCAAGATCGCAGGCCGATGCCGCCCGGGGACACGCCGCGCGTCGATTTCTTCATCGCGGGCGTGCAGAAGGGCGGCACGACGGCGCTTGACGCCATGCTGCGGCGTCATCCCTCCGTGCAGATGGCCAGCCGCAAGGAAGCGCATTTCTTCGACGACGAAAGCCTTGACTGGACCCGGCCGGATCCTGCGGGCCTGCATGATCTGTTCGACTGGTCGGCCGACACGGTCCTGCGCGGCGAGGCGACGCCGGTCTACATCTTCTGGCCGAATGCGATCGAGCGGCTGGCCGCCTACAATCCGCGCGCCCGGCTGGTGATCTGCCTGCGCCATCCGGTCTTTCGCGCCCATTCGCACTGGCGGATGGAGATCGCGCAGAACTACGACACCCTGCCCTTTTCCCGGGCGATCCGCGAGGGCCGCGACCGGATCGCCCCGGCGCCGCACCACAGCCTGCGGATTTTTTCCTATGTCGAACGCGGCTTCTATGCGGCGCAGATCGCCCGGCTGCTGAGGCATTTCCCGCGCGCGCAGCTGCTGTTCTTGCGCACCGACCGGCTTTGGTCGCAGCCCGAGACCGAACTGGCGCGGCTGCTTGATTTCCTGCAGCTGCCCCCGGCGCAGATCGCGCTGAGGGATTACATCCTCCCCGTCGTCCCGACCGAAACCGCGCCGATGACGGCCGAGGATCACGCCCATCTGTGCCGTCTTTACGAAAGCGACATCCGGCAGACCGGCCAGATCACCGGTCTTGACCTTCAGGACTGGCTGGACGCCGGGTATTGCGAACCGATGGGCGGCTGATCCGCAGTCAGCAGCGCCTCGACTTCGGCGCGGTCATAAAATGACCAGCAGGGCGAGTCGCGCTCCAGCAGCCGCGCGGCAATGTCGCGCGCGGCGGGATCGGCGCGCAGGCCCAGCAGGTTGCGCGACTGCAGCGGCTCGGAGAGCTGCGCCGCCGCGGGCGCCAGCACCGAAAGCGCCGCGCCGCCGGTGCGGATGATCTCCTCGTAACGGATCGTCCGCCCGGGCAGGAAGCGGCGATACTGCCCAAAGCAGAAGTCAAGCAGCAGGAACTGCCGCTGCAGAAGGTCCGGCTCGGCCGCGATCGCCGCCGCAAGCCCCGCATCGACCCATTCGGCGGCGGGCAGGCGCCCCTCGGTCACCGGCATCTGCGCCGTGCGCCAGGACAGCAGAACCGCCAGCGGATTGCGCAGGATGCCAAAGCAGCGAAACGACGGCGTCAGCATCGGCAAGGCGGCGGTGAAAAAGGCGTTCTGCTTGACGAACAGGCGGAAATCGGCGCGATCGACATTCCGGACGATGAGTTCCATGCCGTTCAGCACGCGCTTGCGGCGGCCCTGCGCATCGGCATCGGCCATCGGATTGCTGGGCACCGCCCCGTGCCAGGCCTTGCTGGTCGCGGTGCCGCGGGTCAGGACCAGGTCGCGCTGCGCGGCGCAGAACTGCCGCAGCGCCGCCCCCAGCGCCTCGGGCGGCAACCCGGCCAGCGTCGCCGGGTCGATCGGCTCGTGCAGCGCGACGCAATTCGCCAGCTTGTTCAGCAGATGGCAGGTCAGCGTCGTGCCCGAGCGCGGCACCCGGTGATCAGGATATCTTGTGCGGCATCAGTCGTCATCAGGGTCCGATATGTCGAAGAAGGTCGAGAAAGGCCGCCCGTTCGGAGCGGATATCATGCATCTTGCTGATCTCTTTTGCGCTCTGGCGCAGGGCTTGCGCAAGCCCCGGATTGCGGCTGGCCTCTGCCACCGCCTGCGCCAGCGGCGCAACCGCGGCAGGCGGCATCAGCGCCGTCACCCCGTCGATGCAGAACGACCGGTTGCCGCCGCAATCGGGGCAGATCACCACCCGGCCCAGCGCCATGGCTTCAAGCGCAGGCAGATAGAACCCCTCCTCGGCACAGGGCAGCAGCACCGCGATCGGCGCCCCGGCCATCCGCGCCAGATAGTCCTGTCGCGGCAGCGGGTCGATCTGCAGATCGACCCGGTAGCCCTCGGCCTGCAGCCGCGCCGCCAGCGCCCGGGCCAGCGGCGGCTGTTTCGCACCGCCCAGGAAGACATCGGCACCGGTGGCCGCGCCGCCCCCGGGCAGCAGGTCGAAATCGATGCCGTTCGGAATGACATGGATCGGACCGTTGCAGATCCCGGTCGCCCGCAGCGCCTCGGCCACGGCGGGGCTGACGCAAATCCGCGTGGCCCGGCGCGACAGAAAGCCGAACAGCGGCGTTTCCGGCCGGGCATGGCGCAGCCCCTGTACCAGATTGACCACCGGGATCCGCTCTTCGATGCCCGGATGCCCGGCCAGCGCCGTCCAGTCGGTCCCGGCCAGAAACAGGATATCCGCGCGCTCGGGATCGTAGCGATCAACAAGGCCCGGATCGCCCTGCCAGGGCGAGGCGGGGGCCGAAGCCGGGTCCAGACATATCTCGGCGCGATGGCGATCCGAGGATCGGACGTGCTGGAAATAGTCCCAAACCTTCAGATGCCCCCCAGAGAAGGCCTTGTAATTGCGATAGAAAAGCACACGCAGCGGCATGAGGACAACCTGGGCGGGGGAACGGTTTCCGGGGGTCCTGCTGTCGTCGCATGGACGGCGGGCCGCGTCAATCGCGCCCGGGTCACGGCGCGGGGGCGCGGCGGCGCAGCACGATCAGCACCAGCGTCGAAAACAGCCCCAGCGCCGCCGACAGCACCAGCGCACGGCGAAACTCTCCCACCGTCACCGCATTGTAGATCTCGAGCGAGATCGTGTTGGTGCGGCCCAGGATGTTGCCGCCCAGCATCAGCGTCACGCCGACCTCGCCCAGCGACCGCGCCGTCGCCATCAAGAGCCCCGCGCCAAGCGCCCCCGCGACATTGGGCAGGATCACCCGCGCGAAGATCGGGATCTCGCCATGGCCAAGGGTGCGCGCCGCCTCGGCCAGATTGGCGGGCAAGGCGGCAATCGCCGCCTCGACCGGCTTGACGACCAGCGGCAGCCCGACAAGGACCGAGGCAAGCAGCACCCCGGCCTCGGAAAAGATCAGCCCCGCGCCGAAGCCGGTCTCGATCCAGCCGCCAAGGCCGTGGCGGCCCAGAAGCATCAGCAGCCCGAAGCCCAGCACGATCGGCGGAAACACCATCGGCAGCGTCACCGCGATATCCAGCAGGCTGCGCCCGGGCCAGCGCCGTTTCGACAGCGCCCAGCCCAAAGCCACCCCCAGCGTCGCATGCAGGCAAAGCGTCGCCACCGCAATCCGCAGGCTCAGCCGCAGCGGAAAGGCCAGCGCCGGATCGCCCAGAACCGCGGCCAGCGCCTCCACCCGTCACAGCCCGTAATGCTGCAGGATCTTTTGCGCCGCGGGCGTGGTCAGGAAGGCGGCAAAACCCTCGGCCGAGGCGTCGAGCACCCCGCAGCTGATCTCGATCGGCGGATAAAGGCCCGGATCGACCGCGACCCAGCCGCCCAGATCGGCCCCGGCGCCGATCGCATCGGTGATGTTGAGAAACCCCGCATCGACATCGCCCGAGATCAGATAGGCCGTCACCTGCGGCACCGTCGCCACAGTCACCAGCTTCGGATCGACCTTGGCCGCGAGCCCGGACCGGTCCAGATACTGCCGCCCCGCCTTGCCGTAAATCGCCGATTTCGCGTCGGGAATCCCGACTTTCGCGATCCGCTCCGCGGCCAGCTCGGCGGGATCTTGCAGGCTTTCCCCCTTGCGGAAGGCCACGACCAGCTTGCCCGTGCCCAGCGGCAGGAAACGGTCGAACCGCAACCCCTCGGCCTTGGCCAGCACCGCCCTGTCGCCGCAGACCATCGCCATCTTGCCGCTTTCGCGCGCCTGCCCCAGCACCTGCCCCATGTTTCCATAGACCTCGCCGACGCTGTCGCCGCTTTGCGCCTTCCAGGCCGCCACCGCCTCGGCCATCGGGCGGCGATAGCCCGCCCCGGCGCCGATCACCAGATCCTCGGCCAGGCCGGCAGAGGCGGAAAGGAGAAGAACGGAAAGGATGGCAAGGCTTTTGCGCATGGGAAACTCCTGTCGGTTTTGCGGGCTGGACAAGCGCCGCCTGTCGCTATGTAGTCCAACCTTATAGCGAACAGGTCAACTCCCCCCGGCCGATGCAGGACAAACACCGTGCCAACCGCCGCCCCCCTTGATGTCACGCTTGAAACCCGGCTTTCGGGGCCCGAGGGTCCGTTCACGCTCGATGTCGGGCTGAAGGCGATGGCGGGGGAATTTCTGGTGCTGACGGGGCCTTCGGGGGCGGGCAAGACGACGCTGTTGCGGCTGATCGCGGGGCTGGCGCGGCCCGGACGCGGGCGGGTTGCGATGGCCGGGCAGGTCTGGTGCGACACGGCGCGCGGGATCGACCTGCCGGTCCGGGCGCGGTCGCTGGGCTTTGTCTTTCAGGACTATGCGCTGTTTCCGAACATGACGGCGGCGGGGCAGATCGGCTTTGCGCTGCACGATCTGCCCCGCCGCGCGCGGCGCGACCGGGTGGCCGAGCTTCTGGATCTGGCGGGGCTTTCGGGCCTTGCGACGGCCTTTCCGGCGCAGCTTTCGGGCGGGCAGAGGCAACGCCTGGCGCTGGTGCGGGCGCTGGCGCGGCAGCCGAAACTGCTGCTGCTTGACGAGCCGCTTTCGGCGCTTGATCCCGACACCCGGGCCCGGCTGCAAGATCAGCTGCGCCGCCTGCACGATCTCTTTGGCGCCACGACGCTGATGACAAGCCACGAGACCGCCGAGGCGCGGCGCCTGGCCGACCGCGTGCTGCGGCTGGAGGCCGGGCGGCTGGGCGCCGCGCCGCCGCCGCCGCCATCCCTGCGCCTCGTGCGTGTCTGACCCCCCGGAGACCCGATGAACATCCTTGTTTTCCAGCATCTTGCCGTTGAACACCCCGGAACCCTGCGCGATCTTTGGGCGGCGGCGGGGCACCGTCTGACCACCGTCGAGCTGGACGCCGGGGCGCCGATCCCGCCGCTGGACGGCTTCGATCTGATGGTGGCGATGGGCGGGCCGCAGGATCTGTGGCAAAAGGACGAGTTGCCCTGGATGCGCGCCGAGCTGGCGGCGATCCGGGCCTGGGTGGCCGATCTGGGGCGGCCCTATCTGGGGATCTGTCTGGGCCATCAGCTGCTGGCCGAGGCTCTGGGCGGCCGGGTCGGGCCGATGGCCGCGCCCGAGGTCGGCCTGTGCGAGGTCCGCCGCAGCGCGGCCGGGGCGGCGGATCCGATCTTTGGCGCCTTGCCCGAACGGCTGCAGACCTTTCAATGGCACGGCGCCGAGATCACGACCCTGCCCGAGGGGGCGGTGGTGCTGGCGGAAAATGCGGCCTGCGGCGCGCAGGCGATCCGCTGGGGGCGTCACGCCTGGGGGATGCAGTTCCACATCGAGATCACCGAAACGACGGTCGCCGACTGGCAGGAGATCCCGGCCTATGCCGAAAGCCTGCGCCGCGCCCTGGGCGAGGCCCGCGCGGCGGGGCTTGCCGCCGAGGTCGCGCCGCATCTGGACGCCTTCCGCGCCACCGCCACGCGGATGAACGCGGCCCTTGCGCGCGCGATGGCGGGCTGAGGCCGCGCCGCTTCGGGCGCCGTCAGGAAGGAACTTCCGCCCCGACGCCCTGACAAAGAAAGCCGCAATCGTCGTGGCCCAAATATTTGGAATGGCTCCAAAACAGCGGAGATGCCAGATTACACGACAAGACATATCGTGTTTTGGAGCCCCCATGCCCGCGCCTCTTTCCCCCGCGCTTCCCCGTTGGCCCTGTCGCTGCGGCGCTGACCGCCGCGCCTGACCCCCCTTCCCGTTCCGACGCTTCCCCCCCTCGTCGCCGCAAGCGACGGGCCCCCGTCTTGCCCCCTCAGGAGACCCCCCGTGACCACATCCCTCAGCCCGACCCGCAAGCTGCGCCTTGGCGCCTTCCTGCCCGGCGGCGGCCAGCACATCGCCGCCTGGCGCCAGCCCGACCAGCCCTCGGATGGCGCGACCAGTCTCGCCTTTCACATCCAGCTCGCCAAGGAGGCCGAGCGCGGCCTTTTCGACGCCTATTTCCTCGCCGACGGCCTCTCGGTCAGCTTTGGCGGCGGCATCGAGGGCGGCAATGCCAAGGTCGCGGGCTTCGAGCCGGTGACGCTGTTCGCCGCGCTCTCGCAGCACACGAAAACCCTCGGCTTCATCGCCACCGCCTCGACCACCTACGAGGAACCCTATAATCTTGCACGCAAATTCGCCTCGCTTGATCTGATCACCGCGGGCCGCAGCGGCTGGAACGTCGTCACCACCACGGGGGACGCCGCCGCGCAGAATTTCAACCGCGACAGCCAGCCGCCGCATGCCGCCCGCTATGCCCGGGCGCATGAACATGTCGCGGTGGTGAAGGCGCTTTGGGACAGTTTCGAGGAGGACGCCTTTGTCCGCGACAAGGCGACGGGGCAGTTCTTCGACGCGGGCAAGCTGCATGCGGCCAACCACAAGGGCGCGCATTTTCAGGTCAAGGGGCCGCTCAATGTCTCGCGCAGCCCGCAGGGCCATCCGGTGATCGTGCAGGCGGGCCAGTCCGAGGACGGCCGCGGCTTTGCCGCCGCCCATGCCGAGGTCATCTTCACCGCGCATCAACACCTTGAAACGGCGCAGGAATTTTATCGCGACATCAAATCCCGCGCGCGCGGCCTGGGGCGCAACCCGGACCATCTGCTGATCATGCCGGGCGTTTCGCCCTTTGTCGGGCGCACGCTTGACGAGGCGCAGGAGAAATACAACCGGCTGACCGCGCTGATCCTGCCCGAAGACGGCGTCGCGCTGCTCAACGGGCTCACCGGCGGCACGCTCGATCTGAGCGGCCACGATCTCGACGGGCCGCTGCCGCCCGCGCCGCCGACCGAGGGGATGAAATCGCGCCAGGCCCTGATCCGCGCCATCGCCGATGAACATGGCTTCACCATCCGGCAGCTTTATCAATGGGTTGCCTCGGCGCGCGGGCATCTGACGCTGGTCGGCACGCCCCAAGGCATCGCCGACACGCTGCAGGCGTGGTTCGAGACCGGGGGCGCCGACGGCTTCAACATCCTGCCGCCCTGGTTGCCGAAGGGACTGACAGATTTCGTCGATCTGGTGATCCCCGAATTGCAGCGCCGCGGCCTTTTCCGCACCGCATACGAGGGCCGCACCCTGCGCGAGAACCTGGGCCTGCCCTTCCCCGAAACCCGCTGGGCGCTGGCCCGGCGCAGCACACAGGCGGCAGAATAGATGGCTTTTCAAGGACTTGAAATCTCGGTTCCGCCGATTGAAACCCCGGCACGGCCGCTGCCGCCGCTTTCTGGCGCCAATCTGCGCCGGGGGGTCGAGGCGGGCGCGCGGGTCTTGTCCCGCTACGGGCTGCTGCTGGGCTTTCTGGCGCTCTGGCAGATCGCGGCAAGCGCGGGGTGGCTGAACCCCTCGGTCTTCCCGCCGCTTGACCGGATCGCGGCGACGCTGTGGCAGGGGATCGTCTCGGGGGCGCTGCTCGATGACATCGCGATCAGCCTGCAGCGGGCGGGGATCGCCTTTGCCGCCTCGGTCGCGGTGGGGGTGCCGCTTGGCCTTGCGATGGGGCAGATGCCCGTGGTCGAGCGCGCGCTGGACCCGATCCTGCAGCTCTTTCGCCAGACCTCGGCGCTGGCGCTTTATCCGGTCTTCATCCTGCTGCTGGGGCTGGGCGAGACTTCGAAGATCTTCGTGATCTTCTGGGCAAGCCTGTTTCCGATCCTGCTTGCCACCATTGGCGGGGTCCAGCAGGTCGATGGCAAACTGCTTGAAATGGCCCGCAGTTTCGGCGCCGGGCGGTTGACGCTGTTTGCCCGGGTGATCCTGCCCGCCGCGGTGCCCGCGATCTTTGTCGGGCTCAGGCTCTCGGGCACCACCGCGCTTTTGCTCTTGATCGCGGCCGAGATGATCGGCGCGAACAAGGGGCTCGGCTTTCAGGTGATGAACGCGCAGTTCAACTTTCGCACCGATCTGATGTTCGCCGCGATCTTCCTTCTGGCCTTCCTGGGCCTTGCGCTGAACGCCGCCCTTGTCGCCGCCCAGGCCCGGTTCTGCCGCTGGTCCGAGCCGCGCTGACCCCCTTCCCTCTCAATCGCCCTCGCAATCGAAAGACAGACCCATGACCCTTCTTCGCTCTCTCGCCCTTGCCGCGCTGCTTTCGGGCACCGCGCTTTCGGCCGCGGCCGATCCGGTGACGCTGCGCTATCTGCCCAATCACGGCGGGCTTGCCGCCTTCGAGCTGGCCGCCGAACTGGGCTATTACGACGCCGCCGGGATCACGCTGGAAAACCTCGGCTATGCCACGGGCGGGCCGGAAACGCTGATCGCGCTGGCGGGGGGCAGTGCCGATATCGGCTCGGCCGCGACGCCCGCGGTGCTGAACGCGATCGCGGGCGGCAATGATTTCGTCGCGGTCTTTCCGACGAACGGCATCAACGACAGCGCGCAATCGATCTTTTACGTGCGCGACGACAGCCCGATCCGGACCATCGCCGATCTGCCCGGCCATACGATCGCGGTGAACACGCTGGGCGCGCATCTGGATTATGTCGTGCGCGAGGCCTTGCACCAAAAGGGCCTGCCCGAGGATGCCGCAAACCTGGTCGTCGTGCCCGGGCCGCAGCTGGACCAGGTGCTGCGCGCGGGGCAGGTCGATGTCTCGGCCTTCGGCTACTGGCAGACCACCTTCGAGGGCGCGGCGCGGCAAAAGGGCGGGCTGCGCGCGGTCTTTGACGATACCGACGTGCTGGGCGAGATCGCGGGCGGCTTTGCCGTGCTGCGCCGCGACTGGATCGACGCCCATCCGGCCGAGGCCCGCGCCTTTGTCGATGGCGCGACGAAGGCGCTCGATTACGCGCGCAGCCACCCCGCGGAGACGAAGGCGATCTTTGCCCGGGTGCTGCAGGAGCGCGGCGAAAATCCCGAGGTGGCGCAGTATTTTGCGGGCTATGGCGTGCGCGAGGGCGGCCTTGCCACGACCCGCGACGTGCAGTTCTGGATCGACATCCTGACGCGCGAGGGCAAGATCGCCCCGGGCAAGATCGCCGCCGCCGACATCCTTTATCAATCGGCCGAAGCCCCGGCCCCGGCCACGAACTGAGGCGCAGATGGCCCCGATCGCGCCGCCCTCCTCCCCTGCGGGGACCGATCTGCCCCCGACCCTCGCCGCATCGCGCGGCGAGGTTTCGGTGCAGGAGCTTTACAAATCCTTCACCCTCAACCGCGCGGCGCTGGCGGTGCTGCGCGGGCTGAGCCTGACCGTCGCGGGCGGCGAGAGCCTTGCCATCGTCGGCCCCTCGGGCTGCGGCAAGACCACGCTTCTGCGGGTGCTGGCGGGGCTTGAAACCCCCGATCGCGGCCGCGTGCTGATCGACGGCCACCCGGTCGCGGGCGTCGGGCGCGAGCGCGCGATCATCTATCAGGAACCGCGACTGCTGCCCTGGGCCAGCGTGCTTGACAACGTCGCCTTCGGGCTTGAGGTCCGGGGCACCCCCCGCGCCGAAGCCCGCGACCGGGCCCGGCATTATCTGCGCCTTGTCGGTCTGCAGGCCTTCGAGACCGCGCTGCCGCGGCAGCTGTCGGGCGGCATGGCGCAGCGCGTGGGCATTGCCCGGGCGCTGACCGTGCAACCGGAAATCCTGCTTCTGGATGAACCGCTTGCGGCGCTTGACGCGATGACGAAACTGACCGTGCAGGAAGAGCTTGCCCGGATCTGGGCCGAGGAACGGATGACGATGATCCTGGTCACCCATGATCTGGAAGAGGCGATCTATCTGGCCGACCGGGTGCTGGTGCTCTCGCGCGAGACCGAGACGCCGCCGCGGCTGCTCGAGGTGCCCCTGCCGCGGCCGCGGGATCGGAACGCCCCCGGTTTCGTGGCGCTGCGGCGCGATCTGATGCGCAGCTTCGGGCTGCAATAAGCGTGATACCCCCGCGGGCAAAACCTGCGGGGGAATGGGAACGGAAGGTCAGATCGTGGCCGGGGTCCGATGCCGCAGACGCTGGGCGACCAGCGTGCGCCATTGCCACCCCGCGCGCAGCGGCGGCAGGCCGTGGTTCGCCCAACGCGCATCGGCCCAGCCGCCCTGCCCCGGATCGGGCAGGACCAGAACGCTGCTTTCATGCGGCACCCGCCATTCCCGGGTCCAGACCAGATCCCAGCGCGGCCCGGCAAAGCGGACGCGCCAGCCCTGGCGGGCAAGATCGGCGGCAAGGATGTCCAGACCGGTCTCGGTCAGTTCCCAATATCTTGGGCGGCGGGTTGTCAGATACAACAGCAGCTTGGCAATCATGGGCTCCCCCGGAAGGATCAACGGGATGTCGCAGGCGCTGCCCCGCGCCGGAACCGAGGCGGGAACGGATCCCCGAACGGGCGTCCCCGCGCCGGATCAGCCTTGCGGGGGCAGCGATTTCACTACGATCCGCCACAGCCGCGGATCGCGGTTTTGCAGGAAATGGCGGCGGGCTTCCTCGGGATCATGGGTGAACCGGGTCTGCACCCGACCGCCGACGCGATGCGGCTGATCGGTGCGGGTGTCCACCATGGTCACGACGTAAAGCGGGGCGGCGGCCGTCATGCGAGGCCCCACAGCGCCAGACCGCCCCCGGCAAGGATCACGCCCGCCGCCGCCAGCCGCCACGCAAGCGGATCAGACCGGCCGGGCGCCCTTGTCAGTTCCCGCTCCGACCGCGCCGCCCGGCAATGCATCGCGGCCTCCTCGAACGGGTCGATACCCCAGGATTCGGCGGTGCGCAGCGGCGCGGCGAACTGCATCGGCAGCAGCCTGACCGGCTGGCGACGGGAGGGGATCGGCAGGGCATGTGTCATGACGGATCCTTTCGGGTGCAGGCGTCGGAACAGGATAAATACTCTATCGGAACGGTCGTCTTTACAAGGGAATAATCTCGTCCAATTCAGTCGTTATTTAGCAGATTGTTCCCCGACCGCACCGGAACGGCCCGCCAGGACAGGCGAAGATCTGCGTGCAAGCTATTGTTTTTAAATCACGATCAGAGATCGCATTGCACGGCCCCGCGATCCGCGACGGGCGGGCCGGGCGGCGGCATCGGCGCCACCGGGAACAGCTTCCTGCCCCGGCGCCGCAAAAGGGCAGGATCTTCTCTTTCCGCGCCGGTCTTTGGAACCACCAATCACGACAGATGTGATAGACATTAATCAACGCAACCCGACCGCAGAGGTTCCCATGATCAAGACGCTGCTCGTTCCGGGCCTTGACGGCTCGCCCGCACCGCATTGGCAGGACTGGTGGGCCGCCACCGACCCGACCGCGCTGATGGTCGACCTGCCCTGCCCCGACCGGCCGATGCCCGATCTGTGGGAGGCGGAACTGGCGGGCATGGTGCTGCAACACCCGAATGCGGTGCTGGTCGGCCACAGCCTGGGCGCGGTTCTGGTGGCGCGTCTGTTGTCGAAATGGCCGCAGATCGAGGTCCGGGCGGCGATGTTCGTCGCCCCCGCCGACACCCGCGGCGCCCGCCGGATCGGCCATTTCGGCTCGCCCTCGCGCCGGGCGCTGCCGGTGCCCAGCCTGCTCGTCGCCTCGCGCAACGACCCCTGGATGAGCTTTGCCCGCGCCAGCGAACTGGCCACGGCCTGGGGCTCGGAACTGGTCGATCTGGGCGCGGCCGGTCACATCAATGTCGCCGCCGGTTTCGGCCCCTGGCCCGCGGGCAAGGCGCTGCGCGACCGGCTGCTTGGCCGCCTGACCCGCCCGGTGGAGAAAAGCGCATGAGACAGCTGTTCTGGCGCCCGCCCACCCTGCGCGACCGGCTGCTGCTTGGCCTGCTTCTGGCGGGCTGGGCGGGGCTGATCGTCGCCATCTTCCTGCAGTGACCCGAAGGAGACCGACATGCTCGACGGACGCCTCGACCCCGACCTGATCCGTCTTCTGGCCCCGCGCGCCGGGGACTTCCGCCCGCTGCCGCGCTGGCTGGCCCGGCTGCTGACCGGCCGGGGGCGGGCATGACCGCCGCGCCCCCGCTTCGTCGGCATGTGCTGGTCATCGGCGGCGGCGCCTCGGGCGTGCTGATGGCCTGTCACCTGCTGCGCGCCGCCCCCGAAACCCGCGTCACCCTGATCGAGCGCGGCCCCCGCATCGGCCTTGGACTGGCCTATGCGACCGAGGACCCGGATCATCTGCTGAACACAAGGGTGCTCAACATGAGCGCCCTGCCCGAGGATCCCGAACATTTCCTGCGCTGGCTCTGGCAGGCGAACCGGTCCGTCTCGGGGGCCTCCTTCGTGTCGCGCGCGACCTATGGGCGCTATCTGGAAAGCCTGCTGGCGCCCTGGGCGGCCGGGCCGCGGCTGCGGCTGGTGCAGGCCGAGGCGGTGCGGCTGACCGAGGCGCCGCCGGGCCGGGTGACGCTGAGGCTGGACGATGGCCAGACGCTGATCGCCGATCACGCGATCCTGGCCACCGGCCATCCCCGCCCCGAGGCGGTGCGGGGGCTGCAGGCCGATGTGAGGCTGCTGGATCTGGAACCCGGCGTGCCGGTGGCGATCCTTGGCACCGGGCTGAGCATGGTGGATCAGGTGACGACGCTGCTGAAATCCGGCCATCGCGGCCCGATCTTCGCGCTGTCGCGCCGGGGCTTGCTGCCGCGCGTGCATGGGCCGGGAACGCCGCTGGCCACTTCGCTGGGCGAGGTGCCGCTGGGCGCCCCCGCCTCGGTGCTGCTGCACTGGCTGCGTCGGCAGGTGCGCCGCGCCGAGATCGCGGGCGGCACCTGGCGCGATGCGATCGACGGGCTGCGGCCGCATGTGCAGGGGATCTGGAGCGCCCTGCCCGAGCCCGAACGCGCCCGTGCCCTGCGCCACGCCGCCGCCTGGTGGGAGGTGCACCGCCACCGCATGCCGCCCGAAACCGCCCGCCACATCGCCAGCGCCCGGCAAAGCGGTCAGCTGCAGATCCTGCGCGGCGCCTTTGACCGGGTCACGCCGCATCCCTGCGGGGTCTGGCTGCAGTACCGCCCCTATCGGGAAACCGGCACCACCGCGCTGAACCTGGCCGCCGTGATCGATTGCCGCGGCGTGCGGCGCGATCCCGAAATCGGCGCGGGCCCGCTTCTGCGGCATCTGCTTGACGACGGGCTGGCGCAGATCGACCCGCTGCGGCTCGGCCTGGTCACCGACCGCAGCGGCCGGATTGTCAGCCGCGCGGGCACCACCAGCCGCGTCCTGCAGGCGATCGGTCCCGCCGCGCGCGCCGCCCTGTGGGAAATCACCGCCATCCCCGACATCCGCAGCCAGACCGCCCGGATCGCCGCCGAACTGTCGCACAGCCCCGCCCGCAGCTGAGCTGGCCAAAGCCGACTTGGAAAAGCCGAAACGGCGGGCCAGCACCACGCCCCCGCGACCCCCGCCGTCCGGTTTGCGCCGCCCCGATCCCTCCGGGGCGGCGGTTTCATCTGGCCCGGATCGCCGAGTCCCGATCGACGGGACAAGATCGACGGGCGAAACCCTCTTCTCCGGCCCGGCCGCAAAAGGGAATTTTCCGCCCCTCCGGCGCCTTAAAAAACACGCTCGAATTTATCGTCTTTTTGCCGTCCCTCTGCCATTCTGGCCTGACACCGTGCAACCTGCGTTCAGGAAAGGTCCGTCATGTCCCGTCAGGAAATCCTGCCCCCCGAGCTGCATCTGCCCGAGCTGCGCAGTGACGCGCCGCCCGCGCTGTCGAAACTGGAACGGCGCATGGTGCTGGCCTTCGTAGAGCGGCTGCTGAGCGCCGAGGGCCAGCCCGCCCCCTTCTTCACCCTGCTGCGCCAGACCGATGCCGCGCTGGCCGCGCTGATCGGCGCCGAGGCGGCCTCGGCGGCGCGGCCCGGTCCCTATGGCCGCTTCCCGCCGGGACCGCTGCGCGCCGAGGATCTGGACGGTCCGCCCTGGCGGATCCCGCCCGCGCTTTGCGCGCGGGTGGGCGAGCGGCTCTCGGTGGCGCTTGAATTCGCCTATCTGCTGGTGATGCATCCGGGCGATCTGCGCCGCGAAAGCCTGCTGGCGCTGAGCACCGGCGGCTGGAGCCCCGAAGGGATCGGCGCCCTGGCCGAGCAGATCGGCGCCGTCGCCAGCCAGACCCGGACCCTGGCAGAGCTGCACACCGCCGCCAGATCCGTCAGCACCCGACATGCCCCGGGCCGGACCCGGCTGCACTGACCCATCCCCCCGAGACGCTGGCCCAGCATGTCGGCTGGCGCGCCGATGCCGCCACCGGCGGCGGCGCTGTTTTCGCGCTCCGAGCTGGGCACATCTCCCCCCGGATCATGAAACCGACGACGGATGTGCCGGAAAGGCGGGTCGCGGGCTTGAAAACTCAACGACATCCGGACCGATCCGGATCAGGCGCTGACGGCGCAGTAAGCCGCCGCACCGCAAAAACCCCCCTTCCGCGACCGGAAGGGGGGGGCATTTTTCGTCAAGCATTTGCGGGAGGTTGCCGCGGGGCCTATTCGGCCACGCGCGCAAAAACCGGCGGCACCGGGGCCCGGCTTCGCAGGGCAAGGGCCGCCTGCGGCGCGGGCGCAAGCGCCAAAAGCAGCGCCGCAAGGACCCGCTCCGCCCCCGCCCGCCCGCTCAGACCGGCCCCCAGCACCTCGAGCCCCGGGGCCGCGCCCAGAACGACGGGGCAAAGCCCCCGCGCCGCCGCGATCGCCGCCGCGGAGGCACCCCCGAGCACCAGATCGGCGCCGCTCTCGTCCAGAAGCCGCGCCAGATCCGCCCTGTCCGCGGCGCAGGTCAGGCCGGTATCGGCCAGGGGCGCCCGGACCCCCTCGGGCGGGCTGTCGGTCAGGATCGCGCGCACCGGCCAGCCCAGCGTCCCGGCCAGAAACCGCGCCAGCGCCCCGGCGCGCAGGCTGCCATCGGCCACCACGACCCGGCGCGGCGCCAGCACCGCCAGCCGCTCCAGCACCGCATCGAAACGCCAGCCCTGCTGCGCCCGTTCGCGCGCCAGACTGCCCTCGGCGCCCGCGTCAAGCGGATGACCGAGGCGGTCGGAAAGCCTCCGCACCAGAGCCTCCGCCGCCTCGGCCCCCACCGGCAGCCCGTCCGCCACGAGCACCGGGATCCCATGCCGCGCCGCCAGCACCTCGGCGGGCGCCGTGCCCCAGGGCGAGAGCACAAGGCTCAGCGCCGCCCCCGCCGCCGCTTCGAGCGACGCCAGACCGCCCTCGGGGCCGAAGATCGGATTGGCCGCAAGGCCGACCCCCTCCAGCAGCCGCGACAGCGTCTCGATCTCGGCCAGCCAGCCCGGATCCAGCCCGGGGGCGATGCCGAACAGGTTCACCAGCGGCCGGTCGGCACGGGTCGGCGCGGGCGCGAGCTGGGCCAGAAGACCGGCCAGCAGCCGGGCATGGCCCTCATGCGCGGGGCCGTGAAACCCGGCCGTCGGCACCGCCACCACTCGCTCGCCCTGCGCCGTCAGCTCCTTCACCATGGCGCCGACATCATCGCCGATCATCTCGGCCGGGCAGCCGGTCAGCACCGCCAGCATCCCGCCCTCGAGCACCGCAAGGGCGTTCTTCATCTCCTCGCGCAGCCGCGAGGTGCCGCCAAAGACCACATGCTTGTCGGCCATGTTGGTCGCGGCGATGCGCGGCAATCCGGGCGGCGCACCATAGCGCCCGCCGCCGGCCGAAAGCCCCGCCCGCAGCGCGCAGCCGGGGGTGGAATGGACGACGACCGTGACCCCGGGGATCGCCGCCGCCGTGTGAAGCGCGCCGTGCAAGGCGCAGCCACCAAAGGGAAAAATCGCCGGGCGACCCATCAGCGCACCTCCTGCTTGATATGCCAGTCTGGGCTGCGTTTCAGCCAGCCCGGGGTATAGCCCGGCCGCGCGTTTTGCACCGCGCTGCGGACCAGGGCCCAGCGGGCAAGGGCGATGTCGACCGCCTCTGTCAGCACCTCCGGGGCCGCCGCGCCGATCAGCCGCGCCGGGTCCAGCACCGCGGCGGGCAGACCCTGCCGCAGCGCCACCACCACCGCATCGCCCGCGCCCAGCAGCAGATCGGGCGCAGTGCGGCGCAGCAGGCCCGCCAGTTCAAAACCCTGCCCCTCGCCGACATGGATCTGCAGATCCGGCCAGCGCTCGGCCAGGCTGCCCAGCGCCGCGGCATGGCTGCGATCGAGATGCGGCACCGAGAGCACCGCCACCGTCCCGCCCAGATCGCCGATCAGCTCTGCCGCGGCCAGCCCCCAGGCCGTGGGCAAGGCCAGCGCGAAGCGCCGCCCCGCAAGCGGTTCGGACAAGGGGCGCGGCGGTGCAGGCGGAACCGCCACCCCCCCCAGCGCCGCGACCCGGCGCAGCACCGCCACCGTCGCCTGCGCCCCCAGGGGCAGCGCGACATCAAGCCGGGTCACGCCAAAGCGCGTCTCCAGCCCCTCGGCGAAAAGACCAAGCAGATCGGGCGCCAGAACGAGGCTTGCCTCGGCCCGGCCCGCAAGGGCGATCTCGGCGACGCGCGCCCCCGCGGGCAGGATGTTCACCCGCCAGCCCAGCCCTTCGATCTGGCCCGCCAGCGCCGCAAGCTCCGGGCTGCGGGTGCTGGTGAGCAGGTTCAAAAGCCCCGGTTCGCGCGGGCCGTTCTGCGTCTCGACCAGCTGCAAAAGCGCCTCTGCCGCCGCATCGCCCCCGGTCGCGGGCACGGCCGAGCGGACCCCCTCGGTGCGGACCCAGACCACCGGCTTGCCCAGCTCCGGGCCAAGCGCCGCCACGGTGGCGCGGATGTCGTCGGAATTGATCGCGACGACCGGGCTGCCCAAGACCGCGATCGCCGCCACCGGGCAGGCGGCATCCAGCGCGCGGAGGGTTTCCGCCAGCACCTCGCCCGAGCCGAGCACGGTGTCGCGCTGATCAAGATCGGTCACCGCCAGCGGCGCGGGCCCGGGGGCACGGACGCCACAGCCGCGCGGCCCGTGCACGACAAGACCCAGATCGGGGATTTCCGACAGGATCGCCAGCGCCGGGCGCAGATCGTCGGGGGCGGCTTCGCTGAAGCTGCGGATCCGCCGCGGCGGCGTGCCCGCGGCGAATTCGGCCGCCAGATCGGCGGCGCGGCCAAGAAAGGCCTGGGTCGCCTCGGCCCGGGTCTCGCGCGGCTCCAGTCTGGGACGACGGGCCATCTTACGCGCTCCGCGCCGCGGCGGCGCGTTCGGCGCCAAAGATCCGGTCGCCCCAGTCCCGCGCCCAATCCTTCAGATCGGGACCGTTGAGGGGCTTCGGCAGCCGGGTTTCCAGATCCCCCGTCACGCGCCGCGCCAGTTTGCGGTAGATCTCGGCCTGATCGGAATAGGGCGCGGCCTCGATCACCGTCTGGCCGTAAAGCTCGGCCTGCGCGACGTCGACGGACCGGGGCACATAGCCCACCACCTCGGTGCCGGTGCGATGGGCGAAATCGTCGATCAGCCCGCGGGCATGATCCAGCTGCAGGCTGTTGGCGATGATGCCGCCCAGCCGCGCCCCGCCCGAGGGCGCATATTTGTCGATCGCCTTGAAGAGATTGTTGGCGGCAAAGATCGCCATGAAATCGGAACTGGTGACGACAAAGGCGCGGTCCGCGATGCCGTCGCGGATGGGCACGGCAAAGCCGCCGCAGACGACATCGCCCAGCACGTCATAAAGCACATAATCGGGGGCGAAGGTCTCGAAGACGCGCAGCTCTTCGAGCAGATCGACCGCGGCCGAGATGCCGCGCCCGGCGCAGCCCACCCCCGGCACCGGCCCGCCCGCCTCGATGCACAGAACGCCCCAGAAACCGACGGCGGAAATGTCTTCCAGCTTCGGTTTGCGGGCACGGTCGCGCAGGCTGTCCAGCACGGTGGGCAGTTCTGCCCCGCCGCGCAGGATGGTGGTGGAATCCGATTTCGGATCGCAACCCACCTGAATGACGCGGTGGCCCGCTTCGGCCAAGGCGGCGGCGATGTTCGAGGTGGTGGTGGATTTGCCGATGCCACCCTTGCCGTAAATGGCGATGTGGCGGGGGGTCTGGATGCTCACGGGGCTGTCCTTTCAGGGGCGGAAAGGGGGCGGCGCACCGCCCCCGCAATCACTGGGCGGCGACGGCGGTTTCGGCGAAGACCGGCAGGGTTTCCGCCTCGATCCGCCAGATGTCATGCTGCAGGCTCGTCACATCGGCGTTGCTGTCGTAAAGGTTCGCCCAGCTGAACCCGGCCTTTTGCCAGATCGCCGCGATCTTGTGGCCAAGGTCGAGATACCAGCCCGGTTCCGGCGCGCGATGGCCCTCAAGGTCGGAGCCCGGATTGGGGCACCAGATCGAGGCGGTGCCGACCGCGCCCTTGTCGGCAAGGTATTGAATCCCCGCCAGAAGGCTTTTCTTCGGCTCGATGCCGCCGACGAAATTCGAGCGCACATTGCCATGCCCGAAGACGCCCACCGAATATTCGATCGCCTTCAGCCAATGGTCCCAGCCGCCCGAGTCCCGCGCCTTGCCGGGGCAGATCGCGTTATAGATGCCCTTGTCCCAGAATTCGAGATTGAGCCCGACGGTGCGGTAGCCCGCTTCCTTGAAACGGTCGAGATTGCGCAGATCGATGGGGGCGGCGACGACGGCGGTGCCGTTGAAATCCTCGACCCCCGCATATTTGCGCAGCGCATCGGCGACATCGAGGTAATATTCCAGCTCGCGCCGTTCCGGGATCACGCCGCCGGTGATGTTGACGTGATCGACCAGCCCCGCCCGATGCGCCTCGGCATAGGTTTCGCCGATCTGACGCGCGGTCTTCCAGAAGATCCCGGTCTTTTCGCCATAGGTGTCCTTGGTGAAATTGATGTTGCAAAACAGGCAGTCCTCGCCCTTCGCCTTGTAGGAGCACTCGTTCGAATAGGCGACGAAGAACTGCCGTTCGGAGCCCAGCGTGGCGATGGTGGACATCGCCACCCCGTCCGAGGTGCGCTTGCCGTAGAAGGCGGGCCGGTCGGGGAAGAAGGCCTCGGCCAGTTCCTCGTCGCCGCGCACGACGATGGTGCGGTTGCCGTCCAGCTCGATCCGGTCGCGCGCCTCGGGGTTCAGCCGGAACGGCACGACAAGGCCGTGATCAAGGCGGAAATAGCTCGGCTGCTCCTCGTCATGGGTGACAAAATCCATCTCGAAGAGCGTGTGGACCTGTTCTTGCGTCCTGATGCCCGGGGCGATGTGGGCCAGCGCCTCGGGGCTGATCGACACGCCATCGGTGTAAAGCCGCGCCTTCAGCGCGAGTTCGGCCCAAAGCCGATCCTTGAGGCCAAGCGGACGGGGGGGAAGGGAAGCATGCATCGGGTCATCCTTGGGAAAGCGTTGCAAAGGCTGCGCAGGGTCGGCCTGCGCGCGCTTCGGTCTGGGCTGTGCTGGGCGCCGATAGACGGCAAATTCCATCGATATTTAGATGGCACGAACCCCAGTCCGGTTCCATTCCAAGTTGCCGGCCCCGCGGGGAAGGATCGCCCTGCGCGAAACCGGCCTTGAAGCAAGGATTTTCCGCGGCCCCCCCCGGGCCGCCCGCGACGGCGCAGGCCCGCTCAGCGCGGCTGCGGCCGCATGTCGGCCGGATCGATCCCCGCGACCACGACGGGTTTCGTCATCGCATCGCGGCGGAACGGCTCGCCCAGTTCCTGATTGATCAGCGCCTCGATCAGCGTGGTCTTGCCCGCCGCCTGATCGGCCAGCGCCTTGCGCAGCGCCTCGGTCAGCTCCTCCATCGTGCGCGCGACGACGCCCTGCAAGCCGCAGGCCTGCGCGATCCCCGCGTAGCTGACCTGCAGATCCAGCTCTGTTCCGACGAAATTGTCGTCATACCAAAGGGTTGAGTTGCGCTTTTCGGCGCCCCACTGGTAGTTGCGAAAGACGACCATGGTGATTGCGGGCCAGTCGGCACGGCCGATCGCGGTCAGTTCGGTGACCGAAATCCCGAAGGCGCCATCGCCCGCAAAGCCGACCACGGGGGTCTCGGGACAGGCGATCTTCGCGCCGATGATCGCGGGCAGGCCGTAGCCGCAGGGGCCGAACAGCCCCGGCGCCAGATATTTCCGCCCCGCCGCGAAACTGGGATAGGCATTGCCGATGGCGCAGTTGTTGCCGATATCCGAGGAGAGGATCGCCTCGGGCGGCAGGGCGGCGGTGATCGCGCGCCAGGCCATGCGCGGGCTCATCCAACCGGGTTTCGCGGCGCGGGCGCGTTCGTTCCAGCTCGTGCCCGGATCGTCCTCCTCGTGATCCATCGAGGCGAGTTCCTGCGCCCAGCGGCTTTTCGTGGTGGCAATCCGCGCCGCCCGCTCGGCCCGGTCTTGATCGCCGGCCTGCGCGCCCAGCCGCGCCAGGATCCCCCGCGCCACCGCCCCGGCATCGGCCGCAATCCCCAAAGTGACCGGCCGCGTCAGACCGATCCGGTCGGGGTTGATGTCCACCTGGATCACCGCCGCGGCTTTCGGCCAATAATCGATGCCATAGCCCGGCAGGGTCGAAAACGGATTGAGCCGCGTGCCCAGGCACAGCACCACATCGGCCTGTGACATCAACTGCATGGCGGCTTTCGAACCGTTGTAGCCCAAGGGCCCCGCGAAAAGCGGATGGCTGCCCGGAAAGGCGTCGTTGTGCTGATATCCGGTGCAGACCGGGGCCTCGAGCCGCTCGGCCAGCGCCACGGTGTCGGGGATCGCTTCGGCCAGCACCACCCCGGCGCCGTTCAGGATCACCGGAAACCGCGCGCTTGACAGCAGCGCCGCCGCCCGGTCCAGCGCCTGCGCATCGGGCGCGGGCCGGGGCAGATCGACGCCCTGCGGCAGCTCGATGTCGATGATCTTGGTGAACATGTCCCGCGGCAGGTTGATCTGCGCGGGCGCCGAGGCGCGGCGGGCCTTGCGGATCACCCGGTCCAGCACCTCGGCGATCCGGGCCGGGTCGCGCAGCTCTTCCTGCCAGCAGACCATGTCGCGAAACAGCGCCATCTGCTCGACTTCCTGAAAACCGCCCTGCCCGATCGTCCGGTTCGCCGCCTGCGGCGTCACCACCAGCATCGGCGTGTGATTCCAGTAGGCGGTCTTCACGGCGGTGACGAAATTCGTCACCCCGGGGCCGTTTTGCGCGATGATCATCGCCATCCGCCCCGAGGCGCGGGTGAAGCCGTCGGCCATCATCCCGCCCGAGCCCTCATGCGCGCAGTCGAAAAACCGGATGCCCGCACGCGGGAACAGATCCGAGATCGGCATGAAGGCCGAACCGATGATGCCAAAGGCGGTGTCGATCCCGTGGCGCTGCAATACCTTGACGAAGGCTTCTTCCGTGGTCATCCGCATCGGTCTCTCCTGAGATTTTCGGCCAATCAACCCCGGAGCGGCGCGAAATCTTAGGTCCAGAGCACGAAATCGGATGGGGCCAGATCAACGCAGGGCGCGGGCGATGCGGGCGATGCCCTCGGGGATCGCGGCGGGGCCGATCGAGGAATAGGCGAGGCGATAGAAATTGCGCCGCTCGCGCGCCGGATCAAAGAACACCCGGCCGGGTTCGATCAGCACCCCCTCGGCGCGCAGGCGCAGCGCCAGGTCTTCGGTATCGACCGCCCCGGGCGCCTGCATCCAGAACGACGAGCCCCCGAAACCGCCCTGCCCCGCGATCTGCAACCCGTTGTCTTCGATGGCTTTTGTCATCACCTCGCGGCGCAGGCGATAGGCCGCCTTCATCCGCGCCACCAGCGCATCGTAATGGCCAAGCGACAGGAACAGCGCCAGCGTGCGTTGCAGCTGCCCCGGCGGATGGCGCAGCACGGTGGCCCGCAGCGCCCGCACCGCCGCAACGAAAGGCGCGGGGGCGACGAGATAGCCCAGCCGCAGCCCCGGAAACAGCGATTTCGAGAACGAGCCCACATGCACGACGCGCCCGCCCGCATCGAGCGATTTCAGCGAGGGCGCGGCCGATTGCAGGAAGGACATTTCGAATTCGTAATCATCCTCGAGGATCAGGAAATCCCCGGCTTCCGCCGCCGCCAGAAGTGCCAGCCGACGCTCCACCGGCAGGGTGGCATTCGTCGGGCAATGATGGCTGGCGGTGGTGACCACCAGCTTGAGCCGCGCGGGCAGCTGCGCGGGCACCAGCCCCCGGTCATCGACATCGACCGAAAGCACCTCGGCGCCGGTCGTGCCCAGAACCGCGCGCGTGCCCGGATAGCCCGGATTTTCCATCGCCGCCCGTTCCCCCGGACCCAGCAGAACCTGCGCCGCCAGCCAGAGCCCGTTCTGCGCCCCCATGGTGATCAGCACCTCGGAGGGCACGGCCGCAATGCCGCGACGGGGCAGGATGTGGCGCAGGATATATTCGACGAGCAGCGGATCGTCTTCGTCGTAGCAATCCGCCGAAAGCCTGTGAAACTCGCGCCGGCCAAGGGCTTGCAGCGCACAGGCCCGCCAGTTCTGATGGTCGAAAAGTTCGGGATCGGCCTGCCCGTAGATGAAGGGATAGCGATAGAGCGACCAGTCGCGCGGCCGGTCGGGGCGCGGCAGGCCCTGCGCGCGGGGGTGCAAAAGCCGGGCCCAGTCCGTCCGGGCACCGTCCCGGGGCAAGGGCCGGGCCTTGCGCGCATCGGGGGCGGCGGCGGAAACGAACGTGCCCGACCGCCCGCGCGCCAGCAGGTAATCCGAGGCCACCAGATCGGCATAGGCGAGCGTCACGGTGATGCGGGCGACGCCCAGATGCGCCGCCAGCGCCCGGGTCGAGGGCATCCGGTCGCCCGGGCGAAACCGGCCCGAAAGGATCCCCTCGGTCACCATCTGGCGCAGGCGGTGCTGCAGCGATCCCTGCCCGCCGGGCGCCAGAAAGAAGCTTTCGACCGGAATGGCCATCTTGACCTCGCAGCTTCGCTGGACCCATGAAGGATAGGTCCAGCGCGGCTGTCAAGCGGCCAGGCGGCGCAGGGCGGCGTCGATCGTCTCGGTGATGCGGTCGATCTCGGCTTCCGAGGCGATCAGCGCCGGGGCAAGGCAGAGCGTGGTATTGAGCCCGGGGATCGAGCGGTTGGTGGCGCCGATCAGCACGCCCTGCGCGGCGCAATCGGCCACGACCGCCTGCACCTTCGCCTCGGCCAGCGGCTCTTTCGTGCGCCGGTCGGCCACCAGTTCCGCGCCGCAAAACAGGCCCTTGCCGCGCACGTCGCCAATCACCGCATGCCGTTCGGCCAGATCCCGAAGGTTCGCCAGCAGCCGTTCCCCCATCTGCGCGGTGTTCTGCAAAAGCCCCTCCTCCTCGATGATCCGCAGGGTTTCGAGCGCCGCCGCAGGCCCCGCCGTGCAGCCGCCAAAGGTGGAGATGTCGCGGAAATGGCACAGCGGATCGCTGGGCGCATCCTTGAACAGCTCAAAGACCGCCTCGGTCGTCACGGTGCAGGAAATCGCCGCATAGCCCGCGGCCACGCCCTTCGCCATGGTGACGAAATCGGGCTGAATGCCATAGTGCTGATAGCCGAACCAGGCGCCGGTGCGGCCGAGCCCGCAGACGACCTCGTCCAGATGCAGCAAGATGTTGTATTTGCGGCAGATGTGGCTCACCTTTTCCCAATAGCCCGCGGGCGGCACGATCACGCCCCCGCCCGCGGTGATCGGTTCCAGCACGAGGCAGCCGATGCTGTCGGGCCCCTCGCGCAGGATCACCTCTTCGATCGCATCGGCGGCGCGCTCGCCGTAATTGGCGCAGTCCCATTGCGCCCGGTATTCGAGGCAATGCGGCACGCTCACGAAGCCGTCGGGGAAAGGCCCGTAGTGCTCGGCCCGCTGCGCCTGCCCCGAGGTGGCCAGCGCGGCAATGGTGGTGCCGTGGTAATCCCTTTCCCGGAAAAGGATTTTCCCCTTGCGGCCACCGTGATGGCGGTGCGAGATCTGCCGCACCATCTTGTAGACCTTCTCGTTCGCCTCGGAGCCCGAGTTGGAATAATAGACCCGCGACAGCCCCGGCATCTTCGCGATCAGCGCCTCGGCATAGCGCGCCCCGGGCACGGTGCCCGCCGCGCCCGCATAATAGGGCAGCGCCAGAAGCTGCGCCGCGACGGCCTCGACAACATCCTTGCGGCCATAGCCGAGGTTCACCGTCCAGACCCCGCCCGAGGTCGCATCCAGAAATTCGCGCCCGGTCGCATCCCAAAGCCGCATCCCCCGGCCCTCGACGAAGACCCGCGGATCGCTGGTTTCATAGGGCTTGTGCTGGCTCAGGTGGTGCCAGACATGGGCGCGGTCAGCGGCGATGATCGGGGCGGCATCTTGCGGAATCGGGGCGGCGTGCATGGGGGCCTCTGGTTGAGCGTGGGATGGCGCGACCATGACAGCGGCCCCCCGCTTCGATTAGGTCCAGTTTCCCCGAAGCCTTAAGTCCAGAGCGCCGTTTTTTCCACCCTGACGGGATTTTTCTTCCCCCGCCGGACCGGCAAGGCGCGCTGCCGCGCCTTGTTTTGCGGGCCCGAAGAAGAATTCCCCTTCGCCCCCGCCCCGCGAGAGATTTTTCCTGCCGTTCGGCCCGCGCCTTTGGAATGGCATCCGGGCCGCGGATCGGCTCATTTCACAAATGACGATGGATTTAATGAACATTCCGCCACCTCTGAAAGGACCGACCATGACCAAAGCCCTGAAACGTGCCGCGCTTTCGGCGCTTGCGCTGCTGGCCGCAAGCAGCGCCGCCACCGCGGCCCCCGACGAGATCACCGTGGCCTGGTTCCTTGAATGGCCGCTGCCGTTCGAGCAGGCCAAGGTCGATGGCACCTTCGAGAAGGAACTGGGCGTCAAGGTGAACTGGCGCGCGTTCGACACCGGCGTGGCGATGTCGGCCGCCGCCGCCGCGGGCGATGTGCAATTCCTGATTTCGCAAGGGGTGCCGCCCTTCGTCACCGCGACCTCGGCCGGGCAGGATCTGAAGGCCATCGCCATCGCGGTGAGCTACTCGGAAAACGACAATTGCGTCGTGCGCAAAGACCTTGAAATCACGAAGGAAAATGCGAAAGATCTGATCGGCAGGAAGGTCGGCGTACCGCTGGGCACCGCGGCGCATTACGGCTTTCTCAAGCAGCTCGAACATTTCGGGCTGGAGGCGAGCCAGCTGCAGGTGGTCGATCTGACGCCCCCCGATGCGGCGGCGGCGATTGCGCAGGGCAATATCGACGTCTTCTGCGGCTGGGGTGGCGCGCTGGCCCGTGCCAAGGATTACGGCAACGTGCTGCTGACCGGCGCCGAAAAGGAAGAGGCGGGCATTCGCGTCTTTGACGTGATCTCGACGCCCGGCGCCTTTGCGGCGGAAAACCCCGATCTGGTGACGCGGTTCCTCAAGGTGGTGAACGACGAAAACGCCGCCTATCTGGCCGATCCCGACAGGTTCATCCCGGTGCTGGCGAAGGACTCGGGTCTGGACGAGGCGGGCACCAGGGCGCAGCTGGCGGGCTTTGCCCTGCCCACGATCGAAGAAAAGCTCTCGGACAAATGGCTGGGCGGCGGGTTGCAGGCCTATCTGAAATCGGTCGCCGATTTCTTCGTCACGACGCAGAACATCCCCGCGGCGCTGGAAAGCTATGAGGGCGCGGTGGACGCAAGCTATCTCGAGGCCGCCTCGAAACTCTGACGCTTCCGTCCCGGACCTTCGGCGGCGCGGGGCCCTCCCCGCGCCTTTCCCCGTTCCGCCCCCCGTTCAGACACCCGGTGTTCCCATGTCCGACCTTTTCATCGACCGCCTGTCGATGCGGTTTGCGCAAGCCGCAAGCCCCCCCACCGAAGCCCTGCGCGATGTCTCGCTGACGATCCGCAAGGGCGAACTTGTCTCGATCCTCGGCCCCTCGGGCTGCGGCAAGACCACGCTTTTGAACATCCTTGCCGGATTTCTGGCGCCCACCGGCGGCACGGTCCGGCTGGGCGACGCGCCGATCACCGGCCCCGGCCCCGAACGCGGCATGGTGTTTCAGCAGGGCGCGCTGTTCGAATGGATGAGCGTGCGGCACAACATCGATTTCGGACCGCGGATGCGCGGCGTGGCGCGGGCCGAGCGCGCCCGCCTGACCGATCATCTGCTTGAAAGCGTGGGGCTGCAGGGCTTTGGCGACAAGCCGGTCTATGCGCTCTCGGGGGGCATGCAGCAGCGGGTGGCGCTGGCGCGCTGCCTGGCCAATGACCCGGAGCTGATCCTGATGGACGAGCCCTTGGGCGCGCTGGATGCGCTGACGCGCGAAAAGATGCAGGGCCTGATCCTGAAGCTGTGGCGGGACACCGACAAGACGGTGATCCTGATCACCCATTCGGTCGAGGAGGCGCTGCTTCTGGGGCAGCGGCTGATCGTGATGGCGCCGCGCCCGGGGCGGATCCTGCGCGACTATGCGCTGCCCTTTGCCGGGGCCGCCGTCGGCGCCGATCTGCGCGAGATCCGCCGCCGCCCGGATTTCATTCAGACCCGCGACGAGATCCTGTCGCTGATCTGGGGGATGGAGGACGAAATCATGGGCCGCTTCGAACTGGCGGAGGCGGCGCAATGATCCTGGCCCTTGCCTATCTGGCGATTTTCCTGGGCGCGGGGCTGAGCCTGCGCCTGATCCGCCGCGGCCGCATCGACACCGCGCGCCGCACCGTCTCCTTTGGCGACGCAAGCGCGGTGCGGCCCGACCGCGTCGCCTCGGTGCTCTCGGTGGCGACGATCTTTCTGATCTGGGGGGCCTTCACCGGCTCGAAACTGGTGCCGGTGCATGTGCCGGGCCCCTTCACCGGCGAGACGGCGTTTTCCTACACCGTCACCGCGCCCGATGGCGCCAGCGATACCGCGACGGTGCGGGTGACGGTGCTGGCCCCCGCCGACACCACCCCGCAAAAGCCGCCCTTGCCCGCCCCCCGCACCGGCCTTGCGCAAGATGACGCCGCCTCGGTCGCGGCCTGGCGCTATGCGCTGGTGCGTCCGACCGCGAATGACGCGCCGGGGGTGAGCCTGACCGCGATCGACGGGCAGCCGGTGACAGTGGGCCAGCCGCTGCGCGTCGCGCATGGGCAGGTGACGCTGACGCCGAAAGGCTCGCTCTCGTTTGCGCCCGACAAGGGCTGGCAGATGGAGCCGATCTGGCTGCCCGCGCCCGAAAGCGTCGCCGCCCGGTTCTGGCAAATCGCGCGGGAGGGCTATCAGAACAAGCCGCTGTGGGAACACCTGGGCTTTTCGCTTTTTCGGGTGCTGGCCGGGTTCTTTTTCGGCGCGCTGATCGGGATTCCGCTTGGCTATGCGATGGGGCTTTCGGGTTGGGTGCGCGGCTGGTTCGACCCGATCGTCGAATTCATGCGCCCGGTGCCGCCGCTTGCGCTCATTCCGCTGATCATCATCTGGTGGGGGATCTGGGAAACCGGCAAGATCGTTTTGCTGTTTCTGGCCGCGCTTTGGATCATGGTGATCGCGGCGCGCTCGGGGGTGGCGGGGGTGCGGCTTTCCAAAGTCCATGCCGCCTACAGCCTTGGCGCTTCGAAATGGCAGGTGCTGACCCATGTGATCATCCCGAATTCGCTGCCCGATCTCTTCATCGGCGCGCGGGTGGCGATGGGGGTGTGCTGGGGCACCGTCGTCGCGGCGGAACTGGTCGCGGCGGAAAAGGGCGCAGGCATGATGATCCTTGTCGCCTCGAAATTCCAGCTGACCGACATCGTGGTGATGGGGATCCTGCTGATCGGCCTGATCGGTTACGGCATCGATGTCGCCCTGCGCGCGGCCGAGCGCCATTTCGTGCCCTGGCGCGGCAGGACCGGCGGCTGATCGCGCGGCACAGGAAAAGGCCCCGGATCGCTCCGGGGCCTTTGGTTTTGGGGCTTTCTCAGCGCCGGCGACTGGCCAGCCGTGCCACCGCCGCGACGAACAGATCGACCTCGTCCCTTGTGTTGTAAAAGGCAAGCGAAGGCCGCACCGTCGCCTCCAGCCCGAAGCGGCGCAGGATCGGCTGCGCGCAGTGATGCCCCGCCCGCACCGCGATCCCCTCGCGGTCCAGCGCCCGGCCGACCTCGAGCGGCTCGAACCCCTCCAGCACGAAGGAGAGGACCGAGGCCTTGTGCGCCGCCGTGCCGATCAGCCGCACGCCGCGCACCTGCGCCAGTTGCGCGGTCGCATAGTCCAGAAGCGCGTGTTCATAGGCGCCGATCGCGTCAAGCCCGATCCGTTGCACATAGGCCAGCGCCGCCGCCAGCCCGGCGGCATCGGCGATATTGCCGGTGCCCGCCTCGAACCGCGCGGGCGGCGGCTGGTAGAGCGTGCGCTCGAAACTGACATCGGCGATCATGTTGCCCCCGCCCTGCCAGGGCGGCAGCGTCTCGGCCAGGGCGCGGCGGATGTAGACCGCGCCGATGCCGGTGGGCCCAAACACCTTGTGGCCGGAAAAGACAAAGAAATCGGCGCCGATCTCCTGCACGTTCACCGGCATGTGGCTGACCGATTGCGCGCCATCGACAAGCGCCACCGCGCCGACCCCATGCGCCGCCGCCACGATCTCGCGCACCGGAACCACCGTGCCCAAAGCGTTCGAGACCTGCGTCACCGCCACGATCTTCGTGCGCGGGCAAAGCAGCTTGAGATAGTCCTCCAGCCGCACCTGCCCGGTGTCATCGACCGGAATGACCCGGATCCGCGCCCCCTTTTCCGCCGCAAGCTGTTGCCAGGGCACGATATTGGCATGGTGTTCCAGATGCGAGACGATGATCTCGTCGCCCGCGCGGATGTTCGCCACGCCCCAGGTGCGGGCGACAAGGTTGATCCCCTCGGTCGCGCCGCGCACGAAGGTGATTTCCTCCGACGCGGCCGCACCGAGAAAATCCCGCACCGCATCGCGGGCGTGCTCATAGGCATCCGTCGCCCGCGCCGCCAAAGTATGCGCGGCGCGGTGGATGTTCGAATTCTCGTGGCGATAGAACTCGGACAGCCGGTCGATGACGCAGGCGGGTTTCTGCGTCGTCGCGGCATTGTCGAACCAGACCAGCTGCCGCCCGTTCACCCGCTCGGACAGGATCGGGAAATCGCGGCGCACGGCCTGGACGTCAAAGGCAGGCGCCGCGGCAGGCGTCGCCGGAGGGGGCTCTGCCGCCTCGGGCAGGAAGTAGAACCGCCCGGGCGGGGCCGCTTGCGGCGTGGCGAAGGGCGGCGCCCCGATCCGCGGCGACGCCGGGGCGGGCGCCAGTCGGGCATGGGCCGGGGGCGTCTGCAAGGCCGCGGGCGCGGTGTCCTGCGGCGCCAGCCTCGGCGCCCCGGAGCGATCCGGCGCCTGGGCCGCGGATTTGCCGGTCAGCAGGCCAAAGGCCTGCCGCGCCAGGCTGTCGAGACTGTCGGCATGACCGGCGCCAAGCGGCGCCGTGCCCAGCGCGCCGGGCGCAAGCCCCGCCCCGGGCGCCAGATCGGCGGCAGGGCCGCTGGCGCCGGGATGGCCCCCCGTCGCGCGCCGCGCAAGCGCGCCCGCCGTCCCCGCATCCGGCTCGGCCAGATAAGAGGGGCTTTCGCCCCCCTCTCCCGGCAATGCGGTGAAGAAATCCCGCGCCAGCGCCGTCAGTTGCGCGATGTCGGGCAGGCCCGCGGGGGCCGCGCTCTCAGCGGTAAGTGTCGGGGTAGTCATGGTATTTTCCCACCTCCACATCGGTCAGCACGGCCAGCGCATCGGGCGATTGCACGACGAGCGAGCAGTAAAGCGAGATCAGATAGGACGCGATCGCATTGCGGTCGATCCCCATGAACCGCACCGAGAGGCCCGGGCTCTGCTCGCCCTCCAGCCCCGGTTGAAAGAGGCCCACGACGCCCTGCCGCTTCTCGCCCACCCGCAGAAGCAGGATCGAGGTCTTGCCGCCGGTGACGGGGATCTTGTCGGACGGAATGATCGGCAGGCCGCGCCAGGTGAGGAACTGCGCCCCGAACAGGCTGACCGTCGCGGGCGGGACCCCGCGGCGCGTGCATTCGCGGCCAAAGGCGGCGATGGCGCGCGGATGGGCCAGGAAGAAGGCGGGTTCCTTCCAGACCTTGGTGATCAGCTCGTCCAGATCGTCGGGCGTCGGCGCCCCGGTCAGCGTCGGGATGATCTGGCTCTCGGCGGCATTGGCCAGAAGCCCGTAATCGGGGTTGTTGATCAGCTCGCTTTCCTGCCGCTCCTTCACCGTCTCGACGGTCAGGCGCAGCTGTTCCTTGACCTGATCGAAGGGCGAGGAATATAGGTCGGACACCCGCGTATGGACATCGAGCACGGTCCAGACGGCATTGAGGAAATATTCCCGCGGCCGGTCGTCGTAATCGACGAAGGTCGCGGGCAGCACGGCCTCGTCGCGCTGGGTGCAGGCGACGCGCACGGCATCGGCGTTCTTCACCGTGTTGAGCCGGTAGATCCCCGCCTCGACCGGAAGCCATTGCAGGAAATGCACCAGCCAGCGCGGCAGTGATCGTGGGCCAGGATACGGCGCCCGTCTTCGTGGCATTGGCAAAGCTGGCGGGCGGCACTGTCGCCCAGCGCCAGTTTGACACCGGTTCGGTCATTCACGTTCTCCTTCTTGGGGTGCAGAAAACCATCCCGCGGACGCGCCGCGGGATTGGCAGGTTGAAAATGTGTTCTGTGTCAGTCTGTTCCGGGGCCCGGCCGGGGGCCCCGGGTCAGCCCGGCCTGGGTCACATGCGCCCCCGGCGGCACGCTTTCGGTCAGCCAGACATTGCCGCCGATGACGGCGCCCTTGCCCAGCGTGACCCGGCCCAGCACGGTGGCGCCGGCATAGATCACCACGTCATCCTCGACGATCGGATGGCGCGGATGGCCCTTGAGCGCACGGCCCAGCGCATCGGTGGGAAAGCTTTTCGCCCCCAGCGTGACCGCCTGAAACAGCCGCACGCCATCGCCGATCACCGTGGTTTCGCCGATCACCACGCCGGTGCCGTGATCGATGAAGAACCCCGCGCCGATCGTCGCGCCGGGGTGGATGTCGATCCCCGTCGCGCGATGCGCCGCCTCCGAGATCATCCGCGCGATCAGCGGTGCGCCAAGACGGTAAAGCCGGTGGGCGATGCGATGGTGGATCATCGCGGCCAGACCCGGGTAGCACAGCAGCACCTCGTCGACGCTGCGCGCCGCCGGATCGGCGCCATGGGCCGCCAGGACATCCTGGTCAAGCTGGGTGCGGATCGTCGGCAGATATTGCGCGAAGTCGCGCACAAGCGCATGCGCCCGCCCCCGGATTTCCGCCCGCTGCGCCGGATCGGCGTCGTTCGGACGGCCGCCCAGTTCCAGAACCACCTGTTCCACCAGATCGCGCAGCACGACATCGAGCGTGTGGCCGACATAAAGCTGTTCGCTTTCCTGCCGCAGGTCCGAAGGCCCGAGCCGCATCGGAAACAGCGCCCCGCGCAGCCCGGCGACGATCCGTTCCACCGTCTCGGGCGCGGGCAATTCGCGCCCGCCCGGCGTGGTGGCGCGATGATGCGCCGCCCGCCAGTCGGCGCGCGCCCGGGTCAGCGCCGCCAGCACCGGAACCAGGGAAAACCCGTTGTCCGCGTCGTGATCCGTCCGTTGCGTGTCAAGCGTCATGCTGCCTCCTTGGCTGAAATTCCTGCCTTCAATCCGTCGCCCCGGTGCCGCGGCCCCAGTCCGTCGTCCCCGGTGCCGCGCTCAGTCCTGCCGCCAGGGCAGATCGCGCCAGCGCCAGCCCGACACCCGGCCGCGGTGGCCCGCCGCGTCCAGATCGCCCTCGAACCCCTCAAGCACGTTGAACACCTGGGTGAAGCCCGCCGCCGTCGCCGCCTGCGCCGCCTGAACCGAGCGCTGCCCGGACCGGCACAAGAGCAAGATCACCGCCTCGCGCGGGGCGACCGTTTCCAGCCCGCGCAGAAACCGCGGGTTGCGCGTCAGCTCGAGCCCGCTGGCCCAGGGCAGGTGCAGCGCCCCCGGCACATGGCCGACGAAGCGGATCTCCTCGGGCGAGCGGATGTCGATCAGCAGCCCCTGCCCCGCCTCGGCCAGCGCCTGCGCCAGATCGGGCGGCACATCGCCCGCATAGCTCAGACCGGCCGCGCGCGCCGTGGCGCGGATCTGGGCCAGCGCATCGGCCGGGGCAAGCGGGGCGGAAACGGCGGTCATGGCAACTCCCTGTGGCAAGCGGACATCGCGGGGCGGGACGGCGCGGCGGGGATGCCCCGCCCGCCTCTTCCGGCTGGGAGAACCGGAACACGAGAATTCACGATTGAGAAGATAGATATTAATCGTCTTCTGTTTCGGCGCCGTTTTTGGAGGAAATCCGCAGCGGGGCGGCTTTCGGACAGAAGGTTTCTTCTGCGCCCCGGCAGCCCCTGCGCGGCCCGGGCGACTCAGCCGCGCCGGATTGCCCTGCGGCGCGGCCCGCGCCCGCCCGAAACCGGGCGGACGAAGACAGCTGGACGGGGGCGGCTCAGCCCTTTTGCGCGGCAAAGGGGGCGCGGTATTGCGCCTGACGTTCCAGCATCCAGCCCGGATATTCCGGGGCAAGCTTTGTCACCGCATCAAGCGCCGCCAGATCCCCGGGCGACAGGCTGACCCCGGTCGCGCCGATGTTGTCGGCCAGCTGATCGACCCGTTTCGCCCCCACGATCACCGAGGTCACCACCGGCTGATGCAAAAGCCAGGCCAGCGCCACCTGTGCGACAGAGCACCCCCTCTCCGTGGCGATCTCGCGCAGCACCGCCACCGCGGCATCGCCCCGCGCCAGATCGACGGGCGGGAAGTTGAAGCTGGCCCGCCGCCCCCCGGCTGCCGTGCCGCCGCTGTATTTGCCCGACAGGAACCCGCCCGCCAGCGGGCTCCAGACCAGCAGTCCGATCCCCTCGCTTTGCAGCATCGGCACGATGTCGCGTTCCAGATCGCGACCGACCAGCGTGTAATAGGCCTGCAGCGACAGGATCGGCGCCAGCTTGCGGGCCTCGGCGATACCCACCGCCTTGACGATCTGCCAGGCCGCCCAGTTCGACAGGCCGATGTAGCGCACATGCCCCTGCCGCACGAGCGTATCCAGCGCCTCGAGCGTCTCCGTGATCGGCGTCACCGGGTCGAAGCCATGGATCTGGTACAGGTCGATGTGATCCATCTGCAGCCGCGTCAGGCTGGCCTTGGCCTGTGCCAGCACATGCGCGCGCGACGCGCCAGCGGCATTCGGCCCCGCGCCCATCGGCCCCAGAACCTTGGTCGCGATCACCACATCGTCGCGGGCAAGGCCAAGATTGCGGATCGACTGACCCAGAATCCGCTCGCTCTCGCCGCCCGCATAGACATTGGCGGTGTCGATGAAGTTGATCCCGGCCTCGATCGCGGTCTGCACCAGCGCATCGGCCTCTTCCTGACGCAACTGGCCGATCTGGCCCCAGATCCCCTCCGAGCCGCCAAAGGTCATCGTGCCGAGGCAGAGTTCGGAAACCAGAAGGCCGCTTGGGCCAAGCGTGCGATAGCGCATGATCTGTCCTTTCGTGAGACAAGGCCGGGGCGATGGCCGCCCGGTTGCCACGAAGATAGGCCCGCGACGCCCCGGGCCGCGACGCCGATCCTCGCGCATTCTTGCACGATCCTCTCATTTGGCACGATTGCGGGCTGCGCTGCCGGGCAAGGGCGGTTAGCGTGCCAGCCATGGACAATGACCCCCTTGCCCCCCTGAGAGACGCGATCACCCGCCTGTGGCAGGCGCATGGCCGCGAAACGCCCCTTCACGGGCTGTATCTGACCTCGGTTTCGGCCCCGGCCGGGCCGATCCATGCGGTTTACCGCCCCTCGCTCTGCGTCGTGGTGCAGGGCGCCAAGATCTCCATGCTGGGCGACCGGGCCTATCGCTATGACGCGGGAAAATGCCTGATCGCCGCGCTGGAGGTGCCGATCCGCGCCGAGATCACCGATGCCACGCCGGACCGGCCCTATCTTGCCTTCAGCCTGGCGCTGGATCCGGCGACGATTGCCGATCTGCTGCTCGACCCGGCCGAGGCCGTCGCCATCCCGCCCGGCCCGGCGCTGGCGGTGCACAGCCTGAGCGCGGAGCTGCTCGATCCGCTGCACCGGCTGCTGCGCCTGTGCGAGCGGCCGCGCGACCTTGCGATCCTGGCGCCGCTGGTCCGGCGCGAGATCACCTGGCTGTTGCTGAACGGTCCGATGGGGCCCGCGCTGCGCCAGATCGGGCTGGCGGGCAGTCCCGCGGCGCGGATCGGGCGGGCCATCGCGCAGATCCGCGACAGCTTCGCCGAGCAGCTGAACATCGCGCGGCTGGCCGAGGTCGCGGCCATGAGCCCCGCCACCTTTCATCGCCATTTCAAGGCGGTGACGGCGATGACGCCGGTGCAGTATCAAAAGCAGCTGCGCCTGCAGGAGGCGCGGCGGCTGCTGTTGTCCGACGCGGCCGATGTCGCCCGGGTCGGCTATGCGATCGGCTACGAAAGCCCCTCGCAGTTCAGCCGCGAATATCGCCGCATGTTCGGCGCCCCCCCCGGCCGGGATGGCGTCGCGATCCGCAAGGTCCTGGCCCCGCCGACGGCCTGAGACCGCCCCGCCTCAGCGCGCCTCGAGATAGATCCGCACCGCCTCCTGCACATGGCGGAAGCGGTCGCCGCCCAGATGCTTGCCGCCAAACCACCGCGTCACGACGATGATGTGATCGTGCAGGGCCGCGCGTTCAAGCATGCGCAGGATCACCAGACCCGCCCCCGCCTCGCCATCGTCATGCTTCAGCGCGCCCCCCGCGGTCAGGACCGCCCAGCTGTTATGCGTCGCCCGGGCGAAAGTCTTGTCGCGGCACAGCGCCTTGACGAAGGCTTTCGCCTCCGCCTCGGTCGCGCAGGGCCCGCCCGACACCGCATATTTCGAGCCGCGGTCGCGGATGATGTTGTCAAGGATGCGCATGAAACAGGCATAGGGCGCAACGCCCCCGGCGGCAAGGCACGGGCCGCGGCGCCACCGCAACGCCCCCCGGTTTCCTTGCATCTTCCTTATGCCGCGCGGCCGTCTTCGGTATCGATCCCTGATGCGCTTCGGCGCGATCCTCGGGCAGTTTTCGATGTACCAGGGAGACCCTCGATGTCCGATATCCTCTTTGCCGGTCTTGGCCTCGGGCTGATCGCGCTTTTGGCGCTTTACGCCCTCGTGCTGGCGCGGGCCTGATCATGGCCGAAGCCATCATCGGCCTGACCGTGGCGCTTGCCGTGGGCGCCTATCTGATCCTCACCCTGATCGCGCCCGAGAAATTCTGAGCGGGCCGGGAGATCCCCATGACAGTTTTCGGATGGCTGCAGATCGCGGCCGTATTGCTTTTCACGCTGGCGACGGCGGTGCCGCTTGGCCGCTACATGGCCCGTCTTTTCAGCGGCGAGCGCACCTTCCTGCATCCGCTCCTGCACCCGGTCGAGCGCGGCTTTTACCGGCTCGCAGGCGTCACGCCCGAACGCGAACAGGGCTGGCTGGGCTATGCGCTGGCGATGCTCGCCTTCAGCGCGGCGGGGTTTGCCGCGCTTTACCTGATCTTGCGGGCGCAGGGGCTGATGCCCTTCAACCCGGGCCAGCTGCCCGGCCTGCCCGCCGATCTGGCCTTCAACACCGCCGTCAGCTTCCTGACCAACACCAACTGGCAGGCCTATGCGGGCGAAACCACGATGAGCCCCTTCAGCCAGATGGCCGGGCTTGCGGTGCAGAATTTCCTCTCGGCGGCGACCGGGATCGCGCTGGCCATGGCGGTGACGCGGGCCTTCGCGCGGGCGGGCACCGATCGGCTGGGCAATTTCTGGGCCGACATGACCCGGGCGACGCTTTATGTGCTTTTGCCGCTGTCGATCCTTGTGGCGCTGGCGCTGGTGGCGCTTGGCGTGCCGCAGACGCTGACCGGCTCGGTCGCGGCGGTGACGCTCGAAGGCGCGCAACAGACGATCGCGCTGGGGCCGGTTGCCAGCCAGGAGGCGATCAAGCAGCTGGGCACCAATGGCGGCGGGTTCTTCAACGCCAATTCGGCGCATCCGCTGGAAAACCCCTCGGCTTTGTCGAACGGGCTGGTGATCTGGGCGATGCTGGCGATTTCGGCGGCGCTGCCGATCACCTTTGGCCGGATGACCGGATCGGAGCGGCAGGGCTGGGCGATCCTGGCCGCAATGGGGCTGTTGCTGATCGCGGCGACCACCACCGTCTATTGGGCCGAAACCGCGGGCACCCCGCATCTGGCCGCGCTGGGGCTTGATCCGCTCGCGGGCAACATGGAGGGCAAGGAGGTCCGGTTCGGGCAGGCGATGTCGGCCCTCTTCGTCGCGGTGACCACGGGGCTGTCCTGCGGTGCGGTGAATGCGATGCATGACAGCCTGACACCGATGGGCGGTCTGGTGCCGATGCTGCTGATGCAGTTGGGCGAGGTGCTGCCGGGCGGCGTCGGCTCCGGGCTTTACGGCATGGTGGTGTTTTGCGTGCTTTCGGTCTTTGTCGCCGGTCTGATGGTCGGGCGCAGCCCCGCGTTTCTGGGCAAGAAGATCGAGGCGCGGGAAATCCGGCTGGCGGTTCTGGCGGTGCTGATCCTGCCGCTGGTGATCCTGGGCTTCACCTCGGCCGCGGCGCTGCTGCCTTCGGCGCTGGCCAGCCTGAACAACGCCGGGCCGCATGGGCTGAGCGAGCTGCTTTACGCCTATTCCTCGGCGGCGGGCAACAACGGCTCGGCCTTCGCGGGCCTCAATGCCAACACGCCCTGGTTCAACACCACCCTTGGCATCGCGATGATGCTGGGCCGCTTCGCCTATGTGCTGCCGGTCCTGGCGATGGCCGGGGCGCTGGCGGCGAAACCGCGCCTCGCGGCCTCGGCAGGCACCTTTCCCACCACCTCGCCCCTCTTCGTCGGGCTCTTGGTGGGGGTGATCGTGATCCTTGGCGGGCTGCAATTCTTCCCCGCGCTCGCGCTTGGCCCGATCGTCGAGCAGGTGCTGATGCGCGATCTCGTGACCTTCTGAGAGGCTTATCATGGTGCATTCCTCCAAACCTGCCGCCTTTGACCGCGCGGCCCTTGCCGAGGCCCTGATCGAGGCGTTCCGCAAGCTTGATCCGCGCCAGCTGATGCGCAACCCGGTGATTTTCGTCACCGAAATCGGGGCCGCTCTGGTCACCGGCCTGTGGCTGCGCGATCTTTGGCAAGGCACCGGGCAGCCGTGGTTTTCCGGCCAGATCACCGCCTGGCTCTGGTTCACCGTGCTCTTCGCCACCTTCGCCGAGGCGCTGGCCGAGGGGCGCGGCAAGGCGCAGGCGGCAAGCCTGCGGCAATCCCGCTGCGATGTCCGCGCCCACCGTCTGGTGCTGCCCGACAGCCCGGACCCGATCTGGGAAAACGTCTCGGCGCTCGATCTCGAACCGGGCGATGTCGTGCTGGTGGCGGCGGGCGAGATCATCCCGCTCGATGGCGAGATCGTGGCCGGGGTGGCCGCGATCAACGAGGCGGCGATCACCGGCGAAAGCGCCCCGGTGATCCGCGAGGCGGGCGGCGACCGCTCTGCCGTCACCGGGGGCACGACGGTGCTGTCCGATGAAATCCGCATCAGCATCACCGCCGCCCCGGGCGAGACCTTCATCGACCGGATGATCGCGCTGGTCGAGGGGGCAAAGCGGCAACGCACGCCGAACGAACTGGCGCTGTCGGTGCTGCTCTCGGGCATGACGCTGATCTTCCTGATAGCGGTGGTGACGCTTTGGGGGCTGGCGGGCTATTCGGGCACGGCGGTTTCGGTGGTGGTGCTGGTGGCGCTTCTGGTGACGCTGATCCCGACGACGATCGGCGGGCTTCTGTCGGCCATCGGCATCGCCGGGATGGATCGGCTGATCCGCTTCAACGTCCTTGCCACCTCGGGCCGCGCGGTCGAGGCGGCGGGCGATGTCGACACGCTGTTGCTCGACAAGACCGGCACGATCACCTTTGGCAACCGGATGGCGTCGGAATTCGTGCCGATGCCGGGGGTGTCCGAACGCAGGCTGGCCGAGGCGGCGCTGCTTTCCAGCCGCGGTGACGAGACGCCCGAGGGCCGCTCGGTGGTGGCGCTGGCGCGGGCCGATTTCGGGCTGAGCGAACCCGACCTGCCCGACGCCGCGGTTCTGGTGCCTTTTGCGGCGCAGACCCGGCTTTCGGGGCTCGATCTGGGGGCGCGGCGGCTGCGCAAGGGCGCGGTCGATGCGGTGTTGCGCCATCTGGGCCGCGCGCCCGAGACCGCACCCGCCGAATTCCGCGCCGCGGTGGACCGCATCGCGCGCTCGGGCGGCACGCCGCTTGCCGTCGCCGATGACGGCCAGCTTCTGGGGGTGATCCACCTCAAGGACGTGATCAAGCCCGGCATAAGGGCGCGGTTCGCGGAATTGCGCGCCATGGGCATCCGCACGGTGATGGTGACGGGCGACAACCCGGTGACCGCCGCCGCCATCGCCTCCGAGGCCGGGGTGGATGATTTCCTTGCCGAGGCCACGCCCGAGGACAAGCTGGCCTATATCCGCCGCGAACAGGCGGGCGGGCGGCTCATCGCGATGTGCGGCGACGGCACGAACGACGCGCCCGCGCTGGCGCAGGCCGATGTCGGCGTGGCGATGCAGACCGGCACCCAGGCCGCGCGCGAGGCGGGCAACATGGTCGATCTGGACAGCAACCCGACGAAGCTGATCGAGATCGTCGGCATCGGCAAACAGCTTTTGATGACGCGCGGCGCGCTGACGACCTTTTCGATCTCGAACGACGTGGCGAAATATTTCGCCATCCTGCCCGCGCTGTTCGTGGCCACCTATCCGCAGATGGGGGCGCTGAACCTGATGCAGCTTGGCTCGCCGCAATCGGCGATCCTTTCGGCGGTGATCTTCAACGCGCTGATCATCGTCGCGCTGATCCCGCTCGCCCTGCGCGGCGTGCGTTATCGCCCGGTCGCGGCGGCGGGGCTGTTGCGGCGCAATCTGGCGATCTACGGGCTTGGCGGGCTGGTGATGCCGTTCGCTTGCATCAAGCTGATCGACCTTGCCCTGACCCATCTGAACCTTGCCTGAGGAGGCCTGCATGCTCTCTCATCTTCGCCCGGCGCTTGTCTTCGTCGGCGGTTTCACCCTCTTGCTCGGGCTGGCCTATCCGCTGTCGCTGACGGCCATTGCCACCACGCTTTTGCCGCATCAGGCGCAGGGCAGCCTGATCCGGCAGGGCGAGCGCATTCTGGGCTCGGCGCTTCTGGGCCAGAATTTCACCGCGCCCGGGTATTTCCACCCCCGCCCCTCGGCCACGGCTGCGCCCTATGATGCCATGGCCTCGGGCGGTTCGAACCTTGGTCCGCTGTCGCAAAGGCTGATCGACCGGATCCGGGCCGATGTCACGGCCGCAGAGCTGGCGGCGCCGGTGCCCGCCGATGCGGTGACCGCCTCGGCCTCGGGGCTTGATCCCGACATCTCGCCGCAAAATGCGCAGGCACAGGTGGCGCGGGTGGCGGCGGCGCGGGGCATCCCCCCCGCGCGGGTGGCGGCGCTGGTCACGGATCAGACCCGGCAGCCGCTCCTTGGCGTCTTTGGCGCGCCGCGGGTGAATGTGCTTGCGCTGAACCGTGCGCTGGACACACTGGCGGCGCAATGACCCGAGGATGCGATGCCCGCCGGTGATCCGGAAAAACGCCCCGATCCCGATGCGTTGCTGGCGCTCAGCCAGCGCGAGAGGCCCGGCCGTCTGAAGATCTTCCTCGGCGCGGCGCCGGGGGTGGGCAAGACCTGCGCCATGCTGCAGGAGGCCCACCGGCTGCGCGCCGAGGGGGTCGATGTGGTGCTCGGCCTGATCGAGACGCATGGCCGGGCCGAAACCGAGGCGCTGGCGGCGGGGCTGGAAACCCTGCCGCGGCGGCACATCGACCATCGCGGCCAGCCGCTCGAGGAATTCGACATCGACGCCGCGCTGGCCCGGCGTCCGGCGCTGCTGGTGGTGGACGAACTCGCCCACACCAACGCGCCGCAAAGCCGACATCCGAAACGCTGGCAGGACATCCGCGAACTGCTCGATGCCGGGATCGATGTCTGGACGGCGCTGAACATCCAGCATCTGGAAAGCCTGGCCGATGTGGTGGCGCGGATCACCGGCGCCCCCATGCGCGAGACCGTGCCCGATGTCCTGCTGCAAGAGGCGCAGGATGTGGTGCTCGTCGATATCCCGCCCGACGAGCTGATCGCGCGGCTCAAGGCGGGCAAGGTCTATCTGCCGCAGACCGCGCGCCGGGCGGTGGAGAAATTCTTCACCCCCGGCAATCTGACGGCGCTGCGCGAACTGGCTTTGCGCCGCACCGCCGAGCGGGTCGACGACCAGATGACCGAGATCCTGCGGCAAAAGGCGATCGAGGGGCCCTGGGCCGCGGCCGAGCGGCTGCTGGTCTGCCTGGTCGCCGATGGTAGCAGCGATGCGCTGATCCGGCAGACGGCACGGCTGGCCTCGGCGCTGAATGCGGACTGGATCGCGCTCCTGCTGGCGCCGCCCGGCGATCCGGCGCAACCGGACCGGCGCGCGAGCGAGGCGCTGCGGCTGGTCGAGACGCTGGGGGGCACGGCGCAGCGGCGGACCAGCGCCGATTTTGCCGCGGATATCCTGCGCGTGGCGCGGCGCGAACATGTCACGCAGATCCTGCTCGGGCATCGGCCGCGCGGCCCGCTGGCGCGGCTGCTGCGCCAAAGCCTGGCCGAGGCGCTGGCCGCCCGCGCCGAGGGGATCGCGGTGCATCTGCTGCCCCTGCCCGGCCCGGCGCCCGCGGCGGCGCGCCGACGCCTTGACGCCCTGCGCCGGGGCCTGACGCGGCCGGGCCTGCCCGCCGATCTGGCGCTTGCGGGGCTGGCCACGACCGGGGTGATCGCGATCGGCCATGCTTTGGCCGCGGTGATGGAACTGCCGAACCTGTCGATGATCTTTCTGGCGGGCGTGCTGATCTGCGGCACGTTGCGCGGCACCCGGGCGGCGGTTCTGGCGGCGCTTCTGTCCTGTCTGGGCTACAATTTCTTCTTCATCGAGCCGCTGCACACCTTCAGCATCGCGCGGCCGCATGAATTCCTGGCGCTGCTGATCTTTCTGGTCGTCGCCAGCCTGACCGGGTCCTGGACCGGGCGGATCCGCGCGCAGGCCCGCGCGGCGCTGGCGCAGACCCGGGGCGTCGAGGCGCAGGCGGCGTTTTCGCGCCAGCTCTCGGCGGCGTCTTCGGCCGAGGATGTCGCCTGGGCGATGGTGACGCAGGTGCAGGGCGGGCTGGGCGGCAAGGCGATCCTGCTTCTGGTCGAGGGCAGCGAGCTGGTGCCCTGCGCCGCCTGGCCGCCCGAGGAAATCGCCGATCCGGTCGAGATGACCGCGGCGCGCTGGGCGTTTGAAAAAGGCGAGGTGGCGGGCTGGCGCACGGCGACGCTGCCGAACCTGCGGCTGCGCTTTCACCCGCTGGCGACGCCGCGCCATGTGGTGGCGGTGCTGGGCTACGAGCCGCCCGACCGCGACCAGCCGCTCTCGGTCGCCGACGAGGCGAAGCTGGCCGTGGCGGTGGAACAGGCGGCGGTGGCGCTGGACCGCGCGCTTTTGGTGCGCGAGGCGGTGAAGGCGGCGGCGATGCAGGAAAACGAGAACATCCGCGATGCGCTTTTGGCCTCGCTCGGCCATGATCTGCGCACGCCTCTGGCCGCGATCACCGGCGCGGTGACGACGCTGCAACGGGGCGAAACCGACCTGCGCCCCGATCAGCGCACCGAGCTGCTGGACACCATCGGGCAGGAAGCCGCGCGGCTGAACCGCTTCGTGGGCAACCTTTTGGAGATGAGCCGGATCGATCAGGGCGTGGTCAAGGTCCGCCGCGACTGGGTCGATGTCGGCGATGCGATCCGGCTGGCGGCCGAGCGGGCGCGCAAGACCCATCCGGGGCGGCAGACCCGGGTCAGCCTGGCCCCCGATCTGGGCTTCGTGCGCGGCGATCAGGATCTGCTGTCGCAGGTGATCTTCAACCTGCTCGACAACGCACATAAATACGGCGAAAGCGAGGTCAGCGTGCATGCGCGCAATGAAGGGGATCAGGTGGCGATCAGCGTGACCGACGACGGCCCCGGGGTGAAACCGGCCGATCTGGAGCGGATCTTCGAGAAATTCTTCCGCGCGGGCGGCACCGACCGGCGCAAGCCCGGCACCGGGCTGGGGCTGTCGATCTGCCGCGGCCTCGTGCGGGCGATGGGCGGCACGATCAAGGCCGAAAGCCCCGCCATCCGCCGCCGCGGCACCCGGCTGATCGTGCGGCTGCCGCTGGCGGAACTGCCGCAGGACGAGGAGGCGAGATAGGAATGCGCCGTTTGCTTGTCGTCGATGACGACGACCAGATCCAGACCATGCTGCGGATCGCGCTGGAAACGGCGGGCTACGAGATCGTCGCCGCGACGACCGGGCAGGAGGCGATCCGGCTGGCGGCCAGCATCGCGCCCGAGGCGATCCTGCTCGATCTGGGCCTGCCCGACCGCGACGGCAAGGAAGTGCTCAAAGCCGTGCGGGCCTTCAGCGCGGTGCCGGTGATCGTGCTTTCGGCCCGCGACCGCGAGGCGGAAAAGGTCGAGGCGCTGGATCTGGGCGCCGATGACTATCTGGAAAAACCCTTCGGCATCAGCGAGTTGCAGGCCCGTTTGCGCGCCGCCGCCCGCCATGCGACGCGGGCAAAGGGGGAAACGACGCGGCTGGTGCTGGGCGCGCTGAGTGTCGATCTGGAGAAGCGGCTGGTGCAAAAGGACGGCCAGCCGGTGCGGCTGACGCCAAAGGAATTCGCGCTGCTCTCGGTTCTGGTGCGCAATCCGGGCCGGGTGGTGACGCATCGGCAGATCCTGACCGCGGTCTGGGGCCCCGCCCATCACGACGACACGCAATATCTGCGCGTCTTCATCGGCCAGCTGCGCGCCAAGATCGAACCCGATCCGGCCGCGCCGGTGCTGATCGTGACCGAACCGGGCGTCGGCTACCGGCTGGCGGAGGGGCCGCTCTAGCGGCCACGCCCCGACCCGGCGGCTCAGGCGGCCAGAGCGGCCAGGACGCGGGCGATGTCGGCCTCTGCCAGATCGGTGAAACAGGGCAGCCCGAGCAGCCGCGCCGCCACATCGGCGCTGACCGGCAGCGGATCGCACGAAAGCCCGGCATAGGCCGGATGCGCCGAAAGACCGCCGCCATACCAGGCGCGAAAGTCGATCCCCGCCGCATGCAGCCGCCCCGCCATCGCCGCCGCCTGCCCGGCATCACGCGCCTCGACCAGCGCATAACAGGCCGAAATCTCGGGCGCGGTCCAAAGCCCTATCCCCGCCGCCGCCCCCGCCCGCGCATAGGCGGCGGCGACCCTGTCCCACTGCGCGCGCTTTTGCGCAAAACCGTCCAGCTCGGCCAGCGCCACCGCCGCCGCATATTCGCTCATCTTGCCATTCAGCCCGGCAACCTGCGCCTCGCGCGACAGATAAAAGCCGTTGTTGAGACCCTTGTAGGCCTCCTGCAGCAAAAGGGTGTCGCGCGACAGCACCAGCCCGCCCTCGCCGCAGCCGAAGGCTTTGGTGGCATGCAGGCTCACCGCCAGCGGGATCGAGCGCGGCAGATCCCCCCCCGACGCCATCAGCCCGTCCAGACAGGCCGCCGCATCGATCACCACCGCGATCCCGGTCTCGTCGTGGAAATCCTGCCAGCCCTGCAGGTCGATCGCGCGGCCATAGGGCGCCACCGGCAGCACCAGCCCGACCTCGGCCAGCCGCGGATGCCGACGCAGCGCCGCGGGCTCCATCGCCCAGCTGGCGGGGTCGATATCGACCAGATGGCAATCATAGCCGCAAGACAGCGCCGCCCCCGCCGTCGCGACGAACGTATAGGCGGGCAACAGGCACAGGCGCCCGCGCGCGCGCGACAGGCCGCGCGCCGCGCGGATCGCGGCGACCAGCGCCATCGTGCCGGTGCTGCAGGAAATCACCCCGGTCCCGCCCAGCCCCAGCCGCGCCGCCATCCGCGCTTCGAGCTGCGCCACCAGCGGGCCGTGATTGGAATAAATTCTGCTCTCGTCGATCTGGCGCAGATATGGCACAAGGGTTTCTGTCCGCGGCAAGGCAGGCCGGGCAACCGGAAGCCGCGGCCTGCCTTCGGGCGGCGGCGGGCCGGGCGGTGTCGGGGTCAGCATGAGGGGAGCTCTAGATTGGACATCATTCTGTTCGGTGTCGGCCAGATCGCCGAGGTCATGGCACATTACGTTCAGCAAGATCCGCATCTCAATCTGGTGGGCTTCACCGTTGACCGCGCCTATCTGCCGCCCTCGGGAGAGTTCAAGGGCCTGCCCGTCGCCGCATGGGACGAAGCCGACACCCTTTTCCCCCCCGGGAAGATTCGCATCCTCGGGCCTGTCAGCTATCGTGGCAACAACACGTTTCGCCGGGACCGTCATTTCGAGGCGAAAGAACGGGGCTACAGCTTCGCCAGCTACATCCACCCCTCCTCGCATGTGAGCGGCGCCGAGATCGGCGAGAATTCGGTGATCCTCGAGGACTGCACCGTGCAGCCCTATGCGAAGCTTGGCACAGGATCGATCCTGTGGAGCAAGGTCCATATCGGCCATCATGCGCAGATCGGGGATTTCTGTTTCTTTGCCTCTTTTTGCGGCATCGCGGGCAATGCGCGGGTGGGCGATTGCACCTTTTTCGGCGGCCAGACCGGATTGGCCGACAATCTCAGCGTCGGATCGGGCTGCATCATCGGCGCGGGCACGCCGGTGACCGAGAACATCCCCGATGGCGCGCTGGCGATCTCGCGCGGGGTGCGCGTCCTGCCCAACGGGGCGCGGCGGTTCGCGCGAAGGCTGCTGGGCTAGCGGCCGGGGCGATCGGGCATGACGACCGTCGCGGTGATGCAGCCCTATTTCTTTCCCTATGGCGGCTATTACCGGCTGCTGGCGGCGGCGGATGTCTTTGTCATCCTTGACTGCGTGCAGTTTCCCCGCCGCGGCCGGGTGCATCGCTCTTCCCTGCCCGGCGCGGGCCGCTGGATCACCCTGCCGCTCGAGCCCGCCCCGCGCGACAGCCTGATCAGCGCGATGCGCCTTGCCCCCGATGCCGCCGGACGGCTCTGGCCGCAATGCCGCAAGCTGCCCGGGCCGATGCCCGCCGACACCCCCCTGCGCCGCGCGGTGCTGGATCTGCTGCAGACCCCCGAGGGTGCGCTGGTGCCCTATCTCGAACGCTCGCTGCGGATCGTGGCCGAGGCGCTCGGTTTCGATGGCCGGATCTGCCGCGGCAGCGACCTTGAGCTGCCCGCGGGGCTGACTGCGCAAGAGCGCATCCTCGAGATCGTGCGCAGGCAGGGCGGAACCCGCTACATCAACGCGCCGGGCGGCACCGCGCTTTACGATCGCGCGGTGTTTTCGCGCGCGGGCATTGATCTGAATTTCCTGCCCCCCTATACAGGAAAACATACATGTTTTCTGCCCGCCCTGTTCGAACGGACCGTGGCGGAGTTGCGTGCAGACATCTTGGAAGGCTGACCCTTCCGATCCGTGTGCCCCCCCCCCGAAAATCCCCGAGCGGAGAAGCGTCCATGGCCCCAAGCGACCCCGGTGACACCGTGATGCCGCCCGCCTTCGTCGATCCGCTCGGCCATGCGCCGCTGCTGCCCGGCGCCGACGGCCTTTCGCTGATCGCGCCCGGCAGCGGCACCGTCTGGCCGGTCAGCGCGGGGATCGCCGATCTGGTGCATCCGCGGCCGCAGCCGACTGACCCGGCGCCGCCGCAATTCGACCGGCCCCTGCCCGCGGTCGAGGAAGCCTTTCTGCGCTGGACCTTCCGCGCCTTCGGCGGCGACGAGGACACGCTGCGCCGCAAGGTCATCGACAAGCTCGATCTGGCGCCGGATGCGGTGGTGCTTGACAATGCCTGTGGCGGCGGGGCGAACACGCGCCTGCTGCAGGAACGGCTGCCGCGCGGGGTCTTGTGCAGCACCGACATTTCGCTGGAACTGCTGGCGCATGGCGCGGGCCGGTTTGCCACGGACACCGGCTGCCGCACGATCTGGTGCGGGGCGAATGCGCTTTATCTGCCCTTTCCGGATCAAAGCTTCGATGCGGTGCTGAGCACCGGCGGCTTCAACCAGTTCGGCGATCCGGTGCGGGCGATCGCCGAGATGACCCGCGTGACCCGCCCCGGCGGCCGCATCGTCATCGCCGACGAGGGCTATGCGCCCTGGCTGCAACAGACGCTGACCGGGCAGATGGTGCTGAACGACAATCCGCTGATGGCCTGCGCGCCGCCGCTGCAGGCGCTGCCCGCCGTGGCGCAGGAGGTCCGGCTCGAATGGCATCTGGGCAACGCCTATTACTGTCTCGACTTCCGGGTCGGGGCGGCGCCGCCCGCGGTCGATCTTGACCTGCCGCACGAGGGGCTGCGCGGCGGCACGATCCGCAGCCGCTTCGAGGCGATGCGGCAACGGCACGAAACGGAAACCGGGGCCGACCGATGAGCGACGAGACCACCGGCCGCGGCAAGGTGTTCTGCATCGGCTTTCCGAAGACCGGCACCACCTCGCTGGAAACCGCGCTGCACCGGCTGGGCTACAAGGTCTGCCGCGGCGCTTCGAGCAACAATCACAGCAACTTCCTGATGGCGCTGCAGGTGCTGGGCGACACCGACGAGATCGCCCGGGTGATCCGCCATTTCGACGCTTTCGCCGACATGCCCTTTGGCGGCACCGATCTTTATCTGTGGCTCTCGCGCCGCTATCCCGAGGCGCGGTTCGTACATACCCTGCGCGCGCCCGAGGCCTGGTATCAGTCGCTGCTGAACCAGCTGGCGAAGGTGGGGGCCAGCTCTGACGCCCCGCTCGAGGCGCTGCATGCGGCGGGGGGATATGGCGCGGCGATGATCGTGCGCCGGGTCTGGGGCATCACCGACCCGCTGAGCCAGAAAGACCGCCTGCTGCGCCACTATCACGATCTGAACGCCGCCATCCTGGCGCATTTCGAGGGCTGCGCGAATTTTCACGCCTTCAACCTGACCGAGGAACGGGACTGGACCTCGCTGTGCCGGTTTCTGGACAAGCCGGTGCCGGATCTGCCGTTCCCGCATGACAACCCCGGCCAGGGCAAGGCTGCGCGCGCCGTGCCGCAGAGCGGATGACGCGATGACCCCGAACGACACGGCCCGCACGCGGCCCCCCGGCCCCCCCGCCTGGTTCATCGTGACCAGCCACGGCTGGAGCGCAAGCCACTGGCTCGCCCACAACCTGACCCGGCATCCGCAGATCGCCTGCCTGCATTCCAGCGCCGCCCTGCCTGCCGATCAGCCCGAGCCCTATGACATCGCGGAGCTGATGGCGCGGCAGGATTATGCCCGCCTCTTCGCGCTGATCGCGCAGTTCCGCGCGGGCTATGGCACGCGCGCGACCACCCCGCCCGCCGATCTTTACCGCCCGCTGGAGGCGCGGACCGACGCGCGGCTGATCGGTTCCGTCCACAGTTTCCGGCTGCGCGACCTGCCGGCGCTGGCCCCCGATCTGACCCCGCCGGACCGCGGGCTGCGGATCGTCAACCTGATCCGGCACCCGGTCAATCTGGTCAATTCGGGGGCGGGCCAGTTCGAGCTGACCTTCCGGCTTGATCTGAACGAATTGCAATGGATCACCCGGCGCATCGTCGAGACCGGGCTGGACAGCTTCGAGCGGATCGCGGCGCGGCACCGGATCTGCCCGGGCGATCCCGAGGTTCTGGCCTTTTTCGGCGCCTGCGTCACGCTCCGGGGCCTTGCCGCGGATTTTGCCGCCCGCGACCGGCTGCGGGAGCTGGGGCTGAGCGGCTATGCGGGATCGGTCCGGCAAGAGGATGTCACCCGCGATCCGGCGGTCTTTCGCGATCTGCTGACGCGGCTCGGCCCCGGCGCCGTCGATTGCCCGCAGGCCTATCTGGATCAGGTCTTCGCCGACCCCCGCCGCAATGTGCACAATGCCCGGCCCCGTCCGACCGACCCGGCCGCGCTGTTCGCCGACTGGGCCCCCTGGCAGCAGGAGGCCTTTGCCTTCTGCCTTGATGCCTTCGGGCTGCGCGCGCCCTATCAGGCCGAGGGCTATGCGCTCGAGATGGTGCCGCCGGGAAAGGATCTCGCATGACGCTTGTCGCCAATATCCAGGTCGGCAACGAAGTCGAGCTGATCGAACAGCACATCGCCTATCATCTGGCGCTGGGCGTGGACGGGTTCGTGATCGCGGACATGGCCTCGGTCGATGGCACCTCCGAGATCCTGGACCGCTACCGCGGCGACCGCCGCTTCGTCCTGCGCAAGTTCGAGACCGAGGCGCTGATCAATGCCGAGGGCGTGCATACGGCCGCGGTCGGGCGCTGGATGCTGCAGGCCACCCGCGACCACTTTGCCCCGGACTGGGTGATCCGGATGGATGCCGACGAGTTTCTCTATCCGGCGGGCGATCTTGGCGCCTGCCTTGCGGCGCTCGGCCCCGGGGCCGCCTTTCAGATCGCGCGGCGCAACGTGATCTTCGCCGAGGGGCAGCCGATCCCGGCGATCCCGCAGACGCAAGATGCCCTTGCCGCCTTCGAGATCGTGGCGCAGCCGGTCAGGACCTCCCGGCGGGACTATGCCGGCGACGACAGCCTGCCGCTGATCCTGACCGAGGTCGGCCCGAAGGTGATCGCCCGCGCCGATCAGGTTGCGGCCTATGCGACGGGCGGGCATGGCACGCTGGACCGCGCGGGCGAACGGATCGAGGCGCCCGCGGCCAGGGGGCTGCTGCTGGTGCATTTCTGGTTCACCACGCCGGGCCGCTTTCTGCGCAAGGCGCGGTTCACCGCCGAGACCGAGGCGCTTTTGCGCCACCATCCGCAGGCGCCGAAGGGCTGGCAATGGTCGCGCTGGGCGGGGCTGGCGCAGCCCGGCGACGCCGAAAGCGCGGCGGCGGTCATGCGCGAATATCAGCGCCAGTTTCCCGACGCCGCCCGTCTTGACGCGCTGCGCGGCGCCGGGGTCGTCTGCGCTGTCGCATCGCATGGTGCCCTATGATGGCGCGGCGGATGTCTTCGCTCTGGCGGCGTCAGGGCCGCATTCTTGCCCCGGCGGATCTTGACGGGATCCGGCTTGTGCAATGCCCGACCGGCTGGCAGCTGCCGAACGGGCTTTTGCGCATCGCCGCCGCCTGCCGCAACGCTTCGAATGTCTCGATCCTGCAGGTGATGGATTGCGACCCGGCGCAGGGCATGAAGATCGTGCGGCCGCCGCGGATCGAGCCCGTCGCGCTGGAGGCGATCGCGCGGGGCGGTCTGGCGGGCATCGGCCCCTGCGACGCGCTTTGGGACGGCGCGGAGCTGCTGCTCGCGACCTCCTCGATCACGCTGCGCGGGCGCCTTTACGATGCCGGGATCGAGGTGATGACCAGCCGCGATGGCGGCACCACCTTCACGCCGCCGCGCGGGCTGCTCGGCCCGGCCGAGAACGGCGGCTTTCCGGTCTCGATGCCCTGCCTGCGGCGGCTGGCCGGGGGCGACTGGCGGATGTGGTTCACCGCCTTCACCGAATGGCGCCCCGAGGTGCAGCCGACCCCGGACGCGCGCTATTGCATCCGCTCGGCGCGCTCGGCGGACGGGATCACCTGGACGGTGGACCCGGCCCCGGCGATCGCGCGCGGTCCGGGCGAGGCGGGGCTGGCGCGGCCGACCGTTCTGGAAGGGCCCGAGGGGCTGGAGATGTGGTTCAGCGCCCGCGGCCCCTATGCGCCGGAGGATCCGAGCCTGCGGCGGTACCGGCTCTGCCATGCCCGATCTGACGACGGCACGCAGTGGCAGCGCGCCGACGACCGGCACGGCTTTTGCAACCCGCCCGCGCCCGACGACTGGGACGGGCAGATGCAATGCTACCCCACCGTGCTGCGGCTGGCGGATGGACGGCAGGTGATGCTTTATTGCGGCAACGGCTACGGCGCGGCGGGCTTCGGCTGGGCAAGCCGCGAAACGCAGGACTGAGGGCGGGCGGCTGCCCGCGCCTCACAGGATCTCGCCGCCGTCGATCACCAGCGCCAGCCCGGTCACGAAGGAAGAGCGGTCGGAGGCAAGATAGACGATGCCCTCGGCAACCTCGGCCGTGCTGGCCCAGCGCCCCATCGGGATCGTTTCGGCCACATAGGCTTCAAGCGCCGCGCGCCCGCCCATCTGGGTTTCGAACCCGGCATTGAAAGGCGTGTCGACAAAGCCCGGGCAAAGCGCGTTGAAGCGGATGTTTTCGCGCGCATAATCGGCCGCCATCTGGCGCACCATCGCCACCGCGGCATGTTTCGTCGTGGCATAGGAAATCATGCCGCGATCATATTGGCAGCCGGAATTCGAGGCGGTGACGATCACCGATCCGCCGCCTTGCGCCCGCATCGGCGCCACCACCGCCTGCGCCAGCACGAAATGCGCCCGCACGTTCAGCGCCCAGGCCAGATCCATCTGCGCCGCGCTGACCTCTTCGAGCTTGCCGGGGATCTGGATCCCGGCGTGGGAATGCAGCACGTCCAGCCGCCCGTGCCGCGCCAGCACCCCCGCCACCACCGCCGCGATCGCCGCATCGTCGCGCACATCGAGCGCGGCACTTTCCGCCTGACCGCCCGCCGCACGGATTTCCCCGGCGGTGGCGGCGGCCAGACCCGCGTCGAGATCGGTGACGACCAGCCGCGCCCCCTCGTCCGCCATCGCAATGGCGCCCGCGCGGCCAATTCCCGACCCTGCGGCGGTCACCAGCGCGACCCGCCCGTCCAAGCATCCGGTCATTTCCTGTCTCCTATTGAGGGTTGGGCTTCTCGCCGCGGCGCAGGGTGATCTGCGCGATCACCAGCATCAGCAGCGACACCGCCATCACCATCGTGCCGATGGCATTGATTTCGGGCGTCACCCCGCGCCGGATCGACGAGAAGATGTAGATCGGCAGCGTCGTTTCCGACCCCGCGACGAAAAAGGCGATGATGAAATCATCGAAACTGAAGGTGAAGCTGAGCAGGAACCCCGCCAGGATCGCCGGGGCCAGAAGCGGCAGCGTCACCTGCCGGAAGGTGGCCAGGGGCCCTGCCCCCAGATCGGCAGAGGCCTCCAGCAGCGCGCGGTCCATCCCCTCGATCCGCGCCCGGACCAGGATGATGACCAGCGACATGGTGAAAAGCCCATGCGCCGCGATCAGCGAGCCCGCCCCCATCGACAGCCGCCAGCCCGTCGCGCCCTCAAGCCAGGGGTTGACCGCATCAAAGACGGTGACAAGGGCGATCAGCGTGGCAATGCCGATCACGATGCCCGGGATCATCACCGCGATATAGATCAGCGCATCGAAGAGCGTGCGCAAACGTCCCTTCATCCCGCTCAGCGCCAGCGCGGCCAGCGTGCCGACGATGCTGGCCAGCACCGCCGAGGAGAGCGCGATCAGCGCCGAGGTCTGCAGCGCATCGAGCACGAAAGGGTTCGACAGCGCCCGGCCATACCACTGGGTCGAAAATCCCTGCATCTGGCTGGCATTGCGACCGGCGGAAAAGCTGAACAGCGCGATGATGCCGATCGGCAGATACAGGAAGGCATAGACGACGAAAGCGTAAAGTCTCATGGCGCCCTCACATCAGACCGACATCGTCGCGCGCCGCGCCGATGCGTTTGAGAAACCGCATGTAAAGCGTCACCGTGACCAGCATGATTGCCACCAGCGTCACGGCAAGCGCCGAGCCGAAGGCCCAGTTGCGCGATTGCAGGAAGAGATCGACAAGCGCATTGCCGACGAAGAAGACCTTGCCGCCGCCCAGCATCTGCGGGATCAGATATTCCCCCATCAAGAGGATGAAGACGAGCATCGATCCGGTCGCCACCCCGGGCAGCGACAAAGGCAGGGTGATCTGCACAAAGCTGCGCCAGGGCGGCGCCCCCAGATCCCCGGCCGCCTCCAGCAGCCGCCGGTCAAGCTTTTCCAGGCTGACATAGATCGGAAACACCATCAGCGGCAGATAGCCATAGACGATGCCCACGAGAACCGCGAAAGGCGTGTTGATCAGCCGCAGATCGCCCAGCCCCAGATCGGACAGAAGCTGCGGAATGCCGCGCCCGCCCAGAAGAAAGATCCACGCATAGCTGCGGATCAGGATCGAGGTCCAGAACGGCACGATCACCAGCACCAGAAGCGTCGTGCGCCAGCGCGCCGTGACCCGCAGGGCCAGGAAATAGGCCAGCGGATAGGCGATCAGAAGCGCCGCCAGCGTTCCCGCAGGCGCCAAAAGCAGCGTGTTTTGCAACGCCGTCCAGCGCGCGCCAAGATTGGCATATTGCGCCAGGGTGAAGGCCGGGGCGTAGCCGCCCGCAGCCCCCCTTTCGCCAAAGGAATAGACCAGAACGACGATCAGCGGCAGCACCAGCAGCACCGCATACCAAAGCCCCGCCGGGGCCAGCAGGATCGCGCGCGCCATTCGTTGCGAGATCGCCATCTTGCCCCCCTCAGGCCGATTTGAACCGCGCCATCAGCTCGGCACGGTTCGGGTCGGTCAAGGTCGCCGCGGCGCCGAATTCGAGCGCGTTCAGCAGCTCGGCCGCCGGATGCAGGATCGGATCGTTCAGCAGCTCGGCGGGGAGCTGCGCATTGACCCGGGCATCGGCCACCGGGAAACCATGCGCCAGCGCCTCGCGCGCATTGACCTGCGGATCGATCAGGAAATTCAAAAGCGCATAGGCGGCGTCGCGATGGGGCGCATTCTTCGGGATCGCATAGTAATCCGACCAGATCTCGCCGCCCTCCTTGCCCAGCGCGAACTGGATTTCGGGCAGGTCGCGGTTAAGCTGCTTGCCCTCGCCGGTCCAGCACATCGTCAGCCAGGCATCGCCATTGCGCATCGGCGGCTGATAATCCGAGGTGATCGCGAAGAGATGCGGTTTCACCTCGATCAGCAGCTTCTCGGCCTCGGCCAATTCGGCCGGATCGACCGAGTTGAAGGAATAGCCGAAATATTTCAACGCACTGCCGATCGTCGTCAGTTGATAGTCATGCACGATCGTGCGGCCCGAAAAATCAGTTCGGGTGACATCGAAGAACTCTTTCCAGCTGGTGAAGGGCGCCTTTGCCTTGCCCGAATCCCAGGCCATGCCGGTCGTGCCCCAGTTCTTCGGCACGGCATAAAGCTTGCCGCCGACGGTCCCCGCCTCGGCAAAGCGCGCCTCGAAGGCGGCGGCGTCGTAATTGGGCAGTTTCGACAGATCGAGCGGTTCGATCAGATCGGCCTCGACATAGGTGGTGATGGTGTAATTCGTCGGCACGAACAGATCCCAGCCCGAGCCGCCCGCCTGCAGCTTGGCCAGCATCTCCTCGTTCGAGCCGAAGACATTGACCTGCACCGCGGCGCCGGTCTGATCGCGGAAGAGGTCGAAATTCGCCGCGTCGTGATAATTCGGCCAGGTGGCCAGGATGACGCGGTCGCCGATGTCGCCCGCCAGCGCGGGGCCCGGGCGCAGCATCGGCAGCGTGCCGCCCAGAACCGCCATCGCCGTGCCCAGCCCGGTCACGCCCAGAAAGTGGCGCCGGGTCACCGATCCCTTGCGGTAGCGGTGCAATTCTTCCATGAACTTCTGCCGGGTGATCGGCGTGTCATCGGTTTTCATCTGTCGGATCCCTTGTTGGAGAGGTCAGTCCTGGCCCAGGATCAGGCCCGCGCCCGCATCCCAGAGAACGTGGAGCATCACGCCCACGTCTGCGCCCGGCAGTGCTCTTTCGGCCTGTCTGGGCAGCATGACCTGCAACGCCCCGAGAACCGGATGCGCCAGCAGATATTCGATATGTTCGCCATAAAAGGTCATGTGGGTGACCCTCGCCGCGATCGCGGGCACGCCCGGTTCGGGCGCCAGCGCCAGCCGCAGCGCCTCGGGGCGGATCGCCACCTCGACCGCGGCGCCCGCGGGGGCGACAAAGGGCGCGGTGACCTCGACGCGCAGCCCGTCCGCCAGCTCGACCTCGGCCCGTCCCCCGGTCGTCGCGCGGACACGGGCGGGCAGGATATTGGCGCGGCCGACGAAATCGGCAACGTAACGGTTGGCGGGCGTGTCATAAAGCTCGCGCGGGGTGCCGATCTGCATGATCCGGCCCTTGCCCATGATGCAGATCCGGTCCGACATCGAGAGCGCCTCCTGCTGGTCATGGGTGACCAGAATGAAGGTGATGCCAAGGCTGCGCTGCAGGCTGAGCAGTTCCATCTGCATCTCGGCGCGCAGCTTGGCATCCAGCGCCGCCATCGGCTCGTCCAGCAGCAGGATCTTCGGCTCGTTGACAATGGCCCGGGCCAGCGCCACGCGCTGCTGCTGCCCGCCCGACATCTGCCAGATCCGCCGCGGCCCGAAATCGCCCAGCCGCACCGTGTCCAGCGCCTTCGCCACCCGCCCCGCAATCTCGGCCCTGGGCAGTTTCGGGCGGCGCTGGCGCAGCCCGTAGGCGACATTTTCGGCCACCGTCATGTGCGGAAACAGCGCGTAATGCTGAAACACCATGTTGACCGGGCGGCGATAGGCGGGCTCGGAGGCCAGTTCCCGCCCGTCGATCAGGATCGTGCCCTCGGTCGGGGTCTCGAAGCCCGCCAGCATCCGCAGCGCCGTCGTCTTGCCGCAGCCCGAGGGGCCGAGGAAGGAGAGAAATTCCCCCTTCCGGATCCGGAGGTTCAAGCTGTCAGCTGCCAGAACCGCGCCGAAGCGCTTGCTCGTATTGACGAATTCCGCAATGGATTCGCTGGCGCCGACGGTGTGGTGCCCCGTCGCTTCTGTCATGTGATCGTCTTTCCCTGTCGGTCAACCCTTTGGCGGGCTATCCCTTGATTTGCAGAAAATCCTAAGCAACACTGCAGGCGTTGTATATATCACAAAAAGCATACCGGCAGAGGGAAGACGAAATGGAGCGGGAATGGATCGCCTGCAGCGCCCGCGTGGTCGAGGTGCTGGACAGCGCCGAATTCGCACCCGCGCTGGTGGCGGCGCTGCGCAGCGTGACCCCGTTCGAACACAGCGTCACCTTTGCCTATTACCGGGATTTCCGCCCCATCGCGCTGCATGACGATTTCCCGGACTGGAAGCGGCAGGTGATGGTGGCGGATTATCAGGCCGGGCCCTATCTGCTCGATCCGTTCTATCTGCAGTCGATGGCGCCGCTGGTGCCGCGGCTGGTGCGGCTGCGCGATCTGGCGCCCGACCGCTTCTATCAAGGCGAATATTTCCGCAATTACTATGTCCGGACCGAGCTGGCCGAGGAGATCGGCTTCATGCTGGATGCGGGCGGCGGGGTCAGCGTGGTGATTTCGGCGATGCGCGAAAGCCGGGCCTTTTCCGCGAGGGAATTCAAGGCCTTGCAAGAGGTCTTTCCGTTCGTTGCGGCGGCCGCGCGGCGCAACTGGGAGGGGCTTGCAAGCCGCTTCACCGCCGGGGCCGCCCCCTCGCCCGGGCCGCAGCTGGCCGAGCTGATCGAGCGCGCCTTTCGCAATGTCGGGCGCAACCTGCTGACCCCGCGCGAGCGCGAGATCGTCGAATTCGCGCTCAAGGGCTATTCCGCCGAGGCGACAAGCCAGGCGCTTGCGATCTCGCCGGGGACGGTGCGGATCCACAAGCGCAACATCTACAGCAAGCTGCGCATCAGCTCTCAGGGCGAGCTGTTTTCGCATTTCATCGCGGCGCTGGCAGAGCTGGACTGACGGCCAAGCGCGGCCGCAGCTGCCCCGGGGACCCCGCGCAGCCGGTTTTTGCCAAAACACCGGCGGTCTTCAGAAGGATATTTCACCGCCGGGCGCATAGGCTGTCGCCACCCCGCTCAGGACAGGAGACCCCTTTGACGGACAGCTTTTTCAGCCCGGTTTCGGGCCTTGATCTGCCGCGCTTTGCCGGCGTGCCCAGCTTCATGCGCCTGCCGCATGTGCCCCTTGATCACCCCCGTTTAGCCGAGGTGCAGATCGGTCTGATCGGCGCGCCCTGGGATGGCGGCACGACGAACCGCCCCGGGCCGCGGCACGGGCCGCGCCAGCTGCGCGATGCCTCGACGATGATCCGGGCGGTGAACGGCGCAACCCGGGTGGCGCCCTTCGATCTGGCCCGCTGCGCCGATCTGGGCGATGTGGCGCCCAATCCGGGCGATCTGATGGACAGCCTTGCGCGGATCGAGGCGTTTTATGATCGCGTCGTCGCGGCGGGCATCCGGCCGCTGACGGCGGGGGGGGACCATCTGTGCACGCTGCCGATCCTGCGCGCGCTGGCAAAGGCGCGTCCGGTCGGGCTGATCCAGTTCGACAGCCACAGCGACCTGAACGACGTCTATTTCGGCACCGCCCGCTACACCCATGGCACCCCCTTCCGCCGCGCGGTGGAAGAGGGGCTGATCGATCCGAGCCGCTATTGCCTGATCGGCCTGCGCGGCACCGCTTTCGGCCACGAGGATCTGGATTTCGCCGCCGCGACCGGCATCCGCATCATTCCGGTGGCCGAGCTGCATGCCCGCGGCGCGGCCGAGGTGATGGCCGAAGCGCGGGCGATCGCGGGCAGCGGGCCGACCTATGTCACCTATGACATCGATTTCGTCGATCCGGCTTTCGCGCCCGGCACCGGCACGCCCGAAGTGGGCGGCCCGACCTCCTGGACGGCGCTGGAGGTGGCGCGGGGGCTGCGCGGGCTCGACATTATCGGCGCCGATCTGGTCGAGGTCTCGCCGCCCTTCGATCCGGCGGGCAACACCGCCTGGCTGGGCGTCAACCTGATGTTCGAAATGCTCTGCGTCCTTGCCGAGCGGATCGCCAGCGCCTGACCGGGCGGATCACCGACAGGCGAGGTCCCGCCGGGGCCCGCTATGCCGCAGCCCGGCTCAGACCTCGGCCAGCGCCCGCAACAGCTGCTGCGCGCGCGCCCGCAGCGGCGTGTCGCGGCGATAAAAGGCGCGCAGCGGCAGCGTCGGCACATGCTCGATCGGGCGGGTGACAAGCCCCGTCGTCAGCAGGCTTTCGGCGGTCATCGCGTCGATGATGCCGATGCCGCCGCAGGCGGTGATCATGTGGCAGACGGTCGAGCTGTAGGGCACCTGACAGGCCAGCCGATAGGGCAGCCCCTCGGCCCGGAACACCCGGCGGATCACGGCGCCCATGGGCGACCAGTCCGGATCGAAGCCGACCAGCGGCTGATCGCGGAAATCCCCGACCACCAGCGAGGCCCGCGCCGCCAGCGGATGATCGGGCAGCATCACCGCGACCAGAGCCACGTCGCCCAGCGTCTCCTCGGCCAGATCGGGGCGGGGCGGCACCGCCAGCTGCATGCCGATATCGGCCCGCCCCCGGCCGACGTCCTCCTCGGGCTCGCCCACCCACAGCCGCAGCGACCGCGCCCAGCCGCGATAGCCCGCCCGCGCCAGCCGCGGCGCCAGATAGCCCTCGACCACCGCGGGCGTGGCCGAGATCGTGACCGGGCGGCTCTGATCGCCGCGGATCGCCTCGATCCGGGCGCGAATGTCCTTTTGCGCGGCAAAGACGGCACCGGTCTGGGCATAAAGCTCCAGCGCCTCGGCCGAGGGTTCCAGCCGGTTGCCCCGGCGCTGAAACAGCAAAAACCCCAGACGGCTTTCCAGCCGCTTCAGCCGGTCGCTGATCGCGGGCTGCGACAGGCCCAGCACGCGGGCCGTCTCGGTCGTGGTGCCGACCCGCATCAGCGTGCCGAAAAGCTCGATTTCCGCCAGATCCATTATCAGTTTTCCGATACTACCTCGATTATTTCTCATTATCCCGATTACGCCCCAGGCTCTAGCCTGATCGCGACAGAGCCAGGACAGGAGCGGATTCGGTGTTCTTTGATCCCGACAACGATTGGTCGCAGCGCGCGGCCCGGGTGGTGGCAGAACTGCCCGCGCGGTTTGCGGCCGACGGGCTGCGGGCGGACAATCACGCCGTCGTCGCGCTCCGCGAGGAGGGCCGCGCCCGCCCCAGCGGTTACGCCCATCGTGGCGACTGGGGCTGCTACCCCTGTTCGCTGGTGAAAAGCTTTCATCTGGTGCATGCGCTCGCCGCGCTCGACGCGGGGTGGCTTGCCCCCCATCCCGAACTCGACCGGGCGCTGCGGGACATGATCCTGTGGTCCTCGAACACGGCGACGAATTACGTGATCGACCTGTTGACCGGGACCACGGGCGACACCCTTCTGGACGGCGCCGCGCTGGCCGACTGGATGGCCGCGCGCGAGGGGCTGAACCGCTGGTTCGACAGTCTGAACTGGCCCGAGATGGCGGGCTGCAACCTGACGCAAAAGCTGATGGATGACACCCGCTATGGCCGCGAGGCGCAATTTGCGGCGCAGCGGGGCGGTTATCTGAACCGGCTCACGCCGCTGGCCACGGCGCGGCTGATGGCGGCGCTCTTTGACGGTTCCCTGCCGCTTTCGCCCGCCGCAACGGCCCGGGCGCAGGCGCTTTTGGCGCGCGATCCGCAGGGGCCGGAGGCCGCCAATCCGAACTATCAGCTGTCGGAATATCTGGGCGGGCAGATGCCCGCGGGGGTGCGGATCTGGTCGAAGGCCGGGCACAATCTCTGGACCGGCGATCCCAAGGCCTCGTGGTTCAAGCATGACATGATCCGGCTGGCCGCGCCGGGGCAAAAGCCCTTGATCTTCGTTCTGATGACCCAGGGCGAGCGGCTGGCGAATGAAGTGCCCGACGCCTTCCCGCGCATCGGCCGGTTCCTGTTCGACGCCCTGAGCGGTTCGGGCGCATGACCCCATCGCTGCGGCCGCTTTTCCCCGAGATTACCCCGCGCAAGACCGGGCGGCTGCGCGTCTCGGCGCTGCACGAGATCCACTATGAAGACTGCGGCAATCCCGCGGGCCAGCCGGTCCTGATCCTGCATGGCGGTCCGGGGGCGGGCATCGCGCCGTTTTTGCGCCGCAGCCACGATCCGGCGCGCTATCGGATTGTGCTCGCCGATCAGCGCGGCGCGGGGCAATCGACGCCACCAGGCGAGCTGAGGGAAAACACCACCGCCGATCTGGTCGCCGATATCGAGGCGCTGCGGGACCATCTGGGCATCGCGCGCTGGCAGATCGTCGGCGGTTCCTGGGGCTCGACGCTGGCGCTGGCCTATGGGCTGGCCCATCCCGGGCGGATCACTGGGATGATCCTGCGCGGCATCTTCACCGGGCGGCGGGTGGAACTGGACTGGTTTTACCAGCACGGCGCCGGGATGATCCTGCCCGAGGCCTTTGCCGCCTATCGCGCCCTGATCCCGGCGGCGGAACAGGAGGCGATGATCGCCGCCTATCACCGCCGCCTGACCGGCCCCGCGGGCCCTGAACGCCTCGCCGCGGCCAAGGCCTGGGCCGATTGGGAAGAAGCCGCGCTGCGGCTGATCCCGCGCCCCGCCGCCCCCGAAGACCCGCAGGAGACCGAGGCCTTTGCCCGGATCGAATGCCATTACTTCGCGAACGGCTGCTTCTTTCCGACCGATGGCTGGCTTCTGGATCAGGTCCGCGCCTCTGCCGCCCTGCGCGCCGTTCCCTGCCACATCCTTCAGGGCCGCTACGATCTGGTCACCCCCGCCGCCACCGCGCTGGCGCTGGCAAAGGCCTGGCCCGAGGCCACCCTGACCCTTGTTCCCGATGCCGGACATTCCGGCACCGAACCCGGCATCGCCGATGCGATGGTGCGTGCCGCCACCGCCCTTGCCGATCAAGACCCGCGCCAAGACGGGTCCTCCCTGCCCTCCCCACAGTCCACAGAGGAAACCCCCGCATGACCCTTCGCTTCAAGTCCCTGCTCACCGCCGCCTCGCTGATCGCGCTCATGGCGGGTGGCGCTTTGGCCGAAACCGTGCTTGACCGCGGCAACAACGGCGACCCGGAAACGCTGGATCCGCACAAGAATTCGACCATCCCCGAGGCGAACCTGATGCGCGATCTCTTCATGGGTCTGACCATGCATGACGGCGCGGCCAATCTGATCCCCGGCGCGGCGGAAAGCTGGAGCGTGTCGGAAGATGGCAAGGTCTGGACCTTCAAGCTGCGCCCCGGGGCGCTCTGGTCGGATGGCACGCCCGTGACCGCCGCGGATTTCGTCTGGTCCTGGCAGCGCGTGGTGTCGCCCGCCACCGCGGCGGAATATGCCTATATGCTGGCGCCGGTGCTGAATGCCGAGGCGATCACCAAAGGCGAGAAACCGGCAGCCGATCTGGGCGTGCGGGCTGTTGACGCGACGACGCTGGAGGTCACGCTGAAAGCGCCGACCCCCTATTTTCTGGAAATGCTGACGCATCAGGCGACCTATCCGCTGCAGCGCGCGGACGTCGAGAAATTCGGCGCCGATTTCACCAAGCCCGGCAATCTGGTGTCGAACGGCGCCTATGTGCTCGACAGTTTCGTGCCGAATGATCACATCTCGCTGGTGAAGAACCCGACGTTTTACGACGCCGAACATGTCGCCTTTGACCGGGTGAATTTCTACCCGACCGAGGATGCCACCGCCGCCGTGCGCCGCTTCGAGGCGGGCGAGCTTGACATGATGCTTGATTTCCCGGCCGAGCAGACCGCGGCGCTGAAGCAGACGCTCGGCGAGCGGGTCAAGATCGGCCCGACGCTCGCCACCTATTACTACGGCTTCAAGCTCGACAAGGCGCCGTGGTCGGAGCTGGAGATCCGCAAGGCGGTCTCGATGGCGATCGACCGCGACTATCTGGCCGAGGAAGTCTGGCAGAACACGATGATCCCCGCCACCACGCTGGTGCCCCCGGGCATCGCGGGCTATGCCGTCACGCCCCCCGATTGGGCCGGGCTGAGCCAGATCGACCGCGAGGATCAGGCCCGCGCGATCCTGGCGCGTCACGGCTACACCGAGGCGAACCCGCTGAAGATGGAAATCCGCTTCAACACCAATGAAAACAACGCCAATACCGCCGTCGCGCTGCAGGAACTGCTCAAACCGATGGGGATCGCGGTGACGATGGTCAACCTTGATATCGCCGCCCATTACGCGCATCTCGAACAAAAGGGCGATTTCGACGCCGCCCGGGCGGCCTGGTTTGCGGACTACAAGGACCCGGAAAACTTCCTGTCGCTGTGCACGACGGGCGCGGGCAACAACTATTCGCTTTACTCCAACGCCGAATATGACGCGATGCTGCAGGCCGCCTCGGTCGAACCGGATGCGGCCAAGCGGATGGAGCTGCTGGCGAAAGCCGAAGAAAAGGGCGTGATCGAGGATCAATGCGTGATGCCCCTGATGTTCTACAGCTACCGCGGCCTGGTCTCGGACAAGCTCGCGGGCTGGCAGGCCAACAGCCTTGACGTGCATCCGAGCCGCTTCCTGTCCCCGGCCGAATGATCCCCCGTCCCGGCCGGGCTTTCGCCTGGCCGGGCTTTCCTGCACAAGGCCGGGACCATGACACGTTTCATCCTGCGACGTCTGCTGACCGCGATCCCGACGCTCTTTCTGATCGTCACGATCTCCTTTTTCCTGATGCGCGTCGCCCCCGGCGGCCCGTTCAATCAGGAAAAGGGGCTCAACCCCGCGGTGATCGAGAACCTCAAGCGCGTCTATCAGCTCGATCAGCCGCTCTGGAGCCAGTATCTGCATTACCTGTCCAATCTGCTGCACGGCGATCTGGGGCCAAGCTACACCCGGCCCGATTTCACCGTGACCGAGATGTTCGCGACCGCTTTGCCGATCTCGATCCAGATCGGCACGATGGCGCTTTTGCTGGCGCTGACGATCGGCTCGGTTCTGGGCATCATCGCGGCGCTGAACCAGAACCGCGGGCTGGATTATCTTGTCGTCGCCACCGCCACGGCGGGCAGCACCATCCCGACCTTCGTCATCGCGCCGCTTTACCAGCTGACCTTCGCGCTCTCGCTCAGCCTCGTGCCGGTCGCGGGCTGGGGCGGCGGGGCGCTGGTGAACAAGATCGGCCCGGTGCTGACCCTGATGCTGCCGCAACTGGCCGTCGTCGCCCGGCTGATGCGCGGCGCGATGATCGAGGCTTTGCGCGCCCATCACATCCGCACCTGCCGCGCCATGGGGCTTTCGGAATTTTCCGTCGTCGGGCGGCACGCGCTTCGCTCGGCGGTGATGCCGATCATCTCCTATGCCGGGCCGGCGGCGGCCTCGCTTCTGACCGGATCGGTGATCGTCGAGACCGTCTTCGGCATTCCCGGCATCGGGCGCTATTTCGTCGAGGCGGCGCTGGCGCGCGATTACACCGTCGTCATGGGCACGGTCGTCGTGCTGGCCGCTTTCACCATTCTTTTCAACCTGATCGTCGATCTGCTTTATGCCATCGTCGATCCGCGGGTGCGCCATGACTGAGACTGCCCCCCTGGCCCCCGGCCGCTCGCTCTGGTCCGACGCCTGGGCGCGGCTGCGGGCGAACCGCGCCGCCAGCCTTTCGGCGCTTTACCTGCTCTTGATGGCGCTTTGCTGCGGCATCGGGCCGTTTCTGGTGCCGAACGATTACACCACGATCCACCAAAGCTACACCAAGGTGCCGCCGCGGCTCTCCGCCTATCCGACGCCCGAGATGATCGGCCCGGCGCTCGATCAGGTGGCCAAACGCGCCCGGGTCGAGATCCGCGGCTGGCAGCAAACCGGGGCCGAGATCACCGCGACGCTGACCGCCCCGCGCGGCGTCGATGACCGCGCCGCACGCTATTTCGACCGCTCCGACCTCTTCGACGGCGCCAGGATCACCCCGGGCAGCGACACCGGCACCGCCACCCTGACCGCCACGGTGGAACGGAAATGGTTCCTTTTTGGCACCGATGCGAATGGCCGCGACCTGCTGGCCCGGACGCTGGTGGCCGGTCGCGTCTCGCTCGCCATCGGCCTCATGGCCGGGTTGGTCGCGGTGGTGATCGGGGTGCTTTACGGCGCCACCTCGGGCTTCATCGGCGGCAAGGTGGACGAGGCGATGATGCGCGTCGTCGACATCCTGTATTCGCTGCCCTTCATCTTCTTCGTGATCATGCTGGTCGTCTTTTTCGGGCGCAATTTCCTGCTGACCTTCCTCGCCGTCGGCGCGGTGATGTGGCTTGACATGGCGCGGATCGTGCGCGGGCAGACGCTGGCCCTGAAACGGCTTGAATTCGTGCAGGCGGCCGAGGCCTTGGGGGTCAGCCGCGCGGGCATCCTGCGCCGTCACATCCTGCCCAACCTTCTGGGCCCCGTCATCATCTACATGACGCTTCTGGTGCCGACCGTGATCATCATGGAAAGCTTCCTGTCCTATCTGGGCCTTGGCGTGCAAGAGCCGATGTCCTCCTGGGGGGTGCTGATCTCGCAGGGCGCGAAGAACATCCCGCATGCGAACTGGCTTCTGGCCTTTCCGGCGCTGTTCCTGATTTCCACCCTTTTCGCGCTGAACTTCATTGGCGACGGGCTGCGCGACGCCCTCGACCCGCGGGACCGCTGAGATGACCACACCCATTCTGGAGCTGCGCGACATCCATGTGCGCTTTGCCACGCTTGATGGCGCGGTCGAGGCGGTCAGGGGCGTGTCCTTTGCGATCAGGCGCGGCGAAACCGTCGCTGTGGTGGGCGAATCCGGCTCGGGCAAAAGCCAGATCATGATGGGGGTGATGGGGCTTCTGGCGCAAAACGGCCAGATCAGCGGCACGGCCGAATTTCACGGCATGAACCTGATCGGCCTGCCGCGCCGGGCGCTCAACCGCATCCGCGGCGAGCGCATCGCGATGATCTTTCAAGAACCGATGACCTCGCTCGATCCGCTTTTTCCCATCGGCGCGCAGCTGATCGAGCCGCTCTGCCGCCATCAGGGCCTGTCGCGCAAGGCCGCCCATGCCCGCGCCATCGAGCTCTTGCATCTGGTTCAGATCCCCGAGCCCGAGCGGCGGATGCGGTCCTATCCGCATGAACTTTCGGGCGGGCAGCGCCAGCGGGTGATGATCGCGATGGCGATTTCGAACAACCCGGAACTCTTGATCGCCGACGAGCCGACCACCGCGCTGGATGTCACGATCCAGGCCGAGATCCTGACGCTTTTGCGCGATCTGCAGGAGCGGCTGGGGATGGCGATCCTCTTCATCACCCATGATCTGCATGTGGTGCGCCGCATCGCCGACCGGGTGGTGGTGATGCGGCGCGGCGAAAAGGTCGAGGAAGGCCCGGTCGAAACGGTCTTTGCCGATCCGCAAAACGCCTATACCCGCGCGCTGATCGACGCCGAGCCCGAGGGGCGCAAGCCGCCCGTCGCGGCGGATGCCCCGGTGGTGCTGGAGGTGCGCGAGGCCGCCGTGACCTTTGGTCGGCGGCGGCGGCTGTTTCAGCCCGCAGAGCCCGGCTTTCGCGCGGTCAACGGCGTGTCGCTGACCCTGCGGCGCGGCGAAACCATCGGGATCGTGGGGGAATCCGGCTCGGGCAAAAGCACGCTTGCCCGCGCGATCTTGCGGCTTTTGCCCGCGACCGGGTCGATCCGGCTGCATGGCCGCGCGATCGAGGATCTCTCGCCGCGCGCCCTTCTGCCGCTGCGCCGCGACATGCAGGTGGTGATGCAGGATCCCTTCGGCAGCCTCTCGCCGCGGATGACCGCGGGGCAGATCGTGGCCGAGGGGCTTTTGGTGCATCACCCCGCGATGAGCGCTTCCGAGCGCGACCGGGCCGCCGCCGAGGCGCTGGCCGAATGTCAGTTCGATCCGGCGCTTCGCAACCGCTATCCGCATGAATTTTCCGGCGGCCAGCGCCAGCGCATCGCCATCGCCCGGGCGCTGGTGCTCAAGCCCAGCATCATCGTGCTGGATGAGCCCACCTCGGCGCTGGATCGTCAGGTGCAAAAGCAGATCGTCGATCTGCTGCGGCGGCTGCAGGCGGAACACGGGCTGAGCTATCTGTTCATCAGCCACGATCTGGCGGTGGTGCGCGCGCTTTCGGACCGGATCATGGTGCTGAAATCGGGGGATCTGGTCGAAGAGGGCCCCTGCGCCGAGGTGATCGGCACGCCGAAACAGGACTACACCCGCCGTCTGGTGCAGGCCGCGCTGCTGAGCTGAGGCGGAACCGGGGCGGCGGCCCGAAAGCGGCCGGGGAACAGGCTGCGCCCTCCGGGCCTGGCCGTGGGCCCCGGTTCAGCCGCGCCGGGGCTGCAATTCGCCGCGGTAATAAAGCGCGGCCACATGCGTCGCCTCGGTGAAGAACAGCCAGCGCGAGAGCGCGATCCCGCACAGATGCACGCCAAGCGCAAACCCGGGCGCCAGCCCCCAAAGCAGCAGACCCGCGGGGGCGACCCCGGCCAGAAGCACGGCAAGGCCGCGCCAGAGCGGCGATCCGGCCGCGCCGGAGCGATCGACCAGTTCCCGGGTGACGAAACTCGGCCCGCTGCGCGGCAACTCGAAGCTGCGCACCTCGGCCCCCCCGCCCAGCCCCCCGCCCAGCCCCCCGCCAAGCCCCGTCGCCCAGGCCCGCGTCAGGCCAAGGGCGGCGATGCGGCGATCCCCAAGCCCGAAGAAGGCGGCGAGAGCTGCGCCAAGCGCCAGACAGGCAAGCGCGGAGATCCCGGGCGGGGCGATCAGGAAACTGCCCCCCGTCGCGGCACAGGCAAGATAGAGCAGCGGCACCGACCCGTGATGCCAGCGCGGCACCGCACGCAGGCTGGCATAGATCATCGCGGTCGCGACCACCGTGGCAAGGCAGAGCAGCGCCCCCAACATGCCGAAAAGACGCAGATCCGGCCCGCCCAGCAGCGCCGACACCGCGGGCGGCGCCAGAACGACAAGCGCCGCGACCGCCCCCCAGGCCTCGCGCGAGAGCCAGCTTGTACGCCAGCGCCGGAACGCGAAACGGGCGCGCAAGGGATGCGCCAGATGGAAGGCCGAGGCGGTCAGACCGGCAAGGACCAGCCCGTAGCCCGCCAGCCAGGCGCCTGGCCCCGCGCCAAGCCCAAGGCCCGCGGCCGCCAATGTGCCGAAGCCCGCGCCCGAAAGCGTGGTGAACAGGATCACCGAGGGGGCCGCGCGCATCAGCGCCGCCCCAGAATGGCGTCAAGCCAGGCCGAAAGCCCGCCCCCCGGCACCAGGGGCGCAAGGCCGCCCCCCGCGCCCAGCTGATCCTTGGGCCGCGGCGGCAGGTAGCGGCTGCTGGGCTTCGTGCCGAATTCGGGCATCGGCGCGAAGCCGCCGCGGTCGGCGACCAACCGGCCAAGCGGGCTTTCGGCGTCGGCGGGATCGCCGAAATGCCGCGCGCCGGTGGGACAGGCCCGGACACAGGCGGGAATGCGGTCTTCCGCGGGCCTTGCGGGATCGTCGATGCGATTGGCGCAAAGGGTGCATTTGCGCATCACCCCCGCCACCGGATCAAGTTCCCGCGCGCCATAGGGGCAGGCCCAGGCGCAAAGCCCGCAGCCCAGACAGCGGCTGGCGTCGATCTGCACCAGACCATCGGCGGTCTGCTGGCTCGCCCCGGTCGGGCAGACCGGCACGCAGGGCGGATTTTCGCAATGCACGCAGGTGCGCGGATAGTGGATCAGCCGCGCCGGGGCCCCGTCCGCGATCACCTCGTAGGAATGCACGCGGTTGAGAAAGGCACCGAAGGGGGCCTTGCCATAGGCGTCGGCATCGGGCAGCCGGGTGTCCTCGTTCGCATTCTGCCAGCCCTTGCAGGCGATGGTGCAGGCGTGACAGCCGGTGCAGGCGTCAAGGTCGATGACAAGGGTGCGTTTGGGGGCGGTTCGGCTCATGCGGGCCTCCGGCGCAGGATCTTCAGGGCAAGGGCGGGGAACTGCGGCAGGGCAAAGCGGCGCGGGCCGATCCGCTCGATCCGCACCCGCAGATCGAACCAGGCGGCCTGCCCGGTCACCGGATCGGCGTTCCAGGCCCGCGCGCCGGTCGCGTCGGGCGGCATCAGATCATGCATCAGGTGATTGAGAAGAAATCCCTTTTCCGCCTCGGGCGCGGTTTTCGACAGCCCCCAGGCGCCCTGCCGCTTGCCGATCGCATTCCAGGTCCAGACGGTCTGCGGATTGAGCGCCGCCATCGGCGCGACGGGAACCTCGATCGCCCCATGCGGCGAGGTCACCCGCGCCCAGTCGCCCGCGCGAAAACCCTGTGCCCGCCAAACCGATTTCGGAATGTAAAGCACGTTATGGCCCAGGATCTGCCGCAGCCAGGCGTTCATCGAGCCCCAGGAATGATACATCGCGGGCGGGCGCTGGGTCAGCGCATGCAGCGGATAACCGGCCTCGGTGGCGGTGTTTTGCGGCGCCGTCCAGTCGGGCAGCGGATCCATCGCCGCGCGCAGCCGCGCGCGCAAATGTTCGGGCGGCTGATGGACCCCGTGCCCCTCGGCGGCCAGCTGAAAGCGGCGCAGCGGCTCGCACCAGAGGCTGAACAGATAGGGCTGCGGCTTGTCCTGCAGACCCAGGCTCACCGCCCAGTCCTGCCAGGCCCGGTTCCAGGGCTTGAAGAACTGCGCCTCGGCCGGGATCTGCATCTGAAACACGCCGCCGTTTTCGATGTAACGGTCCAGCTGCGCCGGGTTGGGCGCACCGCGGCCATGCGCAGCGCCGTCGCCGCGCCAGCCCGCCAGAGGGCCGATGCCGGGGCGGCGCTGGTGGTGGATCAGGTAATCGGCATAATCCTTGAACGCGGGCTGGCCCTCGGGCCCGACAAAGCCGGGCAGGCCCAGCCTTGCCCCCAGATCGCACAGCACCGACTGGAACGGCCGCACGTCGCGGTCGGGCTCGGTCAGCGGCCAGCGGATCGAATCCGCCAGCCGGTCGCCGCGGCCGATGGGGCGGTCGAGCAGGCTGATCGCGTCATGCCGTTCCAGATAGGTCGTGTCGGGCAGCACCAGATCGGCATAGGCCACGGTTTCGCTGGCATAGGCGTCCGACAGGATGATGTGGGGAATGACATAGGCGCCCGTCTCGTCGCGATCTGTCAGCCAGCGCGCCACCTCCTCCGGGTTCATCGAGGAATTCCACGCCATATTCGCCATGTAAAGAAAGAGCGTGTCGATCCGGTAGGGCTGCCCGGCATGGGCATTGCCGATCACGCGTTGCATCAGGCCATGGGCGGAAAAGGGATTTTCCCAGGTAAAGGCGGCATCGATCCGGGCCGGGCGGCCATCGGGCAAAAGCGCCAGATCGGCCGGAGAGCGCGGAAAGCCCAGATGCGGACCCGGCAGCGGCTGGCCCGGTTCGGCCTTGAACTGCGGCACCGGATGGGCGGCAAGCGGCTTCGGATAGGGCGGCTTGAAACGCAAGCCCCCGGGGGTCTCGATCGCGCCCAGCAGCATCTGCAACAGATGCAGCGCGCGGGCGGTCTGAAAGCCGTTCGAATGCGCCGCGATGCCGCGCATGGCGTGAAAGCCGACCGGGCGGCCGATCATCCGGTCGTGACGATGGCCGCGAAAATCGGTCCAGGGCTGGTCAAGCGTGATCGCCGCGTCAAAGGCGACCCGGGCCAGTTCGGCGGCCAGCGCCCGGATCCGCGCGGCGGGGATGCCGACGCGCTCTGCCACCGCCTGCGCCGAGTGGCGCGGATCAAGGTAGCGTTCGGCCAGGGTCTCGAAGACGGTGCGGTGCCCGGGATGCCGCCCGCCCAGATCGGGCTCGACGCCCTCGCCATCAAAGGGCGCAAGCGCCCCGCTGCGGCGGTCGATCACCAGCGCGCGCCCCGTATCGTCGCGCAGGTAAAGCCCGCTTTCCGGCCCCTGCCCCGCGATCAAGAGACAGGGCGCATCGGTGAAGCGGGCGAGATAGTCCAGATCGATCCGCCCCGCGACCAGCAACTCATGCACCAGCGCCAGGATCAGAAGCCCGTCGGTGCCCGGCGTGATCCCCAGCCAGTCATCGGCCACCGCATTGTAACCCGTCCGGATCGGATTGACCGAAACCACCCGCGCGCCGCGGGCCTTCAGCGCGCCAAGCCCGCGCTTGATCGGGTTGCTGTCGTGATCCTCGGCGACGCCGAACAGCACCAGGATCTTCGCCCGGTCCCAATCCGGCTCGCCGAATTCCCAGAACGCGCCGCCGATCGACATGATCCCCGCCGCCGCCACATTGACCGAACAAAACCCGCCATGGGCGGCAAAATTCGGCGTGCCAAAGGCCTGCGCCCACCAGCCGGTGAAGCTTTGCGACTGATCGCGGCCGGTGAAAAAGGCCAGCTTTTCAGGGGCTTCCGCGCGGATCTTCGCCAGCCAGCCGGTGGCGATCTGCAGCGCCTCCTCCCAGCTGATTTCCTCGAACGCGCCAGAGCCGCGCGGCCCCACCCGTTTCAGCGGCGCGCGCAGCCGGGCGGGGGCCGTCACCTGCATGATCCCCGCCGCGCCCTTGGCGCAGATCACGCCGCGGTTGACCGGATGATCGCGGTTGCCCTCGATGTAGCGCACCTGCCCCGAGCGCAGATGCACGTCGATGCCACAGCGGCAGGCGCACATGTAACAGGTCGTCTTGCGGATCTCGTCGGCATCGGCAGGCGGAGGTGCGGTCATGGCTCTTTATCACGACTTTATTTGTGGAGTTTTTGCACATTCCGCAGCCAAATTGAATTCCAAAGACGGGGGTTTTTCAGAAGGAAATTCTCTGCACGGGGAAAGGCTCTGCCGGATCTGCCGCATTGCCCCCGCCCCGGCCCGGCCCGCCGGGCAAGGTTGCGTCATGCCTCCCCCCGCCGCGCGGCGCCAATGGCAAGCCCGTCGCCGTTTTGCACAACCGTCGCCCAAAGCAGCAGCGGCAAGGCGACGATGCCGCCGATCGCCCCCCAGAGCCAGAGCCCGAACAGCAGCGCCACGAAGACCAGAAGCGGGTTCAACGCCATCCGTCGCCCCACCAGCGCCGGAGTGACGAACTGCCCCTCGAGCGTGATCAGCGCGCCATAGACCAGCACCGGCACGGCCGCCGCGCCGCCATCAAAGGCGGCAACCCCGGCCAGCAGCAGCGCCACGGCCACCGCAGCCGGGCCCAGATAGACGACGTAATTGAGCAGGAAGGCCACGATGCCCCAGGAAAGCGCGCCGGGCAGGCCCAGCGCCTGCAGCGCAATCGCGGTGGCGATGCCCAGAGCGGCATTGATCAGCGTGATCGTCAGGAAATAGCGCGAGACGATCCCCTCGGCCCGGCGCAGGCGCTGCGACAGCTGCCCGCGCCCGGCGGGGCTGACCAGCCTGCGCGCGGCCCAGTCATAGATCTCGCTGCGGGTGAGCAGGAAGAAGAACAGCGTGCCGACAAAGGTCAGCGCCTGCGCGGCGATCGCGGGGGCGATCATCAGCGCGCCGGTGGTGACGGCGGGCAGATCGACCATCTGTTGCGGCGCGGGCCCCGCCTCGGCGCGGGCGCCTTCCGCCACCGCGCCCGAAAGCTCGCGCGTGGCGGCCTTCAACCCGGCAAACAGGCCCCGAAACGCCTTCATCACCTCCTGACTGTCGGCCCAGACCTTGGGCGCCTGATGCACCAGCTCGGCAATCAAAGGTTGCAGCAGCAGCCCGAGCGTGCCGAAAGCCGCCAGCGTCAGCACGAGGCTGGCCGAGGCCCCCATCGCCGGGGAAAACCGCAGCCTTTCCCACAGATCCGAGAGCGGCGAGAGCACGACGCCGACGACCAGCGCCAGCGCCATCGGCGCGGCAAGGTCGCGCAGCGCCGCAAGCGCGGCCACCGAGGCGATCAGCCCCAGCGCGACAAGCGAAAGCTGCGCGGCCCGATCCATCGCCGCCCCCTAGTGCCGCGCGGCGCCATTGCGCGCGGATTTCGGCCGGGGCCCCGGCTTCGCCCCCGCCTCGGCCCTGCGCGCGGTCGCACGCGCGGCGTCCGTCTTGCGCGCCACCGCGGTCGAGACGGTTTCAAGCGTTTCCCCGGCGGCCTCGGCAACGGCCTCGGCCTTGCCGCGCAGCGTCGGACGGTCGCGCCCGAACACCCGTCCGGCCTGCACCGCAAGCCCCGCAAGCGCCAGCGGCAGCACATATTTCAGCGCCGGTCGGCTGTGCGACGACAGCGCCATCAGCCCCGCCCCCGCGGCGATGCCCGCGGCGCTTGCCGCCACCGGATGGCGCGCGGCGATGTCCTTGCCCTCCGCAAGCCCCTGCCGCGCGGCGCGGCCGCCCGCCTCCATCGCCTCCCAGACCGATTGCCGGGCGGTGACGATCAGATCCGCGGCCTCGTCGCCCAGCCCCTCGAGCCCGTGCCGGAAAGCCTCCGAGAGCTTGCGCGCCCTTTCGGCGGCGATATCGGCCTTGGCCTCGGCGCTGGCCTTGCCGGTTTCATACAGGGACAACAGCTCGTCCCGGGCGGCATCGCGGGCGGCCTCGGCGGCCGCAAGCCAGCGGTCGTCGTCCCAATCGAGCGTCTCGAAGACCGCGCCGCCCTCGTCTTCCCAGCGCGCCAGCGTCTCAGGATGCGGCGGGGTCGCGGCGGGGGCCTCCGGCTTGCGGCGCAACAGCGCGTAACCGGCCAGCGCCAGAACACCGGCCCCCAGCGCCCCGGCCCCCAGCGCCAGCGGCAGCGCCTTGGGCGCGCGCGGCGCGGCGGGTCCGCCGCCCAGGGCACCGGCAAGCGCACCCAGCTGCGAGCGCAGCGCGGTTTCCCGCGCGACAAGTTCCGCCGTCAGGCGACGTTTCGAGGAAAAGGTCATCGGAGACTCCTTGGTTGATCCGGCCCTGGTTGATCCGGTCCCTTGCGGGCCGGGGATGGCATTTGACGAAAGAAGCGGGCTCAGCGGCCCAGGGCCCCGCGCAGCGCCCGCCCGGCCAAGAGCAGGATCACCAGCGAGAGCGCCGCCGCCCCCCCCGAGGCGAGGCCAAGCGCGGCGGGCAGGCTCCAGCCCGCCTGCTGCAGCTGCACGACGCTGGCCGCGAGGCCCAGCCCGATTGCCGCCATGGCCAGCATCGTGGCCAGCAGGCTCAGCATCAGGCTGCCCAGGCCCAGACGCAGCCGCGCCTGCGCCTCGATCTGCCAGAGCCTCAGACGCAGCTGCGCCATTTCCTGCGCCGCCAGACCGATCCGCGCCAGCAGCCACAGGGTTTCACGGACACCCGCGCTCATCGCTCAGGCCGAGGCCGAGGAAGACCGCGGCCCGGCCAGCAGCCAGACGACGAAGCCAAGCACCGGCAAAAGCAGGATCAGAAGCACCCAAAGCAGCTTCTGCCCGGTGGAAACGCGCGCGCCCAGAACGGAAATCAGCGCCCAGAGATCGAGCACCAGAACCAGAATGCCGCCAAGGCCGGTGTAGGGGATGTGATCCATGTCGGTCTTCCTCGGATGGTTTCCTGTCCAACGCAGCGGATGGCCAAAGGGTTCCGCGCAGCCCGCCGAAAACCGATATTCGGTATGCATGTCTGCGGTGCGAAAAATTCGCGACCGCGTGCAACCCGAGCGCCGGTTGCGGGGTTTTCCCCGGATGTTCAGACGCAAGGAGCCGCGATGACCCAGCCGCAAATCCTGTTGTTCACGATTTTCGCCGCCGTGGTGGCGGCGATGGTTCACGGCCGGTTGCGGCCCGATCTGGTGGCCTTTGCGGGCCTGCTGGCGGGGGTGCTGGCCGGTGTCGTCCCCGCCGAGACGGCGTTTTCGGGCTTTGCCCATCCGGCGGTGATGACGGTGGCGCTGGTTCTGGTGGTCTCGGCGGGGTTGACGCGGACCGGGGCGATCAGCGCGCTGGCGCGGCTTCTGTCGAACCCGGCGCTGCCGGTCAGCCTGCATGTGGCGCGGCTGGGGGTGGTCGGCGGGGTGCTTTCGAGCGTGATGAACAATGTCACCGCGCTGGCGCTTTTGATGCCCGTCGACATCGCCACGGCGCGCAAGGCCCGGCGCGCGGCCGGGCTGACGCTGATGCCGCTCGCCTTTGCCACGGTGCTGGGCGGTCTGGTGACGCTGATCGGCACGCCGCCCAATCTGATCATCTCGGGGCTGCGCGAGGGCCATTCGGGCGCGGGCTTCGGCTTTTTCGATTTCCTGCCGGTGGGGGGGATCGTCGCGGTTGCGGGGATCCTGTTTCTGGCCCTCTTCGGCTGGCGGCTGCTTCCCCGGCGCGCCACCGGGGGGGATGCGAGCGCGCCGCCCGAGGCGCTGATGCGGGGCTATCTGGCGGAACTCGTGGTGCCGGAAAAGGCGCGGGTGCTGGGCCGGAGCCGGGCCGAATTGGCCGCGCTCTGCGAGGGCTGCGAGGCGACGCTGGTCGCCATTCAGCGGCGCGGGCGGCGCGTGCATGGGCCGGACCGCCGGGTGACGCTGGAGCTGGGCGACATCCTGCTGATCGAGGCGGTGCCGACGCGGCTGGAAGAGCTGCGGCTGGAGATGGGTCTGGCCTATCCCGACGGGCTTTCGGCCGATGCGCCGCGGATCGCGGGCACGGGCGAGGAGATGGTCGAGATGGTGGTGGGCGCGGGCAGCAGGCTGCGCGGCCGCTCTGCGCGGCAGGCGCGTCTGGCGCAGGATCATGACGCCGTGCTTCTGGGCATCTTGCGGCAGGGCCGGATGCTGCGCGCCCGCCCCCGCGACACCGCGCTGGCAACCGGGGATATCCTGCTTCTGCTTTTGCCCGAGGGGCGGGCCGAGGCGCTGGCGGCGCCCCTGCGGCTGTTGCCCCTCGACGGGCGCGAGACGGTGATGCAGGAGGGCCGCGCGGTTCTGGCGGCGGGGCTTTTCGCGGCGGCGATCCTTGCGGCAAGTCTGGGTCTGACCTCGATGCCGGTGGCCTTGGGGGTGGTCGTCGTGGGCTATCTGGTGACGGGGATCCTGAACCTCGACACGCTTTATGACAGCATCGACGGGCCGGTGATCGTGCTTCTGGCGGCGCTGACGCCGCTTGGCGCGGCGATCGACAGCACCGGCGGCTCGGCGCTGCTGGCGGGCTGGCTGGGCGCGGCGACGGCGGGGCTGCCTGCCTGGGTCGGGCTGGCGGTGCTGATGGTGGCGACGATGACCGTTTCGGATCTGCTCAACAACAATGCCACCGCGATCATCGCCGCGCCGGTGGGGCTGCGGCTGGCCGAGGCGACGCAGACCAATCCCGACGCCTATCTGATGGCGGTGGCGCTGGGGGCATCCTGCGCCTTTCTGACGCCGATCGGGCATCAGAACAACACGCTGGTGATGGGCCCCGGGGGCTATCGCTTCGGCGATTACTGGCGGATCGGCCTGCCGCTGGAGATGGTCTGCCTGGCCGTCGGCCTGCCCGCGATCCTGATCTTCTGGCCGCTCTGACGCGGCGTCTTCGGGGGAACGGCCGGGGCTTTCCGCGCGCCCGCCCGCGTCTTTTCTTGACGCGGGCGGGCGGCAGCGCATCTGATGGGCAGATCCACCGCCATCACAGGAGCCCCCATGTCGCCCCCCCATGATATCGCCGTGATCGTCGGCTCGATCCGCAAGGGCTCGCTGACCCGGCAGCTGGCCGAGGCGCTGATCGCGCTGGCGCCCGAAAGCCTGCGGCTGCGCCTTGTCGAAATCGGCGATCTGGCGCTTTTCAACCCCGATCTGGACGAGGGCACGCCGCCCGAAAGCTGGACGCATTTTCGCGCCGCGATCGCATCGGCCGACGGCATCCTGTTCGTGACGCCCGAGCACAACCGCTCGATCCCCGCGGCGCTGAAGAACGCGCTCGATATCGGCTCGCGGCCCTGGGGCAAGAACCATTGGGCGGGCAAGCCTGCGGCGGTGGTGTCGGGCTCTCCGGGGGCTTTGGGCGGCTTTGGTGCGAACCATCAGCTGCGGCAGATCCTTGTCGTGCTCGACATGCCCGCGATGGCGCAGCCCGAGGCCTATCTGGGGCATCTGGGCCAGGCCTTCGATGCCGGGGGAAACCTGACCGAGGACCGCACCCGGGCGCATCTGCAGGCGGTGATGCAGGCCTTTGCCGGCTGGGTCGCGCGTCAGGCCGCCTGATCGGGCCCCGCCCCGGTCCCCCAAGGCAAAGGGACGACAGCAAAACGGGGGGGCGATGCCCCCCCGAGATCCTTTCCGTGCCGGTCGGCTCAGTCAAGCCGCGCGGCCACCTCGTCGGCAAAGGTGTTCACCATCGCCAGGTAATAGGCCTTGGCATCGGTAAAGGCGCCCTTCTTCAGCTTGCCATCGGCGTCCAGCGCGTTCAGCGTCGTCGCATCCACCGTCAGGTCATAGCTGTCGAATTTCGAATTGTCGCTCTGGCTGGTGACATGCACCTTGCCCGCCAGCCGGGCCTGGGCGACATCGGTGATTTCCTCGAAAGTGTTGGCCATCGACAGCTCGTCGATGTCGACGGTCACCTTGGCGCCCTCGTCGGCAAGCTGGTCGGCCAGCCGTTCGGTGATCGCGGCCTTCAGGTCATAGGCCAGATGGCCCCAGTAAAGCGCGGCCTTCGGGTTCGAGATCGCGGTCAGATCGGCCTGGACGTCGATTTCCTGCACCGGGGTCGCGGCGATGGCAGCGGTGCCCAGAAAGAGGGCGGTGGTGGCGGCAAGAACCTTGCGGATCATGTTCAGTTTTCCTTTCGCATGAATGCCGATGTCTTCGGCGTCAGTAAGGAAGAAACGCATCAGCCCGGACATGGTTCCGAAATATTTCGCAACGCCTTGGACAAAAAGAAAAAACCCGCCGGGATGCGGCGGGTTTTCGGCGCGAGGACGGGGGCCGGTCAGCCTACGAGCGTCTCGGTGGAGGCAAAGAACATCGCCTGGCTGACCGCCGAGCGGACCTGTTCCTCCGAGAAGGGCTTGGTGATCAGAAAGGCCGGTTCGGGCTTTTCGCCGGTCAGCAGAAGCGTCGGGAAGGCGGTGATGAAGATCACCGGCACCGGGCCGATTTCCTTCAGGATGTCATTGACCGCATCGATGCCCGAAGAGGCATCGGCCAGCTGGATGTCGGACAGGATCAGGTCGGGGCGCTGCTTGGCGGCCAGGGTCACCGCCTCGGCGCGGGTGCGGGCGATGCCGGTGACGCGATGGCCGATGCCCGCGACGATATCGGCCAGATCCATCGCGATGATCGCCTCGTCCTCGATCACCATCACCCGGCCCGAGACCGCCGCCGCCATCTCGCGGTTCGCGGCGGCGATGAGGGAACCCACCTCCTCCGGCTCGACCTGCATGATCGCGCCGATCTCGGCGGTGTCGAACCCCTCGATCGTGTGCAGCAAAAGCGCCTCGCGCGAGTTCGGCGTCAGCCCCGCCATCAGCGCCTGCGCCCGCGCGGCAAGCCCCTCCTCCGGCACCGCCGTCGGCGCCCCGGCGCTGGCCCAGACCAGATGGAAGGCGTGAAACAGCCCGACCTTGGGCCGCGCGGCCGCCTCGATCACCCCGGGATCGACCAGCAGGCTTTCCAGCGTCGCCACCGCATAGGCATCGCCGCTGCTCTGGTTGCCGGTCAGCGCGCGGGCGTAGCGGCGCAGATAGGGCAGCTCGGCGGCAATCGCCTGCGACAGATCGAGGGGGGCGGTGCTCGTCATCGTTTTCTCCCAAAAAACGCGTTTTCCGGGGAACCAACGCGTGACAGGCGCGTTGGTTCCCTGAAGAGTGACGCAGGCGGCGAGAAAGATCATGGCAGAGGACAAGAGCAGGCAAAACCGGCGCGACGCGCGGGCCGACACACGGGCCGAAGGGCTGCGCCGCGACATCGACGAGAATTTGAAGCGCGTCTTCGAAGCCTCGCTCGACCCGGAAATTCCGGATCGGTTCAAGGACTTGCTGGCGCAGCTGAAAGCGCGCGGGGCGAGCCGATGACCGGGCCCGATCTGCGCGCGGATCCGCGGGACGAGCTGGCCACCCATATCCCGGCGCTGCGGGCCTTTGCGATTTCGCTGACCCGCAATGTCACCGAGGCCGACGATCTGGTGCAGGAAACGATCCTGAAGGCCTGGGGCAATTTCGACAAGTTCCTTCCGGGCTCGGATCTGCGGGCCTGGCTCTTCACCATCCTGCGCAACACCTTTTATTCGGCGCGGCGCAAGACCCGGCGCGAGGTGGCGGACCCCGATGGCCTGCACGCCGGCACGCTGGTCACCCATCCCGCGCATGACGGCCGCCTTGCGATGGCCGATTTCACCCGCGCCTTCGATCAGCTCTCCGCCGAACACCGCGAGGTGCTGATCCTGGTCGGCGCGAACGGCTATTCCTACGAGGAGGCAGCCGCGATGATGGGCGTGGCCACCGGCACGGCGAAAAGCCGGGCGAACCGGGCGCGGGCGCGGCTGTGCGAGCTGCTCGGTCTGGCCGAGGGGGAGACGGTGCTGATCCCGTCCTCCTCGGCCGGGGCGGCGGCACCGGGGATGGGGCCGCAGGCGGCATGATCCGGTGGCGACGCGGCACGGGCGGTCTGGGGCTGCGGCTGACGGTGATCATGGGGGCGGTGCTGACGCCGCTCGCCGTGGTCAGCTATGCGCAGACCCTGGCCACCGAACGGGCCGCCGAAAACCGTCTGCGCGCGGCGATCCTGGGCGAGACGCTGATGGCCGCCGCGCCGCAGGTCGATCTGTTGATGCAGGCGCGCGGCACGGCGATGGCGCTGGCCGCCAGCCTGCCGCAGCTTGCCACCGATCCGGCGGCCTGTTCGGCCTATCTGCGCCATGTCGCGGAAGAGGCGGGCAATGACTATTCCTTTCTCGGCTTCGTGCCGCTTGACGGGCAGATCCGCTGCGCCTCGACCGGCGCGCCCCATGACCTGAGCGCAAGCGCCTGGCTGGCCGATCTGCGCGAAAATCCGCGCCCGAAGCTGACCGTGAACCGGGACGGCCCGCTGTCGGGGACCTCGATCCTGAACCTGTCGCTGCCTGTCACCGATAATGCCGGGCGGCTGATCGGCTTTTCCTCGGTCTCGATGCCGCAATCGGAATTTCAGGCCCGCGGCCTTGCCCCCACCGGCAGCGTCGGGCAGCCGCTGGCCGTGGTCACCTTTGATCCGGCGGGGACGGTGCTGACGGCGACGAACGGGCTTGAGGCGGCGGCGCAGCTGCTTCCGGCCGGGCATGCGCTGAGCGATCTGGCGGGCGCGCGCGGCGAGAGCTTTCTGGACAGGGCCCCCGATGGCCAAAGACATGCCTTCGCCGTCGTGCCGCTCTGGCCGGGCGAGCTTTACCTGTTGTCCTCCTGGCCTGCCGATGCGCTCGACGAGCCGCGGATCTTGTCGGGCTGGCCGCCCTTTGCCTTTCCGGCGCTGATGTGGGCGGCGAGCCTGGCCGTCGCCTGGATCGCCGCGCACAGCCAGGTGCTGCGCCAGATCCGGGCGCTGCGGGCCTCGATCACCGCCTTTGCCGAGGGCGAACGCCGCCTGCCGCCGCTGCGGCTGACCGGCGCCGCCAATGAATTGCGCGACGTGGCCGAGGCTTACGAGCGGATGACCCGGGCCGTCGTGCAGGACGAGGCGGATCTGGAAAACGTCATTCATCAAAAAGAGGTGCTGCTGCGCGAGGTGCATCACCGGGTGAAGAACAACCTGCAGCTGATCGCCTCGATCCTGAACATGCAGCTGCGCCGCGCAAGGACCGACGAGGCCCGGGCGGCGATGCGCAACGTGCAGGAACGGGTGCTGAGCCTGGCCACGATCCACCGCGAACTTTACCTGACCTCGGGGCAGACCGACATCCGCGCCGATGAACTTTTGCCGCGGATCGCCGCGCATGTCCTGAAGATCGGCACGACACCCGAGCGGCAGTTTGATCTGGATCTGCGCGTGGACGAGATCCGGCTGGTCCCCGATCAGGCGGTGGCTTTGGCGCTGTTTCTGGCCGAGGGGCTGGACAAGGCGCTCAAGCACGCCTGGCGCGGGCCGCGCGGCATCGCCGCGGTGGGCGTCAGCTTCATCCGCACCGCCGAGGGCCCGGTGCTGCTGCGGGTGACGAACACGCTCGCCCCGGAGGGTGCGGTGACCGATCCCGGCCCGATGCTGCCCGCCTCGGACGGGTTCGGCGAAAAACTGCTGGCGGCCTTTGCCAGCCAGCTTGACGGCAGCTTCAGCCGCGGCCCGGAGGCGGGCCAATACGTGCTGCGGCTGAGCTTCCCCCCGGCCGCGCTGGAAGCGGGCGAGGAACGCCACCGCCGCGCCGAACCCTGATCGGGAACCCGAAGGCCGTTCGTGCGTTCACTTCCCACGGGCGTCAGGGCACGGCGCCCCGGCAAAACCACCACATCACGGGAGAGATATCATGCTGGGTTGGGCCGTGACATTCATGGTGCTGGCGCTGATCGCCGGTGCGCTTGGCTTTGGCGGGATCGCGGGGGCCTCGGCCTCGATCGCGCAACTCCTCTTCGTGCTGTTCCTGATCCTGTTCGTCGTGGCGCTGATCGCGCGTGCCCTGCGCGGCCAGCCGCCGGTCTGAACCGGCAAGGAGCATTGCGAAGAGCGCCCCCCCCGGCCCCCCGGGGGGGCGTTTTCATCCGGCGACGCCCAGCGGAAAGCGCAGCGCCACCCGGGTTCCGCCGCCCTCGCGGCGCGAAAATTCAAGCGTGCCGTTCAGTTGCGCGCTGAACTGCTGCGCCAGCCGCAGCCCGAGACTGCTGGCCGTCGTCGCATCGAACCCCTCGGGCAAGCCGCGTCCGTCGTCCAGAATGTCAAGCTCTGCCATGCCCCCCGCCACCCGCGTGCGCAAGGTGACGGTGAGCCGCCCGCACGCGGGCAGGGCATGTTCCAGCGCATTCGACACCATCTCGACCGCGATCAGCGCCACCGGGCTGGCCTGATCGGCGGGAACCGGCAGCGGCTCCAGATCGAACTCGAGCCTGACCCGGTCCTGCAGTGTTGCCCCCGCCACGATCTCGGGCAGGGTCGCGCGCATCAGCGCCCCGATCTCGGTCACCTGTCGCGCCGGGTCATGCAACTGCCGCTGCACGGCGGCGATCACCCCCAGCCGCGAGGCCGCCGCCCGCAGCGCCTGCCGCCCCTCGGGGTCGCGCATCTTGCGCTCCTCCATCCGCAAGATCGCGCCGATCACCTGCAGGTTGTTCGACACCCGGTGCTGAAGTTCGTGGAACATCAGCCGGTTCTGCTCGGCCATCTGCGCCGAGGCCGCCCGTTCAAGATCCAGCTTGCGCAGCGCCACGCGCATCAGATGGATCAGCAGCAATCCCGTCGCGACGATGAAGCCGTAAAAGGTCATCGCCACCAGATCGGGGCCGGACGGCGCCCGCAGGCCGCCGGGGGTGACGAAAAACGCATAGGCCACCCCGCCCGACACCAGCGCGGTCAGAATGCCCGCGCGGGTCGACAGGAAAAACCCGACAAGGAAGACAAGCGGAAAGAAGGTCAGGAACGGGTAGCCGGGGGGCAGGCTGCCCTCGAGCGCGAAGCGCAGCGCAAAGGCAAGGGAAAAGGCAAGGGCGCTGCCCCCCCATTCGACAGTCGGGCCGCGCGGTCGGTTGGTCAGGGCACGCAGGAGTTTCATTTCACCAATCGAAAGATGTTTCCGCAATGCTTATTCAGCTTCGCGGGAAAGTAAATGCATTGCGTGCCGCCGGGTCATCGGAGGGCCTGGCTTCGGCGCGGGGACGTTGATGACGCGCGGGCGCCAAAGGAACGCGCCCGGATCAACGCCGCCCGCGCGCAAACCCGGGTGTTGATGAAACCAAAGGGGGGGGCCCTGCCCCCCTCTGCCCCGGCCTCAGCCGATCACCATGTCGTCGCGATGCACAAGCGCGGCGCGGCCCGGATAGCCCAGCAGCGCCTCGATCTCGCCCGAGCGGTGCCCGGCGATGATGCGGGCCTCCTCGGCGGTGTAGCGCACCAGACCCTTGCCGAGCGCGGCGCCATCCGGCCCGGCGATCGTCACCGGCTCGCCGCGGCCGAACCCGCCGGCGACCCTGATCACCCCCGCAGGCAGAAGCGAGCTGCCCTGCGACAGCGCCCCCACGGCCCCGGCATCGACGATCACCTCGCCGCGCGGCTTCATCGCCGCGATCCAGCGCTTGCGCGCCGCCTGCGGATCGCCCTCGGGCAGGAACCAGGTGCAATTCGCGCCCTCGGCCAAAGCGGTCAGCGGCCGCAGCGCCGAGCCCTCCATGATCGCCATGGCGCAGCCGCCCGCCACCGCAGTCTTCGCCGCCAGAAGCTTCGTCTTCATCCCGCCCTTGGACAGGCCGGAAATCGGATCGCCCGCCATCGCCTCGATCTCGGGGGTGATATGCTCGACCAGCTCGAAGCGCACCGCGCTCGGGTCTTCCTTCGGGTTCGCGGAATAGAAGCCGTCGACATCGGACAGCAGGATCAGCTGATCGGCGCCCACGGTGACGGCGATCTGCGCCGCCAGCCGGTCGTTGTCACCAAAGCGGATTTCATCCGTGGCGACGGTGTCATTCTCGTTCACGATCGGCACGACGCCGAGCGAGAGCAGCGTCTCCATCGTCGCGCGGGAATTCAGATAGCGGCGGCGGTCGTCGGTGTCTTCGAGCGTGACAAGAACCTGCGCCGTGGTCACGCCATGCGGCGCCAGGATCTCTTCATAGGCGCGGGCGAGACGGATCTGCCCCACCGCCGCCGCGGCCTGCGATTGTTCCAGCGCCAAGGGGCCAAGCGGGAGCCCCAGCACCCGCCGCCCCAGCGCGATCGAGCCCGAGGACACCAGCACCACATCGGCGCCGCGTTTCTTCGCCGCCACCACATCCAGTGCCAGCGCCGTCAGCCAGTCCGTCTTCAGCCCCCCGGCCCCGACAAGCAGCGCCGAGCCGATCTTCACCACCAGCCGTTTTGCGGCCGAAACCTGCGGGGTCTTCACGGCTGCCACGGCGCCACCTCTTCCTCGCCCTTGCGGTCTTCCTCGATCTCGGCCCAAAGCGCGCGCAGCACCTCGGTCACGCCCTTTTTCGACACGCCCGACATCACCAGAACCGGCCCTTCGGAGGCCTTTTCCAAGGCGCGCTTGCGGCTTGAAAGGGTCTTGCTGTCAAGCGCATCGGCCTTGTTCAGAACCGTGATCCGCGGCTTCTCGAACAGCTCCTCGGAATAGGCCTCCAGCTCGGCGATGATGGTGCGGTAATCCTTGGTGATCGTGGAGGACGTGCCATCGACCAGATGCAGCAGCACCGAACAGCGCTCGACATGGCCGAGGAACTGATCGCCCAGACCGCGCCCCTCGGACGCGCCCTCGATCAGGCCCGGAATGTCGGCCATGACGAATTCCTTGCCGTCGATCCCGACGACGCCCAGGTTCGGCACCAGCGTGGTGAAGGGGTAATCGGCGATCTTCGGGCGCGCATTCGACACCGCGGCCAGGAAGGTCGACTTGCCCGCATTCGGCAGCCCCAGAAGCCCGGCATCCGCAATCAGCTTGAGCCGAAGCCAGAGCGTGCGCTCGACCCCTTCCTGCCCGGGGTTGGCATGGGCGGGGGCACGGTTCGTTGCCGTCTTGAAGCGCTGGTTGCCCCAGCCGCCATTGCCGCCCTTGGCCAGAAGCACGCGTTGTCCCGGCACGGTCAGATCGGCGATCACCGTTTCCTCGTCCTCGTCGATGATCTCGGTGCCGACGGGAACCTTGAGGACGATGTCCTCGCCATCCTTGCCCGTGCATTGGCTGCCCATGCCGTGCTGGCCGGACTGGGCAAAGAAATGCTGCTGATAGCGGAAATCGATCAGCGTGTTCAGCCCCTCGACCGCCTCGGCATAGACCGAGCCGCCCTTGCCGCCATCGCCGCCATCTGGGCCACCGAATTCGACGAATTTCTCGCGCCGGAAGCTGACGCAGCCGCCGCCGCCGCCGCCCGAGCGGATATAGACTTTCGCTAGGTCGAGAAATTTCATCGCAGTCGCCCCTTTCGCAATGCGCCTGATTACGCGCGCGCGCGCCAATCTGCAAGCGAAGCATGGGGGCTCTGCCCCCAAACCCCCGGGATATTTGCAGCAAGATGAAGGGCCGTGCTTTCATCTTGCCTCAAATATCCCGGGTGGGGTTCGGGGGAAGGGCAGCGCCCTCCCCGCCCTTGTCAGCCTGCGCAGGCGGCGTCAAAGGCGGCGCGGCTCAGTTTCAGTTCCACATGCGGCAGGATCGCATCGAGCGCGAGCGACGGGACACGAGAGCGGCCGATCTCGCGAAAACCGAGCTTCGCCAGCACGCGGGCCGAACGGGCATTGCCCTCGAAATAGCCCGCGCGCACCGGCTCGGCGGCGGCAGAACGGAAATGCGCCGCCAGAACCGCCCGGGCGGCCTCGCTGGCAAAGCCCTGCCCCCAGGCCGGACGCGCCAGCCAATAGCCGAACTGGCCCTGCAGCCCGATCATGCCAAGAAACGCATCGTCGCGGCAGATCACCCAGCGCGCCGCGGGCACGGGATCGGCCAGAAAGGCGCGGAAATCCCCGGCCCCATAGGGCCAGGGCACGGGGGCAAGCCAGCGCACCACTTCGAAATCCGAGAGCGCCGCGACACAGGCGGCCTCATCCTCGGCCGCAAGCGGGCGCAGCGCCAGCCGGTCAGTTGCCAGATGCGCGGGCAGGCTCACCCGAGTTTCTTGACATAGGTCCAGGTCGGCACGCGCGCATTGCGCGCCAGCGACCAGGCCTCGGCATCGCCCAGATAGGCAAAGCCGTTATGGGTCAGGACCCGGGCCGAGCCGGGGCTGTCCTGGAAAACCTCGGCGATCAGCGTGCGGGCGCGATGCGGATTGGCCGCGATCAGCGCCGCCACCGCCTCCGAGGCGAAGCCGGTGTTCCAGAACCCCGGGCCGACCCAGAAGCCGACCTCGGATTGCGCGCCCTCGTGACGGGTGAGCGAGACAAGCCCGAGCACCTCGGCCAGACCATGCGCCGAGCCGTCCAGAGCCCAGACGTCTTCGCTGCGGGTCTCGGCCATGGCGCGGGCGATGAAATTCTCGGTCGTGCCCGGCGGAAGCGGATGCGGAATCGCGCGGGTGCCCTCGGCCAGCCGCTTGTCGGCGGTATACATGGAAATCAACCCGGCATCGGAACGACGCAACGGGCGCAGGATGAACCGCTCGGCCTCGATCACCGGCTGGTTGGATATGGTCGTCTGAAACATCGCGTTCTCCTCAAACGCCGGCCTTTTGGCCCTTTAACCTTGAAAATCGACAGCCGTATGACGGGACTTGGGCATCCCCCCGGCTGATGTCAACTGCGACCGCTTGGCCCACCGCCCTCCCCGCGACGGCCCGACGGACGCGACACTCGGAACGAAAAGGGGGACCGGCCTGTGGCCGATCCCCCCCAAACTGATCCGGGTTCCGGTTCGGCTTACTCGGCGGCCTCCGCGACCGGGAGAACCGAAACGAAAGTGCGGCCCTTGAGGCCCTTCTTGTAGGTCACCTTGCCTTCGACGACGGCAAAGAGCGTGTGGTCCCGGCCCATCATGACGCCTTCGCCCGGCCACCAGGTGGTGCCGCGCTGACGGATGATGATGTTGCCCGGAATGGCCGCCTGGCCACCGTAGAGTTTCACGCCAAGGCGACGACCGGCAGAGTCGCGGCCGTTACGGGAAGAACCGCCAGCTTTCTTGTGTGCCATGGGGGATTACTCCTGAGCTTCAGCGGCTTTTTTCGCACGCTTCGGTTTCGCGGGGGCTTCGGCCGGGGCGGCCGCGCCATGGGCGGCACGACGGGCTTCGGCGGTGCCCACGGCTTCCTTCACGCCCGAGGTTTCGGCGCCCGAGGCGAGAACCTCGGTCACGCGCAGCAGCGTCAGTTGCTGACGGTGCCCACGGGTGCGCTGCGACGAATGTTTCCGGCGGCGCTTGTGGAAGGTGATGACCTTGTCGGCCTTGATGGTGTCGATGACTTCGGCGACCACGGCGGCACCGGCCACGGTGGGGGCGCCGACGGTCACGGCCTCGCCGCCGACCATCAGGATCTCGTTGAACTGGACTTTTTCACCAGCCACGGCGGCAATCAGTTCCACGCGCAGCACGTCGCCCGCCTGAACCTTGTATTGCTTGCCGCCAGTCTTGAGGACCGCAAACATGCGTTCTTCCCTTTTTCAGCCGCGTCCTGTGGCCTCCGGAGCCATCGGCCCCTTGCGGAGTTTGTGGTTTCCCGCCTCGGACAGCGCACCCCATCGGGTGTTGTTGCAAATGAGACCCGGGCGGAGAGCAGACTCACCGCCGGGCCTCGCGCTTATGCGGACGGAACGCCGGGCTGTCAAGGAATTTCGGGGTTTCCCGGACCCGATCCGCGGCGCGGGGGAATTTCGCCTCGCTCCCCCGGGATATTTCCCCCAAGGTGACAGGAAACCGCGGCCCCCCCCACCCGAACGGCCCGGCTTTTCCTTGGCCAAATACGCAAGGCGGGGGGTGCGGGGGGGCGCAGCCCCCCGCGGGTCGCCTCGGGCTTGCCCGAGGCGACATCAGCCCTTCGGTTTCGAGGGCAGGCCCTTGTCCTTGCGTGCGGCGTGTTTCTTCGCCTCGACGTGCTTCGTCAGCCGCGAGGGGATCGACTTCTTGCGTTCCTTGTAGGGGTTGGTGCTGCCCTGATCGCGGAAATAAAGCCGAATCGGCGTGCCCGGCATGTCGAAATCGGCGCGCAGCCCGTTCACCAGATAGCGGCTGTAGCTTTCCGGGATCTGGTCGGTATGGGTCGCCTTGATCACGAATCCCGGCGGCCGGGTCTTTGCCTGGGTGATGTAGCGCAGCTTGATCCGGCGCCCGCCCGGCGCGGGCGGCGGGTGCGCCTCGGTCATCGCGCCCAGCCAGTTGTTCAGCTTCGCCGTCGAAATCCGCCGGTTCCAGACCTCATAGGCCTTCAGGATCGCATTGTGCAGCCGGTCAAGCCCCTTGCCGGTCTTGGCCGAGACCGTCACCAGCGGCGCCCCGCGCAGCTGCGGCAGAAGCCGCTCGAAATTCTCGCGCAGCTCCTTCAGCTTTTCGGTCTTCTCTTCTTCCAGATCCCATTTGTTCGCCGCCACGACGACCGCCCGCCCCTCGGTTTCGGCAAAATCGGCAATCCGCAGATCCTGCACCTCGAAGGGGATGTTCACATCCAAAAGCACGACGACGACCTCGGCAAAGCGCACCGCGCGCAGACCGTCGGCGACCGAGAGCTTTTCCAGCTTGTCCGAGACCCGCGCCTTCTTGCGCATCCCCGCCGTGTCCCAGATCCGCATCGGCGTGCCCATGAAGGTCTTCGTCACCGAAATCGCATCGCGGGTGATGCCCGCTTCGGGGCCGGTCAGCAGCCGATCCTCGCCCAGGATCTTGTTGATCAGCGTCGATTTCCCGGCATTCGGACGGCCGATCACCGCCAGTTGCAAGGGCCGCGCCTCGGTCGGCATGCGGATGGGCGCGTCCTCGTCCAGATCCTCGGGCAGATCGACATCCACCTCGGGCATCTGCGCGACGTTCCGCGCCGCAAAGCCATCGGCCAGCGGCTGCAGGATGTCATAAAGATCATCAAGCCCCTGCCCGTGTTCGGCCGAAAGCGCGATCGGCTCACCGAGGCCCAGCGACCAGGCCTCCAGCGCCCCCGCCGCCCCCGCATTGCCCTCGGCCTTGTTGGCCGCCAGGATCACATGGGCGTTCTTCTTGCGCAGGATATCGGCGAAAATCTCGTCGGCGGGGGTCACGCCCACGCGCGCGTCGATCAGGAACAGACAGACATCCGCCTCCTCGACCGCGCGTTCGGTCAGACGGCGCATCCGGCCCTGCAGGCTGTCATCCTCGGCCAGTTCAAGCCCGGCCGAATCGATCACCACGAAGCGCAGATCGCCCAGACGGGCATCGCCCTCGCGCAGGTCGCGGGTGACGCCGGGCGTGTCGTCCACCAAGGCCAGCCGCTTGCCGACGAGCCGGTTGAACAGCGTCGATTTGCCCACATTCGGGCGGCCCACGATGGCAAGGGTGAAACTCATGGCATGCTCCTGTGGCGGCCGAAAGCCCGCCGCGAAACCGCCCCCTTACACCGCTTTTCCCGCGACGGAAAGCCCTCACCGGAAGGCGAGCAGCTGCCCCTTGCGCGAGACGACATAAAGCGTCTGCCCGGCGACGATCGCATCGGTGGCCGCCCCGCCCGGCAGATCGGCCTGCCCCAGCAGCGCCCCCGAGGCCGGATCGAAGCTGCGCACCAGCCCGTCCGAGGACACCACGAACAGCCGGTTGCCCGCCAGAACGGGGCCAAGGTTGACGTGGATCTCCTGCTGCTTCTTGATCTTGTCCTTGACGTAATAGGGCAGATCCTGCTTCCAGACCGTCGCCCCCGTGGCCGCATCCAGCCGCACCAGCTGCGCCTGATCGGAAATCAGGAAGACGGCATTGCCCGCCACCTGCACCGGGCTGACGGCGCCCTCATCGGCGGTCCAGCGGGTCTCGCCCGTCAGCGCGTCAAAGGCACCAAGCTTGCCCGCCGAGGATCCGGCATAGACCGTGTCCCCCATCACCACCGGATCGCCGGTCAGATCCGAGACGATCGCATAGCCGCGCCCGGGGCGCCCGCCCGCCACCTGCGCGCGCCAGACGGGAAGGCCGGTCGCCCGCTCCACCGCCAGCATCTGCCCGGTCGCAAAGGGGAAAATCACGAATTTTCCGGCAATCGCCGGGGCCGAAACGCCCGAGACCCCCGCCGCCGCCGGCGTGCCCGCGACCTGCCAGATCACCTTGCCATCCTGCGCATCGATCGCCCAGGCCGAGCCGTCGCGCGCCAGCGCATAGACGACGCCCTCGGCCACGACGGGGGCGCCGCCGACGCCCGCGTCGAAATCCTGCCGCCAGATCACCTTGCCCGTGGCCGCCTCGAGCGCCACAAGCTCGGCAAAGCCGGTGGTGACGAAGACCCGTCCGCCCTCGACCGCAAGCCCCGCGCCGGTGGCATCGTCGTCGCGATCGCCCGGACGCACGACATCGGTCGCCCAAAGCGTCGCGCCATTGGTGCCGGTCGCGGTCAGCCGGGCGCGGCTGTCCAGCGTGAAGATGCGCCCGCCCGCCGCCACCGGGGCGGCGGCGATTCGATAGCGCTGCGATTGCCCCTGCCCGACCGGCGCCGACCAGACCAGCGTCTGCGCAGGGCCCAAAGCGGCATTGACCAGATCATGCCGCGCGCTGCCCGCGCGCTGCGGCCAGTCGGCATTGCCCTGCAGGCGCGGCAGGCTGACCGGACGGCTTTCGTTCACCGCCGGGGCAGAGGGCGCAGCCCCCTCCAGCACGGCCCGCGGATCCAGCCGCTCGCCTTCCAGATGCACTTCCTTTTCGCAGGCAGCCAGCACCATGGCGACGCCCAGAACGGCAATCGACGACCTCAGCATCACCGCAAACCCCCTGCCTTCATGTCTTTTCCGCGGCACCGGCGCATCATTTCGCAGCCGGATCGCCCTCCAGCGCCACAATCAACTCTGTCGCGCGCTGTTGCAAGCCCGAGGTCACGCCATCCTCGGCCATGATCTCGCGCGCCTTCGCGATGGCGCCATCCTTGTCGCCCGCGTCCAGCGCCGCCAGCGCCTGCTGCTCCATCGCCATCAGCCGGAACGGCGCCCCGGGTGCGGCCAGCGCCGCCAGCTCGGCCGCGCGCGCCTCCGCGCCCATCGCCGCGCCCGCGACCAGAACCGCCTTGAGCCGGGCCAGCTGACGCAGGCTGTCGGGCAGCGTCGCATCGCCCGCCACCGCGCGCAGATCCGCCAGCGCCAGATCGACCTTGCCATCCTCGGCCGCCTGCGCCGCGGTCAGAAGCTTGCGCATCCCGCCCTGCGGCCCCGCGACCGGCAGCGCCGCCAGCGCCTCGGACGGGTTTTCCGCCTCGAGCGCGCTCAGGATGCCATCGCCAAAGGCCTCGGCCCGGGCCGCGCGCTGCGTCTTGCTCCATTCGACATAGGCCGAGCCGCCAACGAGACCGAGGATCGCCACGACACCGATCCAGCCATATTTGCGAAACGCCGCAAACAGCCGGTCACGGCGGACTTCCTCGGTGACTTCGTCAATGAAACTGTCGGTATGATCCACGCCGGGCTCCTCGTCTTTGGCCTATCTATACGCAAGCCCGCGCCATTGCCAAGGCCGGGAAACCGCTGCCCCGGTCACGAAGGGGGGGGCGCTGCCCCCGTCCGCAAGCGGACGCCCCCCGGGATATTTGCACCAAGGTGAAAGCAGCGCCCCGGTTTCATTTCACCTTGGCCGAAATATCCCGGGGGGTGAATGGCCGAAAGGCCAGAGGGGGGCAGCGCCCCTTGCTTTCCTGCTTCCTTGCTTTCCCGCATCCTTACTCGGCCGCCTCTGCGGCTTCCTCGGCCGATTGCGCCGCCCACATCGCGGCATAGCGGCCCGCGCGCGCCAAAAGCGCCTCATGCGTGCCTTCCTCGACGATCTCGCCCGCTTCCAGAACCACGATCCGGTCGGCATCGGCAATCGTGGAAAGCCGGTGCGCGATCACGATCACCGTGCGCCCCCGCCCCATCGCATCGAGGCTTTCCTGAATGTCGCGTTCGGTCTGGGTATCGAGCGCCGAGGTCGCCTCGTCCAGAAGCAGGATCGGCGGGTTCTTCAACAGCGTGCGCGCAATGCCCACCCGCTGCTTTTCCCCGCCCGACAGTTTCAGGCCGCGCTCGCCCACCTGGGTGTCGTAGCCCTCGGGCAGGGACATCACGAAATCATGGATCTTCGCCGCCCGCGCCGCCGCCTCGATGTCCTCTTGCGTCGCCTCGGCCCGGCCATAGGCGATGTTGTAGCGGATCGTGTCGTTGAAAAGCACCGTATCTTGCGGCACGACGCCGATGGCGGCATGCAGGCTTTCCTGCGTCACGTCGCGCACATCCTGCCCGTCGATGCTGATCGCCCCGCCGGTCACCTCATAGAACCGGAACAGAAGCCGCCCGATCGTCGACTTGCCCGACCCGGACGGCCCCACCAGCGCCACCTTCTGCCCCGCCGCCACCGCCAGATCGATCCCCTTCAGGATCGGCCGTTCCGGGGAATAGGCGAAATCGACGCCCTTGAAGGCAATGGCCCCGCCCGAAACCGCCAGCGGCTTCGCCCCGGGCGCATCGGTGATCTCGGCCGGTTGATGCAGCAGGTCGAACATCTCGCCCATGTCGACGAGCGCCTGCCGGATCTCGCGGTAGACCGTGCCAAGGAAGCTCAAGGGCATGGTGATCTGGATCATGTAGGCCTGCACCATGACGAAATCGCCCACCGTCAGCGTGCCCGCCTGCACCTCCATCGCCGCCATCACCATCACGGCCACCAGCCCCGCGGTGATGATCAGCGTCTGCCCCGCGTTCAGCGCGGCCAGGCTTTGCCCGGTCTTCACCGCCGCGCCCTCGTAACGCTCCATCGAGGCGTCATACCGCGCCGCCTCGCGCTTTTCGGCGCTGAAATATTTCACCGTCTCGAAGTTCAAAAGGCTGTCGATCGCCTTCTGGTTCGCCGCCGTGTCGGCGTCGTTCATCTTCTTGCGGATCGCCACCCGCCATTCGGTGACGCGGAAGGTGTAGGTGACATAGGTCCAGATCGTGCCGACGACGACCAGCGCATAGCGCCAGTCGAACAGGAAGGCGAAGATCAGCGTCACCAGCGTCAGTTCCAGGATCAGCGGCCCGACCGAAAACAGCATGAAGCGCAGAAGAAAATCGACGCCCTTCACGCCGCGCTCGACGATGCGGGACAGCCCCCCGGTCTTGCGGGTGATGTGATAGCGCAGCGAAAGCGCATGGATGTGCTGGAACGTCTCCAGCGCCAAGGCCCGCAGCGCGCGCTGCGCCACGCGCACGAAAACCGCGTCGCGCAATTCGCCAAAGCCCACCGACATCAGCCGCGCCAGCCCGTAGGCCACGGTCAGCGCGATGGCGCCAAAGCCCAGAAGCCAGGTCTCGTCGCGGGCCTGGCCCGCCAGACTGTCGACCGCCGCCTTGTAAAGAAAGGGCGTCAGCACCGCGATCACCTTGGCGGCGACAAGGAAGGCCATCGCCAGCACGACGCGCTGTTTCACCCAGCCGTGCCCCTCGGGCCACAGATAGGGCGCGACCGCCTTCATCGTGCGCCAGCCCCGCGCCCGTTCCGAGGCGTCAAGCTTGCCTGCCTGCGTGATCTGAGAGGGCGCCATCTGCCCGTCCTTCCAAGTCTCGAGTGTCCGGGAAGCCGGGCGGATGCCACGGCCGTGCGGGCAACCTAGGGGGTGGGGCGCGATTGTCCAGCCCCCGCGCGCATTTGCCCCGAAAGGGCTTACTCGGGCAGGGTGAAGACCTGCCCCGGATAGATCCGGTCGGGGTCACGGATCTGCGCGCGGTTCGCCTCGAAGATCTGCACGTAAAGATAGGGATCGCCATAGGTGTCCCGCGCGATCGCCCAAAGCGTGTTGCCGCTGGAAATGGTGACGATGCGGCTGCGGGCGGGGGCGGCGGTCTCGGCAACCGCGGCGGCGGCGGGCGGCGGCGGCGGGGCGACGCCCTCGAAGCCCTGCTCGGCGCGGGCCAGCACCCGGCCCGCGGCATCGAGCCCATCAAGGCGCATCGCATGCGGCCCGGGCGTCTCCGCGGGCAGCCGCAGCGTGAAACCGCCGTCCCCGCCCGCCTGCACCAACCCCACCTCGGCATTGTCGACATAGGCGCGCAGGAGCGCCCCCTTGGGCGCGCCGCGGCCCGAAATCGTGATCTTGCCATCGGGCGCGAAAGACAGCGTGTCGATCACCAGCGTCTCGGAAACGCCCGCCAGGAGCCGCGGCGTGCCGCTGGCATCGGTGAGCAGCGGCGTGTCGGCCAGAACCTGCGCCGCCTCGACCTGGGCGGCGACGGCGGCGGGGGCGGCGCCCTCGGCGGTGGCGGCCTCGGCCAGAGCGCGCGGACTGGGCGCGACGGTCAGGCTTTCCTCGGACATCTTCGCCACGCCATCGGCGCCGGTGACCCGCAGCTGCAGGGACCGCGGCGCGGCCGAGGGCTCGGCCGAGGTGACGGCGGCAAAGGCGCCCTGCGCATTGGCGGTGACGGTGTCGATGACCTCGCCATCCAGCAGCAGCTCCACCTTGGCGCCCGGGGCGACATCGCCCGCCAGCGTCAGCGCCCCGGCGGGGGTGACGCGCAGGGTGTCGAAGCGGGCGACCGGCTGCGGCGGGGATTGCGGCGGAACGGCAGCTTTTGCGGCAGGCGCCGGTTGCGCAGGCGGGGCCTGCCCGATCGGCGCGGCCGGATCCGGGGCCGGCGTCGCAGGCGCAGCCGCGACGGGAGGCGAAACGGGTGCGGCAGGAACCGGCGCGGCGACCGGGGCGGGCGGCGCAGCCGGGGTCCCCTCTGGCTCCGGCACGGGCACGGACGGGGGCACGGGCGCGGCTTGCGGGATCGGTTCCGGCGCAGAGGGCACGGCCGCCGGTTCGGGCGCGGAAGAGGCGGGTTCAGGAACGTCCTGCCCCAGCGACCAGAGGGCTGCGGCAGCGGCCACCATCGCCACGGCCGCCCCGCCGCCCAGCAGAATTCCCGCCGCCGTCCTGTTGCCTTCGGCCATGCTGTCTGTCCCTCCGTGCGGCGCTGCGGCCCCGGCGTTTCGCGCCGCTTGCTTGCGACCATCTGACCCGGTATCCCTGCCGAAAGCAACACCTGCCGCAGCGATTTCCAGCACGAAAGCCCAGCTCATGTCCGCCAAATCCGCCCCCTCGGTCTGCGTCTTCTGCGGCGCGCGCCCCGGCGCCCGCCCCGCCTATGCCCGGGACGCCCGGGCCACCGGCCAGATGCTTGCCGCGCGCGGCTGGCGGCTGGTTTACGGCGCGGGCGACGTGGGGCTGATGGGCGAGGTGGCGCGGGCGGCACAGGCGGCGGGCGCAGCCACCTTCGGGGTGATCCCCGAGCATCTTTTCAAGCTCGAAGTCGGCAAGCGCGACCTGACCACCTTCGTCGTCACCGAGAACATGCATGAGCGCAAAAAGGTGATGTTCATGAATTCGGATGCGGTCGTCGTGCTGCCGGGCGGCGCGGGCAGTCTTGACGAATTCTACGAGGTGCTGACCTGGCGCCAGCTCGGCCTGCACACGAAACCGATCCTGCTTCTGAATACGGAAGGCTACTGGGACCCGCTTCTGGCGCTGAACGCCCATGTCGTGGCCGAGGGCTTTGCGGGCGAGAGCCTGCTTGACGGGGTGACGACCGTGGCGACGGTTTCGGCCCTGGAAGCCGCGCTCGAAACCGCCTTCGGCTGAGGCCCCCCCGCTACCCCCGCGCCCGCAGCGCCGCGGCCGAATAAAGCGCGAGCGCCCCCCAGATCAGCGCGAAGGCGATGGCATGGGCGCGGGTGAAAGGTTCGGCAAAGACCGCGACCGCCACGCCGAATTGCAGCGTCGGGTTGAGATATTGCACAAGGCCGATCGTCGCCATGCGCACCCGCTGCGCCGCATAGGAAAACAGCATCAGGGGCCCGCCCGTCATCAGGCCGGAAAAGGCCAGCATCAGCGAAGACCCGAAATCGCTGCCGAACCGGCCCGAGCCCGGCGCAAGGCCGAACCAGCCGAAATGCGCCGCCGCCAGCAGCAGCACGGCGAGCGGCGCCAAAAGCACCACCTCGGCCAGGACCGAGACGACCGGGGGCACGCTCAGCCCCTTTTTCAACAGCCCGTAAAGCCCGAAGGTCGTGGCCAGCATCAGCGCGATCCAGGGCGCGGCCCCCAGCGCCCAGGTCAGCCAGCCCACCGCCGCCGCGGCGATCATCACCGCAACCGCCTGCGCCCGGCCCATCCGCTCGCCGTAAAACACCATGCCCAACGCCACCGCGACCAGCGGAAAGATGTAATAGCCCAGCGAGGCCTCGACCGCGCGGCCGTTCTGCACCGACCAGATGAAGCCGAACCAGTTCAGCGAAATCACCACCGCCGCCGCGGCCAGAACCCGCAGGCTGCGCCCCCGGAGCGCCTGCGCCAGCACGGCGCGCTGTCCCTGCACCGCCACCACCGCGCCCAGAAACAGCACCGACCAGAGCGTGCGATGGGCCAGCACCTCCAGCGGCGGCACCTCGGAGAGCGCCTTGTAATAGATCCCCGAGAGGCCCCAGACGCAGCAGGCGGCCACCATCGCGAAAAAGCCCTTCGTGGTGTCCGTCATTCCTGTCTCCCCTGCGCCAAGGCGGCCACAGAACCCCGCCCCGGGGCGCCCGTCAATCCCGATCCCACCGCCTGACTTGACGGAAGCGACGCGGGATGCGAAATTCGGCCCTGCAACCCTCATGGGCGTCGAGCGCGGTCCGGGCCTCCGGGCAACCGCGACGCTGCGGCCCCATCGTGCGACGGTTGCCACGGGTATATGGGGCCATCGACAGGAGCCCCGCGATGAAAACCATCATCGAACCTTTCCGCATCAAATCGGTCGAGCCGATCCGCCTCACCTCGCGCCCCGAGCGCGAACGGCTGGCGCGCGAAGCCGGATACAACCTTTTCGGCCTGCACTCGGATGACGTCCTGATCGACCTTCTGACCGACAGCGGCACCGGCGCGATGTCGTCCTTGCAATGGGCGGCGGTGATGCAGGGCGACGAAAGCTATGCCGGTTCGCCCAGCTTCTTCCGCTTTGAAGCCGCCGTGCAAAACCTGATGCCTTTCAAGCACATCATCCCGACGCATCAGGGCCGCGCGGCGGAAGCGATCCTGTTCTCGATCTTCGGGGGCAAGGGCCGTCGCATCCCCTCGAACACCCATTTCGACACCACCCGCGGCAATATCGAGGCCTCGGGCGCCATGGGTGACGATCTGGTGATTGCCGAGGGCAAGGACCCGCAAAGCCTGCATCCATTCAAGGGCAACATGGATCTGGCGCGGCTCGAGGCCTATCTGGCCGAGCATCACGCCGAAGTGCCGCTGGTGATGATCACCATCACCAACAATGCGGGCGGCGGGCAGCCCGTCAGCCTTGCCAATATCCGCGCCGTGGCCGATCTGGCGCATCGGCATGGCAAGCCTTTCGTGATCGACGGCTGCCGCTTTGCCGAAAACGCCTGGTTCATCAAGACCCGCGAGGAGGGGCAGGCGGAGCGTTCGATCCCCGAGATCGTGCGCGATTGCTTTGCGGTGGCGGATGGCATGACGATGTCGGCGAAGAAGGACGCCTTTGGCAATATCGGCGGCTGGCTGGCGCTGAACGACGACGATCTGGCCGAGGAAGCGCGGGGCCATCTGATCCGGACCGAGGGCTTCCCGACCTATGGCGGGCTGGCGGGCCGCGACCTTGACGCGCTGGCGCAGGGTCTGGTCGAGATCGTCGACGAGGATTACCTGCGCTACCGCATCCGCACGCATCAATATATCGTCGAGCGGCTGGATGCGATGGGGGTTCCGGTGGTGAAGCCCGCGGGCGGGCATGCGGTCTTCATCGACGCGCGGGCGTGGCTGTCGCATATTCCGCCGCTGGAATATCCGGGGCAGGCCTTGGCGGTGGCTTTGTATGAACTCGCGGGCGTCCGGTCCTGCGAGATCGGCACGGCGATGTTCGGCCGCCAGCCCGACGGGTCGGAGAAACCGGCGGCGATGGATCTGGTGCGGCTCGCCTTCCCGCGCCGGACCTATACGCAAAGCCATGCCGATTACATCGTCGAGGCTTTCGAGGAGCTGGCGGCGACGAAGGACGCTCTGCGTGGCTACCGGATTGTCAAGGAACCGAAGCTGATGCGGCATTTCACCTGCCGGTTCGAAAAGCTCTGAGCCGGTTGATTGGCCGAGGCCATCGCCGAGGCCACGCGCGACATCAGCCCCATGACCGCCGAGGGCCCAAAGGCCCTCGGCCTGCGCCCGCCCCGCCCATGGCGGGCGCATTCGCGCCGCCGGGGCTGGGCGCAGGCCTCTGTCACGCTTGCGAAGGCGGTCTTGTGCCCACCCGCGCGCTGACGGGCGGGAAAAGGCGATGCCTTTTCTGATCCGCCCGAACACCGTTGGCAAAACAAAACCGGCCCCCGCGGGGGCCGGTTTCTTTCATCGCTCCGTCAGCCTCACAGACGCGAGGCGACGTTTTCCCAGTTCACCAGCTTGTCGAGGAAGTTCGTCAGATAGACCGGGCGCTTGTTGCGGAAGTCGATGTAATAGCTGTGCTCCCAGACGTCGCAGCCCAGAAGCGCGGTCTGCCCGAAGCAGAGCGGGTTCACGCCGTTTTCCGTCTTGGTGATCTTCAGCGCGCCATCGGTGTCCTTCACCAGCCAGGCCCAGCCCGACCCGAATTGCGCAGCCCCCGCGGCGGCGAAATCTTCCTTGAACTTCGCGACCGAGCCGAAAGCCTCGACCAGCGCCTTTTCCAGCTCGCCCGGCATCTTCTTGTCTTCGCCCGGCCCCATCATTTCCCAGAACTGCGCGTGGTTCCAGTGCTGCGAGGCGTTGTTGAAGATCCCCGATTGCGCCACGGCCCCGGCGCAATAGGTGCCCTTGACGATCTCCTCGACCGACTTGCCTTCCCATTCGGTGCCCGCGATCAGCTTGTTGCCGTTGTCGACATAGGCCTTGTGGTGCAGGTCGTGGTGATATTCGAGCGTCTCCTTCGACATGCCAAGCGCGGCCAGGGCATCATGGGCATAGGGAAGGGCGGGAAGTTCGAAAGCCATTTGAGCGATCCTTTTTTCGGGTTCTGTTGCGACCAATTGAAGCACTGAACGCGCCAAGGTCAAGGGTTGACGGGCGAATTTCCCGCACAGAGCCCCTGCCCGATCCGCACATCAGGGCTTTTCGGCCGCCGCCTTGCGCGCTTCGGCGGCGGCCTTCATCCGCGCGATCAGATCGTCCTTCGCCGCGCCCTTGCCATAGGGGTTCTTTGCCGAGCCCTTGGCATTGTGTTCGGAATGACGCGGATTGTTCTTGTCGGGCCGCGCGCCCCCGGATTTCGAATAGTCCATGCTGGATCTCCTTTGCCTTCGATCTGCGGCAAGCCCGGCCGCAAGGCAAGCGAAAAGGGGCGCTGCCCCTCTCTTGCCTGCCGGGCAAGTCACCCCCGGGATATTCATGGCAAGATGAAGGAGGCGTGTTTCATCTTGCCATAAATATCCCGGGGGGAGTCCGCAGGACGGGGGGCAGCGCCCCCCTGCCCGGTCAGAACAGCTCGCCCCCCGGGCGGGCCGAGACCTCGAGCAGCCCCATCACATAGGCCGCAACCGAACGGAAGCAGACAAGGCTCAGCTCCTCGGGGCCCGAGCGCCAGATCGCGGCGGCGACCTGCGCGGCGCGGGTGCGGCGCATCTCGCCCGGTTGCAGATTGGCGAAATCGACCGGGCAGAGCTTCATCAGCACCTGATCGGCCTTCGCCCCCGCAATGGTGAAACGCGCCCGGGCATCCGAGACATTGGTCACCAGCGCATGTTCGGTGTGCAGCGAATGCGCCAGCCCCGCCGCGACGGCGGGCGCATCCTCATAGGAACACATCACCAGCAGTTCATCGGGGCTCATCCAGGCGGTGAACCGGCCCTTCTCGCCCGCGACGATCTCGCGCGCGCCGGGCAGTTTCAGCCCCTGCCCGGCCAGCGCGATCCGCGTCGCCGTCGCCGACAGATCGGCGCGCAGCGTCACCATGCCCGAGAGCCCCGCCTCGGTCACGGTCGCAAACCCGGCATGGCTTTCGCCCTTGAGTGCAGACACCGCTTCAGACATCGGCTTTCTCCCCTGCCTTGTCGTAGAACACCGGATCGACGATCCGCGCCTGAATGACCTTGCCGCCATCGGCCGGGAATTCGAGCACCTCGCCCATCCGCGCCGGGCCATGCCTGACCAGCCCCATGGCGATGCCCTTCTTCAGCATCGGCGAATAATAGGTGGAGGTCACGCGGCCCTGAACCTTGCGCTGGCCGTTCTCGTTCACGCCCTCGTCGATGGCATAGACGCCATCGGGCAGAACCGAACCGTCAAGCGTTTCAAGGCCGACGAGCGTCCAGCGGTCCGGGTCGGTCATGTGCTTGCGCTCCTGCGCGCGCTTGCCCAGATAATCCGCCTTTTTCTTGCTGATCGCCCAGCCAAGGCCCAGATCCTGCGGGATCACCGTGCCGTCGGTCTCGTCGCCGATCATGATGAAGCCCTTTTCGGCCCGCATCACATGCAAAGCTTCGGTGCCGTAAGGCATGACGCCGAATTCCTCGCCCGCCTTGTGCAGCGCCTCCCAGAAGGCGAGCCCCATATTCGCGGGGACCGCGATTTCATAGGAAAGCTCGCCCGAGAAGGAGATCCGGAACACCCGCGCCGGGAAGCCGCCCAAAGTGCCTTCCTGATAGGTCATGAAGGGCAGCGCCTCTTTCGAGACATCCATGCCGCCGAGCTTTTCCAAGAGCTTGCGCGCTTTCGGCCCGACAACCGCGACCTGCGCATATTGTTCGGTCAGGTTGGCGGTATAGACTTTCCAGTCCCACCATTCGCATTGCAGCCAGTCTTCCATGTGGCCATGGATCCGGTCCGCCCCGCCCGAGGTGGTGTGGCAGAGCCAGGTATCCTCGGACAGACGCACGACCACGCCGTCATCAATCAGGAAGCCGTTGTCCGAACACATCAGCCCGTAGCGGCACTTGCCCACCGGCAGGGTCGACATGAGGTTGGTATACATCATGTCGAGGAACCGCCCCGCATCCGGCCCCTTGACCACGATCTTGCCCAGCGTCGAGGCGTCCAAGAGCCCGACATTGGTGCGGGTGTTGACGATCTCGCGGTTGACCGAGTCGCGGTGCTTCTCGCCCTTCCTCGGATAGGTATAGGGGCGCCGCCACAGGCCCACCGGCTCCCAATGCGCGCCCTTGGCTTCGTGCCAGGCATGCATCGGCGTCTTGCGCAGGGGCTGGAAGATCTCGCCCCGGGCCTCGCCCGCGATCGCGCCAAAGGAAATCGGCGTGTAGGGCGGGCGGAAGGTCGTCGTGCCGGTTTGCGGAATCTCCTGGCCCAAGGCCTCGGACAGGATCGCCAGACCGTTGATGTTGCTCAGTTTCCCCTGATCGGTGGCCATGCCGAGCGTGGTGTAGCGCTTGGTATGCTCGACCGAGGCATAGCCCTCGCGCGCGGCCAGCTGCACGTCGGACACTTTCACGTCGTTCTGATAGTCAAGGAAAGCCTTGAATTTCAACGCTTCCGAGGCCTTGGCAGGCATCACCCAGACCGGCATCAGCGGCGCTTCGGCCTCGACCTGCCCCACCATCCCGGCTTCCGCGCAGATCGCATCCAGCGTCAGATGGCCATTGGCGGCGCCCACCGCGGCGGCGATCGGTTGCCCCGCATCACCGGTCGGCGGTTTCGTGGCATCGGGGCGGAACATCACCGCCGCCTCGTCCCATTTCACCTTGCCGCCCGCATGGGAATAAAGATGCACGACCGGCGACCAGCCGCCCGACATCGCGACGCAATCGCAGTCGATCCGCTCGACCGCGCTGCCTTCGGTCGCATGGCTGGCGATCTCGACCGCCTTGACCGATTTCGCCCCCTTGACCTTGGCCACGGCCCGGCCTTCCAGCACCTTGACGCCGCGGTCCCGCACCGCATCGACCAGCGCCCCCATCGGCGCCGGGCGGGCATCGACGACGGCGGCCACCTCGAGCCCCGCATCGAGCGCAGAAAGCGCGGTGCGATAGGCGTCGTCGTTGTTCGTCACCACAAGGATGCGCTTGCCCGGCGCGACGGCCCAGTTCACGATGTAATCGCGCACCGCCGAGGCCAGCATGACCCCGGGCACGTCGTTGCCGGCAAAGGCCAGCGGCCGTTCGATGGCGCCGGTGGCGACCTGGGTGATCCCGGCGCGGGTGCGCCACAGCCGATGGCGCGGGCGGCCGTCGCCCGGGGTGTGATCGGCGACGCGTTCGTAAAGGATCGCATAGCCATGGTCATGCAGGCCAGCGACCATCGTGCGGGTCATCAGCCGGACATTCTCCATGCCTTCAAGGGCTTGCAGGGTGTCCTTGATCCAGGCCTCAGGCGTCTGGCCGTCGATCAGACCGCCATCGACCGGGGCGCGGCCGCCCCAATGCGCGGTCTGTTCGGCCAGGATCACCCGCTTGCCCGCTTTCGCGGCCTTCAGCGCGGCAGCCAGACCGGCGACGCCACCGCCCGCGACCAGCACGTCGCAATAGGCATAGGCCTGTTCGTAGCGATCCGGGTCGGGCTTTTTCGGCGCCTTGCCCAGACCCGCGGCGCGGCGGATGATCGGCTCGAAGATGCCGTGCCAGGCCTCCAGCGAATGCATGAAGGTCTTGTAGTAAAAGCCCGCGGGCATCAACTTGTAGGCGAAATCGTTCACCGCGCCGATGTCGAAGCCAAGGCTCGGCCAGTGGTTTTGCGAGGTGGCCCAGGCGCCCTCGAAGAGCTCCGTGGTGGTGGCGCGCTGGTCGGGCTCGTGGCGGTTGCCGCGGCCGAGGTTGACCAGCACGTTCGGCTCCTCGGCGCCCGAGGCGACAAGGCCGCGCGGGCGGTGATATTTGAACGAGCGCCCCAGCAGCGTGCGCCCCGAGCCCAGAAGCGCCGAGGCGAGGGTATCACCGGCAAAGCCCCGGGCTTTCGCGCGGTTGAACTTGAAGGCGAGCGGTTTGGAGCGGTCGATCAGACGGCCGCCCGAAGACAGACGATGGCTCATTTCCAGCCCTCCCAGCCCGGACGTTTCTCTTTGATTTTGGCGATCAGTTCGGCGGGCGGTTCGGAGGTCTGCGCCGGATAGGTGCCGAAAACCTCCCAGGTGACGGTGCAGCGCGCGGCGAGGAACCACTTGCCGCAGCCATAGGCATGGCGCCAGCGTTCAAAATGCACGCCCTTGGGGTTCTTGCGGGCGAACATGTAGGTTTCAAACTCGGCATCCGAGGAGCCCGGGCCGAAGCGCTTCAGATGCGCCTCGCCGCCGGGGGCCAGTTCGGTTTCCTCGACGGTGACGCCGCAGCAGGGGCAGGTCAGTGTCAGCATGTCAGCAGGCCTTTGGCTGGGCAGGCGCCGGGGGCTTCGCGCCCCCGGACCCCCGCGGGATATTTCGGGCAAGATGAAAGGGCGAAGGGCATCAATGCGCCACCCCGGCGGCGACGGATTCGTCGATGAACTGGCCTTCCTTGAAGCGGTGCAGGCCGAATTCGGCGGCCAGCGGCGAATAGCCCTTGGCCACCAGCTCCGCCATCGCAAAGCCCGAGCCCGGGATCGCCTTGAAGCCGCCGGTGCCCCAGCCGCAGTTGACGAAGATGCCGTCCACCGGGGTTTTCGACAGAATGGGCGAGCGGTCGCCGGTCATGTCGACGATGCCGCCCCATTGCCGCAGCATCTTGAGCCGCGAGATCACCGGGAAGGTCTCGATCAGGGCGCGGGTGGTTTCCTCGACATGGTGCCAGCTGCCGCGCTGCGAATAGTTGTTGAACCCGTCGGTGCCGCCGCCGATGACAAGTTCGCCCTTGTCGGATTGCGACATGTAGCCGTGCACAAGGTTCGCCATCACGACAACGTCGATGGTGGGCTTGATCGGTTCCGACACCCAGGCCTGCAGCGCCATCGATTCGATCGGCAGACGGAAGCCCGCCATGCCCGCCAGCACGCTCGAATGCCCGGCGACGACGATCGCGAGCTTGCCGCAATCGATCGACCCGCGCGAAGTGTCGACGCCGACGACGCGGCCGCCCTCGGTGCGCACGCCGGTAACCTCGGTGTTTTGCAAAAGATCCATGCCCATGTCGGAACAGGCCCGCGCATAGCCCCAGGCCACGGCGTCATGCCGCGCGGTGCCACCCTTTTCCTGCAAGAGCGCCCCCAGCACCGGATAGCGCGGCCCGGCGATGTTCAGGATCGGCACGAGCTTTTTCACTTCCTTCGGCTCGATCCAGCGGGTTTCGACATTTTGCAGATTGTTGGCGTAAACCGTGCGCTTGTAGCCGCGCATCTCGTGTTCGCTTTGCGCCAGCATCAAAAGGCCGCGCGGGCTGAACATGACGTTGTAGTTCAGGTCCTGCGACAGCCCCTCGTAAAGCGAGCGCGCCTTTTCATAGATCGCGGCGGAGGGGTCCTGCAGGTAGTTCGAGCGGATGATCGTGGTGTTGCGCCCGGTGTTGCCGCCGCCCAGCCACCCCTTTTCGATGATGGCCACATTCTTGATGCCATGCACCTTGCCCAGATAATAGGCCGTGGCTAGGCCATGCCCGCCCGCCCCCACCACGATCACGTCGTAGCGTTTCTTCGGCTCGGGCGAGGCCCAGGCCTTTTCCCAACCGCTGTGGTAGCGCAGCGCCTCGCGCGCCACGGCGAAGATCGAATAGCGTCTCATCGGCCCTCTCTCGCTTCGGGTTGGGGGTGGCACAGGCTGCATCCCCGAGTCTGGCTGTTTCACCTTAGATGAACCGCCCGGACCCCCGAAAGCCCCCCCCATGCGGCAATCGGCAGCAAAAAGCGACATCGTGCCCGACAGGCGCAACACAGAGCCGTGAGACAGCCTTTCACGCTCTTGTCTCTTTCTGCACGGCGCCAAAAGCCTTATGGGAGATGCAGGATAGGAGACCCCATGCTGTTCTGGATCATCTGCGCGACGCTGGTCGCCGCCATCGCCTTCGCCCTTGCCCTGACGCTGCTGCGCCCGCGCGGACAGGGCCTGCCCGCCGGGGCGCAGGATCTGCAGGTCTATCGCGCGCAACTGGCCGAGGTGGAGAAAGACCTTGCCCGCGGCGTGCTGAGCCCGGAAGAGGCGGCGCGGTCGCGGGTGGAAATCTCGCGCCGGCTGCTGGAGGCGGACCGGGCGCTGCAGGCGGCGGGCACGGCGGCGGCCGAGGCGCCGCGGCGCGGCACGGTGGCGGCGGCGGCGCTGGTGGTGGCGGCGCTGGCGGGGGCTTTCGCGATCTACGACCGGCTCGGCGCGGCCGGTCTGCCCGATGCGCCGCTGGCCGGGCGGCTGGCCGAGGCGGAGACGCTTTATCAGGCCCGCCCGGATCAGGCCGCGGCGGAAGCGACGGCCACGGCCGAGCGCAAGGCCGCCGAGGCGCAGGCGGCGGCGGCGGGCAACCCGGTGCCGCAGCCCGATCCGAAATTCCTCGAGCTGATGGAGCGGCTGCGTCAGGCGGTGGCGGCGCGGCCGAATGATCCGCAGGGGCTGGCGCTGCTGTCGGAAAACGAGATGGCTTTGGGCAATTTCCGCGCCGGATGGGAGGCGCAGCGGCGGCTGATCGCGCTCAAGGGCGACCGGGCCGAGGCGGCGGATTACACCCGTCTGGGCGAGCTGATGACCATTGCCGCGGGCGGGCTGGTGACGGCCGATGCCGAGGCGGCCTTTGCCAAGGCGTTGGACATGAACCCGAAAGACGGGCTGGCGCTGTTCTATGTCGGGCTGATGATGGGGCAGAACGACCGCCCCGACCGGGCCTTCCGGCTCTGGGATGCGTCCTTGCGGGCCTCGCCGCCCGAGGCGCCCTGGGTGGCCGAGATCGCGCAAGGGATCGAGACGCTGGCCTGGCTGGCGGGCGAGCAGGATTACACCCCGCCGCTGCCGGTGCCCGCGGGCCCCTCGGCCGAGCAGATGCAGGCCGCCGAGGGCATGGCCCCCGCCGACCGTCTGGCGATGATCCGCGGCATGGTCGAAAACCTGAACGCGCGGCTGGCGAACGAGGGCGGCAGCGCCGAGGATTGGACGAAGCTGATCTCCTCGCTGCGGGTGCTGGGCGAGGCGGACCGCGCCGCGGCGATCGCCACCGAGGCGCGGACGAAATTCACCGGCCGCGCCGGGGATCTGGCAAAGATCGAAGCGGCCACGCAGGTGCCGCTTGGCACGATCGGAGCCGCGCCATGATCTGCCCCGGGATGGACGACTTTGCCGCGGCGCTGCCGCGGGTGGGGGCGCTGGCCGGGCTCGATCTGGGCACGAAGACGATCGGGGTCGCGGTCTCGGACACGCTGCGGGGCATCGCGACGCCCCTGCGCACGATCCGGCGCGAGAAATTCTCCCTCGACCTGGCGGATCTGATGAAGACCGTGGCCGAGCGGCAAATCGCCGGGTTCGTCCTCGGGCTGCCGGTGAACATGGACGGCTCCGAGGGGCCGCGGGCGCAATCGACCCGGGCCTTCGCGCGCAACCTTGAAAAGCTGACGCCCTTGCCGATAACCTTCTGGGACGAGCGGCTCTCGACGGTGGCGGCCGAGCGCGCGATGCTGGAAGCCGATCTGTCGCGCAAACGCCGGGCCGAACTGGTCGATCACGTCGCGGCGGGGTTCATTCTGCAAGGCGCGCTCGACCGCCTTGCGCATCTGGGGCGCGCGCATGGCTGAGAACAGGCCGGAAAACACCGACGGGATCTGGAAACGGGCGGAAATCGACACGCCCTGCGTGAAGATCTGCCAGATCCACCCGACCGAGCGGCTTTGCATCGGCTGCCTGCGCACGCTGGACGAGATCGGCCGCTGGTCGCGGATGAGCCCCGAAGAGCGCCGCGCGGTGATGGCCGAGCTGCCCACCCGCGCGCCGCGTCTGGCCCAGCGCCGCGGCGGGCGCGCGGCACGACAGGCCGAGTAAGGGGGGGCGCTGCCCCCGTTCCGCAAGCGGACTCCCCCCGGGATATTTGCAGCAAGATGAAACCGGATGCCTTTCATCTTGCCCGAAATATCCCGGGGGGTGAATGGCGAGCAGAAGGGGGGCAAGCGCCCCCTGCCCCGGCGGTCCGTGGCGGCGCCTTGACGGGCGGGGGCGCGGGCATTAACCGAAATTGCAACAGATGCTGCGATCCTCGCCCAACCCCTCGTTCCCCGGACCCGCCATGACCGCCTCGCGTTCCCTGCCGCCTCAGGTCGTCCACGTCTATGAGGCCGATCTGATCTGGGTGACCTCGGGCGCCAATCAGGGCGACGGGCTTGATCTGGCCGCGCTGTGCCAGCCGGGCGACATCTATCAGCTGGACCGCGCCGCGCGGCCGTTGCGGCTGCTGATCGCCGCCGATCCCGAGACCGGGCAGCGCATCTGCGCGGGCTCGGAGCTGGGCGCCGAGGGCGACCGGATCGCCCTGATGGCGCGGCATGTCTTCATCACGCCCGACGGCGATACGGTCGATATCCTGTTGATCCGGCACGAGGAAACGCAGATCCTTTACGCCCTGCCGCTGTCGCCGATCGCGCCGCGGGTCGATTACACGCTGCTTGAGGCCACCGATGATCCGGGCGATGTGCGGCTCTCGGATCTGGTCTGCATCGCCTTCACCACCGGCACGCTGATCACCATGGCGGGCGGCGCGCAGCGCCCGATCGAGACGCTGGCCCCGGGCGACCGGGTGCTGACGCGCGACAGCGGACCGCAGCCGGTGCGGCTGGTGGCACGCGCGACGCTGCGCGCGCTCGGCTCTTTCGCGCCGGTGGTGATTTCGGCCGGAACGCTCGGCAATGAAAGCGATCTGGTCGTGGCGCCGCATCACCGCGTGTTCCTCTATCGGCGCGGCGAAAAGCGGCTGGGCGACACGGCGGAAATCCTTGTGCAGGCCAAGCATCTGGTCGATGGCGAACATGTCTGGCGCCGCGAGGGCGGCTATGTCGATTATTTCGCGCTGGTCTTCGACCGCCACGAGATCGTCTATGCCGAGGGCGTGCCGGTCGAAAGCCTGCAGGTGTCCGAGGCGACGCTGAACCTGATGCCCGAGGAACTGTCGGCCGAGATCAAGGCCCGTCTGCCCGATCTGACCCACACCCCCCATTTCGGCACCGAGGCCGGGCGCGAGATGCTTGACCGCGTCGGCCGCGAGGCGCTGTTTCGCAAGAAGGACTGAGCTACCCCGCCGCGCGGCCGCAGCGGTCTTCCGGGCGCGCATGCGGATCGGTGCAATCGGCGCAATCCCAAGCCCCCTCGCCCTCGGAACGGCACAGTTTCAAGTCCAGATGTCTTTCACGATCCCTGGCGCTGAACAGCGGCACCCCGCAATAGGGGCACAGAACCGTTTCGCGCACATTCAAGGACCCGGCAGCGGGATCGACCCTTGCCATGGCAGCCTCCTGTCCCGATCGGGGCCGGGCGCGTAAACGACCCCTCCGCCGAAGACAGGCTCCCCCACGAAACCCGCCCGACGAGGGTGGAAGCTTGGAACGATTCTACGCAGCGCGCCATGATCCGGATCAATTTGCCGCAGGTCGGGCGCGAAAAATCCGTCCTTCTTGCCCGCCATCCCGCCTTGCGGTAAAGGCCGCGCATGAGCAACCGTGCCCCCCTCCCGCCCGAAATCGCCCGCCGCCGGACCTTTGCGATCATCTCGCACCCCGACGCCGGGAAAACCACGCTCACGGAAAAATTCCTGCTGTTTGGCGGCGCGATCCAGATGGCCGGTCAGGTCCGGGCCAAGGGCGAGGCGCGGCGCACGCGGTCGGACTTCATGAAGCTGGAACAGGAGCGGGGCATCTCGGTTTCCGCCTCGGCGATGAGCTTTGACTTCCGGCATTACCGCTTCAATCTGGTCGACACCCCCGGCCACTCGGACTTTTCCGAGGACACCTATCGCACGCTGACCGCGGTTGACGCCGCGATCATGGTGATCGACGGGGCGAAGGGGGTGGAAAGCCAGACGCGGAAACTGTTCGAGGTCTGCCGGCTGCGCGATCTGCCGATCCTGACCTTTTGCAACAAGATGGACCGCGAAAGCCGGGATACGTTCGAGATCATCGACGAGATTCAGGAAAATCTGGCGATCGACGTCGCCCCGGCTTCCTGGCCGATCGGGATGGGGCGCGACTTCGTCGGCTGCTACGACATCTTGCACGACCGGCTGGAACTGATGGACCGCGCCGACCGCAACCGGGTGGCCGAAAGCATCAAGATCGACGGGCTTCAGGATCCGAAGCTCGCCGATCACGTCCCCCCCGATCTGCTGGCGAAGCTGCGCGAGGAAGTGGCGATGGCGCGCGAGTTGCTGCCCGCCTTCGACCGGCAAAGCTTCCTGGAAGGCCACATGACGCCCATTTGGTTCGGCTCTGCGATCAATTCCTTTGGCGTCAAGGAGTTGATGGACGGCATGGGCGAATACGGCCCCGAGCCGCAGCCGCAAAAGGCGGCCGAGCGGCAGATTGCCTCGGACGAGACCCCGGTCACCGGCTTCGTCTTCAAGGTGCAGGCGAACATGGACCCCAAGCACCGCGACCGCGTGGCTTTCGTGCGTCTGGCCTCGGGGCATTTCGAGCGCGGCATGAAGCTTTTGCATGTGCGTTCGGGCAAGCCGATGGCGGTGTCGAACCCGGTGCTGTTTCTGGCCGCCGACCGCGAACTGGCCGAGGAGGCCTGGGCGGGCGACATCATCGGCATTCCGAACCACGGCCAGCTGCGCATCGGCGATGCGCTGACCGAGGGCGAAAAGCTGCGCTTCACCGGCATTCCGTCCTTTGCGCCGGAACTGCTGCAGGCCGTGCGCTCGACCGATCCGATGAAGGGCAAGCATCTGGAAAAGGCGCTGATGCAATTCGCCGAGGAAGGGGCCGCCAAGGTCTTCAAGCCGATGATCGGCTCGGGCTTCATCGTCGGCGTCGTCGGCGCGCTGCAATTCGACGTGCTGGCCAGCCGGATCGAGGTCGAATACGGCATTCCGGTGCGGTTTGAGAGCTCGCAATTCAGCAGCGCCCGCTGGGTGCAGGGGCCGAAGGATCTGGTCGAGAAGCTGGTGAACGTGAACAAGCAGCACATTGCGACCGACCACGACGGCGACATCGTCTTCCTGACCCGGCTGCAATGGGACATCGACCGCGTCGTGCGGGATTATGAGGGCGTGAAGCTGTCGGCGACGAAGGAAATGATGCAATAAGGGCCCCCGCCGGAAGGCATGGCATGCGCGTTAAAGTTGTGTTAGGCTGAGGATGCGACAGAGGTCGCCTGTCTGAACACTTTGGAGGATGCCATGTCCGACGACGATGTGATGGACAAGAAACGTCAGAAGGCCGCCGACAAGATCATCACCCGGATGACCGAGGAGGGCGCGAGCCCCGGCGACATCAAGATCCAGAAAAAGGCGAACAAGGATGCCTTCGGTCACGAAGGCGAATGTGACGCCGAAGCTGGCTGAGACCGGTGCGCCGTCCCCTTGCCCCGGGGGACGGCGCATTTCGCCGCGCCGATGACGGCGCGCATTTCACCCAAGGAAACTCCTGCGTTTCTTCTTGGCGCAAATACGCGACTGCGCGCTCAGTCCGCGCCGAAGAGCCGCTGATGCTCCTGGATCGCGAAGCGGTCGGTCATGCCCGCGACGTAATCCAGCACCGTCCGCGCCAGTTCCGAATTCCCCTTCGCCCGCGCGCGGGCGACATCGGCCTGCCAATCCTCGGGCAAAAGCTCGGGACGTTCCAGAAACAGCGGGAAAAGCGCATTCACGATCCCCGTCACCCGCTGCCGTTCCACCACCACCGAGGGGGCGCGATACATGCGGGTGAACAGGAACCCCTTGATCGCCTTGATGTTCTGGTAAAGCGGTTTGGAAAACCGGATGATCGGCCCCTGCATCGCGCGGATCTCGTCGACATGGCGTGGCCGCAGGGACTCAAGCCGGTTCTTCGCCACGGCGATCACGTCTTCGACCATCACGCCAAAGACCCGCCGCAAGGCCTCGTGGCGGCGCCGCATCGGGTCAAGGCCGGGGTAAAGCTTGTCCACCGTGGCAAAGCACTCGCCCAGCACCGGCAATTCGCACAGGTCGGATTCGGTGAACAGCCCGGCGCGAAGGCCGTCGTGCAGATCGTGGTGGTTGTAGGCGCAGTCATCGGCGACGGCCGCCACCTGCGCCTCGGCGCTGGCGTTGGTGCCCAGTTCCAGATCCCATTGCGCATTCACCTCGGCCAGGGCGTAATTCCACGGCTGCGCCACCGGGCCGTTGTGCTTGGCGATGCCCTCCAGCGTCTCCCAGGTCAGGTTCAGCCCGTCGAAATCGGCGTAATGGCGTTCGAGCCGCGTCACGATCCGCAGCGCCTGGGCGTTGTGATCAAAACCGCCATAGGGCTCCATCAGCAGCGCCAGCGCATCCTCGCCGGTATGACCGAAGGGCGGATGGCCCAGATCATGCGCCAAGGCCACCGCCTCGGCCAGATCGGTGTTCAGCCCCAAGGCGCCCGCGATCGTGCGTGCCACCTGCGCCACCTCGATCGTATGGGTCAGCCGGGTGCGGTAATAATCGCCCTCGTGTTCGACAAAGACCTGGGTCTTGTGCTTGAGCCGCCGGAACGCCGAGGAATGGATGATCCGGTCGCGGTCGCGCTGAAACGGCGTGCGGAAGGTGGAATAGCTTTCGGCGAAACGCCGCCCCCGGCTGGCCTCGGGATTGCAGGCATAGGGTTGCAGCATTTCTCACCTCACCTTGTCGCAGGGCATGCCCCCTCCTATACTCTAAAGGGAACAACAGAACAGGTCCAACCCGATGCTTTTGCCGCCGAAAGTCACCCCCCGCGCCTTTGCGCGCCTGGCGAAACTGAATGCGCAGGAAGCGACGCCCAAGGCGCTGCGCGTTGCGGTCGAGGGCGGCGGCTGTTCGGGGTTCCAATATGACCTGAAGCTGGAGGCCGAGGCCGCCCCCGATGATCTGGTGATCGAGGCGGAAGGTCAGCGCGTGCTGATCGACCCGGTCAGCCTGCCCTTCCTGCAAGATGCGGTGATCGACTACACGCAAGAGCTGATCGGGGCGCGGTTCGTGGTGCAAAACCCGAATGCGACGGCCAGCTGCGGCTGCGGGATTTCCTTCTCGATGTGAAGGATGGTCGGGGCGGCGAGAACATAATAATGTTTTCGCCAAGCCCTTATTTTCCCCTAACAATATGCAAAACATTGACTTTTCGGCCTCAATCTGTAACACATGGATGTAACACACAACCCTTCCACTTGGTGCATTTCATGGCGCGCATTAGCCACCTCATCCGGCGCGGTTCTGCCTATTCAGCGCGAATCCGCGTCCCCCTAGATCTGGTCGAAACCCTCGGAAAGCGTGAGCTGGTGAAAGCACTTGGCACGAATGACGAGGCCGAGGCGAAGCGGCGGCTCTATCCGGTGCTGTCCAACTGGCAACGCGAGTTCGACGACCTTCGGACCCGCAAGGCCCTGGTGCCTGCCGACCGTGACCATGCCGTTTGGGACCATTACACCACCACCTTGGCCCGCGACGAAGCCGACCGGGCCGCCCTGCCCTCGCCCGCGCAGATCGAGGCAGAGAAGACGAAGCTTGTCGAAAAGGCGCAGCGCGGCGAGATCAAGGACGCCGAGCCGCTGACAATTCTGGACGCGACCCTTGATCTTCAAGTGATGCAGCGCGCCGGTGAAGTCTCGGCCCATGCGCGCGAGGCGAAGCTGAAAGACATGCGGAAGCACCTCATTGAAGGCAACACCGCTCTTATCGCGCATGAGGTGAACGCCTACCTGCACAACAATCGCCTTTTGGTCGAACCCGGAACGCCGGATTGGATCAGCCTCGCCCGGCACATGATGCGGGCAGAGATCGAAGCGCTTCAACGCACCCTTGAGCGTGACCGGGGCGATTACACCGGCCACCCGTCCGACCCGATCGTGAAGCCGCCCACCGGCGGGCGCCGTGAGTTCGCCAAGCCCGGCGAGACGATCATGGAAGTCTTCGAGACGTTTGCGAGCGAAAACCCGAACAGGGTGACGCCCGACCGGCTCAATCAGATCAGGCGCGACATCGGCATCTTTGTCGAAGTCGTGGGGGCGGGCTTTCCGGTTCATGCGATCGACAAGATGGCCGTTCGCGATTGGAAGGCCCTTCTGGTGAAGTATCCGATCCGGGCAACCGAGGTGAAGGACTTCAAGGGCATGACAATTCGGCAGATCGTGAAGGCGAACGAAAAGCTCGGGCGGCCCAAGTTGTCCGACCGCACCGTGAACCGTTACCTGTCGAGCCTTGGTGCCTTCTGCAATTGGCTTGTCGAGAATGGCTATCTGGCACAGAACCCCGTGTCGCGCATGGCCCTTAAGAAAGAGAAGAACTCAAAGACCTTCACCTTCACGTCCGATCAGTTGAACACGCTGTTCAAGTCGCCGCTCTTCACCGGGGCGCAAAGCGACAAGGAAGGCGAATGGCGCTATATCTCCCGGCCCGGCAAGGTGCTGATCCGCGACCACCGCTATTGGGTGCCCCTGATCATGCTGTTCAGCGGCGCAAGGAATGGCGAGATCGGCCAGCTTGCGACAAGTGACGTGCGCGAGCTGCACGGCCACTGGATTTTCCACATTACCACCGAGGGCGAACAGACCGAGCAAGGCAAGTCGGTCAAGACCGAAGGTTCCATGCGGGTGCTGCCCATTCACCCCGAGCTGATCCGCCTCGGCTTCCTGCAATACCACGCGGAACGGGTGAAGGCGGGCGACAAGCAACTTTTCCCCGGCGCCAAGCGCAACGAACGGGGGCAGATGATGGCCGAATTCTCGCGCGAGTTCGGCAAGTATCTGACGCGGATCGGCCTCAAGAACGGGCGCGGCCTGTCTCTCTATTCTTTCCGTCATGGCGCGACCGATGCGCTGCGCCGGGCCGGGTATCTGGACAGTCAGTTCGGTTTCATCCTTGGGCACACCGAGGCTTCGATGACCGGGCGTTATGGTCAGATGCCACAAGGGATGCTGCAACAGCGCGTGGAACTGGTGAACTCCATTGCCTACCCCGGCCTGAGTTTGGACCACCTCATTCCGCAATAATATAACATTTCCCTTGCGGCTGGATTCGGGCATGTGGTATTATTATACCCATACGAGTGCCCCTGTTTTCAGTTGCGATGTTTCAAAAGTTCCTTTCTGCATTTCAGAAAAAGGCGGTGGGCGTTTCGACGCCTGCCGCCCTTCCGCTGTTTGGGCTTGCCCCGACCCTGACCGGCAAGACCGTCACCACCGAAAGCGCCCTGCGTGTGCCTGCCGTCGCCTGTGCGGTGGCGCTGATCGCCGAGACGGTGGGCTCGCTGCCCGCGAAGCTCTTCGAGAAAGACGGGCGGGCGAGCGTCACCGATCACGCGGCCTTTTCGCTGATCCATGACGAGGCGAACCCCTGGACCTCGGCCGAGGCGCTGCGGGTGCAGCTTACCACCGATGCGCTCTTGCGCGGCCACGGCTTCGCCCTTGTCGTGCGCAATGCCACCGGCGCCCCTGTCGAGCTGCATCGGCTCGAACCGCACATGGTTCAGGTCGAAACCGACGACTTCGGCGAACCGGCCTATCTGGTGCAGCTCGCCGATGGCCGCCACCGCTACCCCTTCACCGACATTCTGCATGTGAGCGCCTTCGGAGGTGCCTCGCCGATCACGCTTGGCCGCGAAGCCATCGGTCTTGCCCTCGCCTTTGAAGAACATATCGCCAAGCTCTTTGCGAACGGCGGCAAGCCCGGCGGCATCCTGAAGACCGAAAAGACCCTCGGCGACGAAGCCAAGGCGAAGCTGGCGACAAGCTGGACGGCGGCGCATGGCGCGGGCCGTTCGGGCGGCACCGCGATTCTGGACGAGGGCATGAGCTATGAAGCGGTGACGATGACGCTCGCCGACACGCAATTCGCCGAGAACCGTCTGGAACAGATCCGCGAGATTGCCCGCGCCTTCCGCGTGCCACCGACGATGCTCTTCGAGCTGACGCGGGGCACCTGGAGCAATACCGAAGAGATGGCCCGGCAATTCCTGCAAGTGACGCTGAAGCCGTGGCTGGCGTCCTGGTCCTGGGCCTATGCGCGCTGCCTGCTTTCGCCCGAGGAACGCCGCCGCCTTTATGTCGAGTTCGTCACGGACGACCTGACCACCACCGACACCGCCGCCCGTGCCGCCGCCTATGGGCAGTATCGCAGCATGGGCGCGATGACCGCCAACGAGGTGCGCGCCGGTCTGAACCTGCCGCCGCGCGCCGATGGCGACACGCTGCAAAACCCCTACACCACCACCGGCGCCGCCCCTGCGGTTGATCCGGTGGCTGATCCTGCCCCCGAGGATGCCCCGCATGACTGACCGCATCACCCTGCGCGCTTTCTTTGGCGATGCCGAGCGCGCCTTCACCCTGACCGACCCGATGCTGACCGAGCTGGAGCGCCTGACCGGCCTTGGCACCGGCGCGCTCTATGCCCAGCTCGTCAACATGGCCTTCCCGGTGCAGGTTCTCGCGCAGGTGATCCGCCTTGGCCTGATCGGCGCAGGGATGACCCCCGAAGAGGCGAAGCACCTTTGCGCCGCCTATGCCGAGAACCGCCCGCTGGCCGAGGTCTTCCCGCTCGCCTTCGCGATCCTGGATGCGCGCTGGAGCGGTGTTGAGGTCAAGCCATGACCGACCGGCTCGAAATCAAGGCGCAGCTCGCCGTGACCGAGGCGGGCGAGATCACCGGGATTGCCTGGCCGTTCGGCTCTGCCGACCGCGTGGGCGACGTGATCGTGAAAGGCGCCTTCACCGCCCCCGCCGCGCTGCCGATGCTCTTTGCCCATGATCAGGCGCAGGTGATTGGCGTCTGGGACCGGATCGCCGAGACCGAGGCCGGTCTGACGGTGAAGGGGCGCCTTCTGATCGACGACGTGGAACGCGCCCGCGAGGTGCGCGCGATGGTCAAGGCGGGGGCCGTCTCGGGCCTGTCGATCGGCTTTGTCACCAAGGATGCCAAGCGCGAAGGCCGGGGCCGCCGGATCACCGCGCTTGAGCTGCACGAAATCAGTATTGTTGCCGTCCCGGCGCATCCGGGCGCGCAGATCACCTCTTTCAAATCAACGCATTGCAATTCGGAGTTCACACAGATGGAACAAGAAGACATCGCGGCCCAAGCGCCGCAGATCGACACCAAAGCCTTTGACGAGATCAAGGCCCGCCTCGACAAGCTTGAAGCGAAGACGAACCGGCCGAGCCTGGCCGTGACCGGCGTGCAAAGCCCGATCATGGCCGCCGACGAGGTGAAGGGCTTCGTGCATTACCTGCGCACCGGCGACAAGTCCGAGACGAAGAGCCTCGCCTATGGCGCCCCCTCGACCGGCGGCATCCTCGCCCCCGAAACCGTCTCGACCGCGATCATCGAAAAGATCGCCGAACAATCGCCCGTGCGCGGGCTTGCCTCGGTCATTTCCATGAGCGGGCCGCTGCTGCAACTGCCCCGGCTGGTCAACGAGGTGCAGCCCGCCCATGTGACCGAGACCGCCGCGCGCCCGGAATCCGAGCCGACCTTCGAACAGATCGACCTCAAGCCGCATGAGATGGCGGTGATCGTGCCGGTGACGCGGGTTCTGCTCGAAGATGCGCAGGTCGATCTGAATGGCTATCTGAGCGCCCATATCGCCCGCCGCTTCGGCCAGCTCGAAGCGCAATGGTTCGTCAAGGGCAACGGCACCACCGCGGCCGAGGGCGTGCTGACCGCGACCGAGGTGCAGGAACTCGACGCGCCGACCCTGACGGCCGACACGCTGCTGGACCTCTTCTATGCGGTGAAGACGCCCTATGCGCAGAATGGCGCGTGGATGATGAACCGCAAGACGATGGCGAGCATCCGCAAGCTGGCCGACCTCGACGGGCAACTTCTGTGGCAAAGCGGCCTTGCGGCGGGCCAACCGTCGCTGTTGCTCGGCCGCCCGGTCTATGAGGCGCCCGACATGGACGACGCGACCACCGGCAAGACGCCGATCGTCTTCGGGGACTTCGCCTCGGGTTACACGATCGCCGACCATACCGGCTTCAGCGTCATGCGCGACGATTACACCGGCGCGACGAATGGCATCGTCAAGCTGCACGCCCGCCGCCGTGTCGGTGGTCGCGTGACGCCGGGCGAGGCGCTGGTGAAGCTCAAGCTTGCCGCCTGAGCCATGACCCCGCTTGCGCGCAACGAAGAGGTGACTTTGCATCACGGGGGTTGGGCCGTGGTGCTGCGCCCCTCGCTGCGCGCGGCGATGACGCTTGAACGCCTGCACGATGGCTGGCCGGGTCTTCTCCTTGGGCTCGGGCAGTTCCGCTTGCAGACCGTTCAGGCGATCATCCGGGCTTCGGCGGTTGAACGCAACGCCGCCGAGGCCCTTCTGGCCTCTTTCGCTGCCGCCCCCATCTCGGCGGTGAAAGAGGCCGTCACCGCGCCGCTCGGCGCGCTTCTGACCCTCTTCCTTGCCCCGATGACCGAGACGGCCGAGACGGCAGAGACCGCCACCCCGGCCGCACCGAAGCCCTGGGCGGATGCCTATTCAGAGCTTTACCGCTTCGGCACGGGGTGGCTTGGCTGGAGCCCGGCCGAGACCTGGGCCGCGACACCGACCGAGATTGCGCAGGCGCTCGACGGCAAGCTCGCGCATCTGATCGCGTTGAACGGGGACGAGGGCAACGCCGGTCCCAGCGGTCCCGCCGGTCCCGGCCCCGACGCCTACACCCCCGCGCGGCTGCGCGAGATCGAAGAGCTGGGCTTCGACCCGGCCTTTGACCGCGAGGGCCTGCGCCGTCTGAAAGCGATGACCTGACCATGCCCCGCCCGCCCCATATCTGCGCCTGTGGCCGCCTTGTGCCGCATGGCGAGCGCTGCACTTGCCAGAAAGACGCCGACCGCGCCCGCAAGCGCCGCCACGATGCGAAACGCCCCTCGGCCCGTGAACGCGGTTACACGACCGATTGGGAGAAAGAGCGCGCGGCGTTCCTTGAAGCGCACCCCTGTTGCGCGATCTGCGGGGCGGTGGCGAGCGTGGTCGATCACATCACCCCGCACAAGGGGAACAAGGCGCTCTTCTGGGACCGCTACAACTGGCAAGCCCTCTGCAAGCCCTGCCATGACCGGGTGAAGCAAAGGCAAGAGCGAGCGGGCGATGTTTGAAGCGCCTTCACGCTGGAACCCTGAGCGGAACCTGTGGCTTGAGGTGCTTTATCGCACGGTGGAAGACGCGACCAAGGGGCCGCGCCATGTGCCCAAGCCCGCCGACAAAGCCCTGATCATGCGCGAGGCACGCGACTACCTGACCCGGCCGAGTCGCGACCTTGCGATGGTATGCGCCTTGGCCGGGGTGGACATGGGAGCCGTGATTGATCACATAGGCCGGAAGCTGGCCGGTGGAAGAAGTGCTGCGCCCCGGTGATCTGCGGGGCAAGTATATAAGTGTGGAAACTGCCTGACATGTCGCTGTTTGAGTAGCCAAGAGGCGCGACTGATTGTAGCCTGATCTGGCATATGATCGGGGATCCACATGGACAAGAAAATTCCGACCTACGAAGTCATTGCCAATTACTTCAATGAAAGCCCGCTTGGCCTTTTCGAGTGCCCCTGCGGGGTGCGACACAGGCACGGACTACCGAGCCAACAAGGAGAGCCGGAACACAGGGTAGCCCATTGCCATGATAGTTCGCTTCATCCTAACGGATACTATATTGTCTGGAACGGCAAGAAGGATGGGGTGCGTCGGAACAAAAAGCTAGGGTGGGTAATCCCCTAGTGTTTTCATTGATTAATCAATTTAACTCTTGGTTGCTAAGAGCCAGCGGCTATATTCAATAGGGCATGGAATGGCGATAGACCAAAAGACCACTCAAGAAAGAGTTAGCAACATAGAAAATGATTCTGAGAACCGAATGAGCCAATTTCATGCTTGGCTTGGAATTGCATCTGCGGGTGGCATTGTGTCTCTCTCCAGCTTTGCGGGAGGCTCGCCTGATCCAGATTATACGTTTGCGCAACTCGTTCCGAGTTATATCTGTTTCTTGTTTGGAATTATCGCTGCCGCCGCGGTCGTATACTCATTATCGCTATCGAGATCAAAATTTGCTGAACATATTGCATGCTCTTCAAATCGGGAAATTGCCAATGAGGCAATTCAAAGCATTCCCGTGATTATGAGTTACCCAAGAAGCATGACTGAAGGCGCAAATGGATCGAGGGATGAACTAATTTCAAAATCTCAGAGATTTCATGACCTGGCTGAACGTTCTTGGAGCGCCCACAGAAGGTGGTCGATTGTTTCCTCTATGTCTGTTGCAATATCTGCTCTTGCGTTTGTTCTTGGCTTCCTTTGGCCCATATATGTCGTGGTTTTTACGGAGAAAGGACTTATCCCTTAACCTCGCCGGTATAAAGTGTCGCCTAATTCAATAAAGCGGGTGGGGGCACCTTCCGACTTCTCCCCATTCCCCGGACCGGCGGGGGGAGGTCCGCGCAGGATGGGCGCTAAATAACTTTTTCGCAGACTCTTCAAACCGTTGACAGGATGTGTTACATTATTACACACGCCTTCTTTGACGAGTTTTCGAGTATGCCTTTCGTTACCGTGCCCGAGCTGAAAGCCCAGCTCAACCTCGACCATGACCTCGACGACGCGCTTTTGTCGCACCAGATCGACGCAGCCGAAGCCCATGTCGCAAGCTTCATCGGTGCGCCGCTGACCGACCCCCTTCCGGCCGCGATCCGGCAAGCGGTGCTGATGCTCGCCGCTTACTGGTATGAGACCCGCGAGACCGCGCAGGCCGGGGGTGCGCCCTTTGCCGTGCCGTTCGGGGTGCATGACATTTTGCAACCGCACCGGGTCTGGGTGGTCTGACATGGCCGAGCTGGACCTGAACGCCCAAGCCGCCCGGCTGGCGCGGCGCCTTGAAGCGATTCCTGCGACCGTTCTGGAAGCCCTGCGCCCCGCCGTGGTGCAGGCGGCCGAAGACCTCGCCGCCACCGCGCGCAGCCTTGCCCCCGAGGCCGAGGGTGATCTGAAAGCTTCCATCGTCGTGACCCCGCCCGGCGCCGAGACCCCGGCTTATGCCGAAGGCGGTGGCCGTCGCGTCGCGGGGGCCAATCAGGCGCTTGTCACCGTGGGCAATCCCGAACAGCGTCACGGCCACCTTGTCGAGTTCGGCACGAAGCCGCATGTGAACGCCGGGCAGTTCGCAGGGACGCAGCACCCCGGCACCGCGGCGCAGCCCTTCCTTCTGCCCGCTGCGCGTCTGACCGAGGATCGCGCCCGGCGCCGGATCGCCCGCGCCATCGGTCAAGCCGTGCGCAAGGCCGCGCAAGGGGGTGGTCATGCTTGACCCGGCTCTTGCCTTTCAAACCGCCGTGCGGGCGGCGCTGATCGACGCGCCCGAGGTGCTGGCCCATGTGCAACCCGCGAACATTCGCGCAGGCAGCATCCGCCCCGAGCGCCTGCCTTCGGTGGTGCTGGGCGATGCCCGCACCGAGTTCCTGGGCTGCGCGGCCGGGTCGCAACGTCTCGCGCGGGTGTTCCTGACGCTGCATATCTGGGCGCAGGAAGACGGTGCCGACACCGCGCGCCAGATCGGGGCGGCGATCTATGGTGCGCTGGAGTTCGGGCCGAAGGACACGGCGGAAATCAGCCTCGACGACTGGGCGCAACCTCGCATGGTCTGGTTGCGCGATCCGCAGCCCGAGCTGACGCTGACACATGGCGCGATGGCGCTTGAGGCCGTTGTCCGGTGGCGGGTGTGACGATGCAGGCCGGAAAGCTTCAAAACCGCATCGCCCTGCAACGGCTGACCGAGACGGTGGCGGCTTCGGGGGCCGTCACGACCACCTGGGCGACCTATGCGCAAGGCCGGGCCGAGCTGCGTCAGGCGGGCGTGTCCGAGTTCCTGACCGCTGCGACCGAGGCCACGACGAAGAACGCGGTGTTCCTTCTGCGCTGGCTGCCGGGCGTGTCGGTGGCCGATCGCATCCTTCACGATGGCACGGCATGGAACATCGTTGCCATTGCCGAGATCGGGCGCAGGCGCGGCCTTGAGCTGCGGGCGGTGGCCGCATGAAGCCCGCAGCGATCTTCCTTTATGAACTCTCGGGCAAGTCTGCCGAGCCCTTCGCGGCTGCGGGTTGGGATTGCTACTGCATCGACATTCAGCATCCGGGCAACCGCACCGAAGGCAATGTCCACTTCGTTCAGGCCGATGCGCGGCGCTGGAAACCGACCCGCGACATGGTGGAGCGCTGCCGGTTCTTCGCGGCCTTTCCGCCCTGCGATGATCTGGCGACCTCGGGCGCGCGCTGGTTCAAGGGCAAGGGTCTGCACGCGCTGGCCGATGCCATCGAACTTTTCGCCATCGCCGCGGAATGGGCCGAGTTCTTCGAAGTGCCCTATCTGATCGAGAACCCGCGCAGCACGATCAGCACTTATTGGCGCAAGCCCGATCACAGCTTCGACCCCTGCGACTATTCCCGGCTGGCACCCTCCGAGCATTACACCAAGAAAACATGCCTCTGGACCGGGGGCGGTTTCGTGATGCCCGCCAAAACCCCGCTGCCCGGCCCGGCGCAGGCCAATGTGATCCGTGACATGAAGGGCAAGGGCCGCGCGCGGGCGAATGCGCGCAGCGTGACCCCGACCGGCTTCATGCGCGCGGCCTTCGAGGCGAACTTCGGCGCGACGGCGCAGGCGGTGGCCGCATGAAGCGCTTAGTAGAACATCCAGCGCTCTTGGGCCGGTCCTTCAAGCGAATACATCATGCCGCTTTGCGCATCGAAGGTGCAAAGGAAGTTCCCGGTCTTCCGTCCGATTTGATCCTTCGGCACGATGACTTCGAAAACCATCTGGCCGTATTTCTTCCAAGAACGCCCAAGGTAGAATTCACCGTCGCGCTTCCCGTCCTTGGTGCCCTCTTCCCTCAGCCATTTGACGCATTCTTGCCCGTAGTTCTCGCGCTCGAAATCCGTGGTCTTCGTGGATTCCATTTCGGCGATCTTCTGTCGGGCCTCGACGAACTGCGTCCGAACCCGTTCGTATTCGTCGATCCCTTGGAACAGGGCGTATCCCGTCGCGGCATTGGTCAAAACGAGAAAGACGATAAGGCAATTTCGCATGGCTGTTCTGTCTCTTGCTTCAATGGCTGGGGGCAGTTTTCCACTTATCTTAAGGACTTGCAATGAGCGCCATTGCCCTTCGCGGGGTGAAGCCCGCACTCAAACCCGATGCCGAGGCGCTGACGAAGGTGCCGCCCGCGCCCGCCTATCTCTCGCTTCACGCGAAGGCGGAATGGAAGCGCATCTTTCCGCAACTGATCGCGCGCCGGATCGTCACCCGTGCCGATCTGGCGGGCGTCGAAGCCTATTGTTCGGCCGTGGGCATCTGTCGGCAGATCGAAGCCGATCGCACGGCGGCAGGCGGGGTGATCGACAAGACCGCCTTCGGCATCTGGAACCGCGCAGCCCAGACCGCCCGGCAACTTGCTTCGGAATATGGTCTCACGCCGACCTCGCGCGCCCGCATCGGCTCGGCCGCGCCCGAGGATGCCGAAGACGATGACCCGCTGTCGGTGTGACGCATGACGAGCCAAAGCACCTATCCGACCTGGGTCTTCGACGGCTCGCCGATCGACGACCCGCAAGGCGCGGGCGAGCGGGCGGTGCAGTTCCTGCGACGGCTGCGCCATCCGGCCAGCACCGCGCCGAAGCGCGCCTTTCAGCTTGCGCCCTGGCAAGAGCGCATCGTTCGGCGCATCTATGGCCCGCGCGATGCGCAGGGCGCCCGCGTCGTGAAGATGGTCTTCCTGATGATCCCGCGCGGCAACCGCAAGACCTCGCTCGCCGCCGCGCTGGCGCTGTTGCACTTGCTTGGCCCGGAACGGGTGCCCGCCGGGCAGATCATCTTTGCCGCCTCGGATCGCGAACAGGCGGGCATCGGCTTTCGCGAAGCGGCCGAGATCATCCGGCAAGACCGGCGCCTTGAGGCCGTGACCCGGCTTTATGACGCCCATAACGCGCCGAAGGCGATCAAGAGCACCCGCGACGGCTCGGCGCTGAAGGCTGTTTCCTCGGATGGGCGCGCGCAGCACGGCACGACGCCCACCTTCGTTCTGGCGGACGAGATTCACGTCTGGCAGGGGCGCGAGCTTTGGGAAGCGCTGCAATCGGGCATGGCGAAGCGCGCGGGCGGGCTGACCGTCATTGCCACCACCGCAGGACGCGGGAACGAAGGTCTGGCCGCCGAGCTTTACGCCTATGCGCGCGGTGTGGCGCTTGGGCAGATCGTGAACCCCGAGTTCCTGCCGATCCTCTTCGAGCCCGATCCGGGCGCGGATTGGGAAGACGAAGCGCTCTGGCATCGGGTGAACCCCGGCCTGGCGCATGGCTTTCCCGACCTCGACGGGCTGCGCTCGCTGGCCCGCAAGGCGAAGGACAGTCCGGGCGAGCGTTACAGCTTCGAGCAATTCAACCTGAACCGATGGCTCGGGAACTCGCGCGACCCGCTCTTCGACTTCGACACCTATGATGCGCGGGTGTTCGACGATGACGAGGAAGACCTTGAGCAACTGCCTTGCTGGCTTGGGGTGGACCTGTCGCGCTCGGGCGATCTGACGGCCGTTGTCGCAGCCTTCCATCACCCGGACGGGCAAGTGACGCTCAAGCCCGCGTTCTTCGTGCCCGGCGAAGAGCTGAAAGCCCGCGCCGACCGCGACGGGGTGCCCTATGAGCGCTGGCGCGATGAAGGGCTGATCCGGGTTTGCCCCGGCCCGATCATCGACGAAGGCATGGTCGAAGACGAGATCCGCGACCTCTGCGGCCGTTATGACGTGCAAGAGATCGCCTTCGACCCGCATCTGGCCACCCGGATGATGCAGCGCCTTTATGATGATGGCTTGCCGGTGGTCGAAGTCCGACAAGGCCCGCTGACGATGGGCGCCGCCGGGGCCGACCTTGAGCGCATCGTGAACGGCAAGCTGGTGCGCCATGACGGCCACCCGATCTTGCGTCAGCACTTCGCAAGCGTGGTGGCGGTGCGCACCGACTCCGGGCTGGTGAAGATGCACAAGGGCCAGAAGCGCGACCGGATCGACGGCGCGATTGCAAGCGCGATGGCCGTTTACCGCCTGAGCCTCGGGCAAAGCAATGCAAGCGCCTATAACGCCCCCGCCTCAAGCGGGCTTTTCGTGTTCTGAGTGAGTATGAGTGATGAATGACCTTACCCTTCCCGGCCTGATTGTTCCCGTCGAAGCCCGGATCGACAAACTGGAAAAGGCCCTGAAACGGGCGAGCCAGGCACAGGCCCGCGCGGCGCGTCAGATGGAAGACCGCGCCCGGCAATCGGTGGACCGCATGGCAAAGAGCTATGACGGGCTCGGGGCAAAGATGGCGGGGGCGCTTGGCAATCTGCCTTTGCCGGGTCTGGGCGTGGGCATCGCGGGGCTTGCGGGGGCCGGTCTTGGCGCCGGTCTGGGCATCGCCGCCGGACAGGTGCGCGCGACCGTGCGCAGTATCGCCGAGATCGGCAACGAGGCCCGCCGGGCCGGTGTGGCCGTCGAAGCGTTTCAGCGCTGGCAGTATGTCGCCGATCAGAACCGCGTCAGCCTCGACGCGCTGACCGATGGCTTCAAGGAACTGAACTTGCGCGCCGACGAGTTCGTGACCACCGGCGCGGGCGCAGGGGCCGAAGCCTTTCAGCGCCTCGGCTTCACCGCCACCGACCTTGCCACGCGCCTCAAAGACCCCTCGGCGCTGATGCTGGAAATCATCAAGCGGCTTCAGGGCATGGACAAGGCGGCGCAAATCCGCATCGCCGATGAAGTCTTCGGCGGCACCGGCGGCGAGCGCTTTGTCGAAATGCTCGGCCGGGGCGAAGCCGGTATTGCGGCGATGATGGGGCGGGCGTCGGTGCTGACCGCCGATCAGATCGCCAAGGCCGACGACCTCGATCGGCGCTATACCGCGCTGACGGCGAGCCTGCACCGGGGCTGGCAACAGGCAGCGCTTGGCGCGGCCGACTTCGCGGCGCAGGTGTTGAACATTCAGACCGGCACCGACCGGCTGGCCGCCTCGGACCTGTTCCGCAACCGGGCACAGGCGCCGCAAATCCTCGGACCGGGCGTTGACAAGGCGCTCAAGGACAACGGGCAGGCGGTGGCTGACAATGCCAAAGCGATCGGCGATTTGTTGAGCCTTTACGAGCGCTTCGGAAGCGAAGCTGACAGGCTTGCGCCGATCCTGACGCGCTTTGGCGGCGAGCTGAACCGGATGGGCGAGACCGGGGCCGGGCAAAGCTTGCAGGACGTGGCGCTCGCGATGCAGACCCTCACCGGCAAGCTTGACTCGGGCGAGATCAGCGCGGCCGACTTCGAGCGCCAGATGGGCGATCTGATCAAGAAGGCGCAAGGGGCCTTTGCCTCGCTCGGCGAGATCGACGACGCGCGCTTCACCAAGGTCATTGAACGCCTGGGCGGGCTCTGGAGCGCGCTTGAGGCGCTGCGCACGAAGGCGGCCGAAGCACGGGCTGCCCTGCCGGGCGGGGCTGCAACGCTGGACGATACCCGCGGCGCAGCCATCGCCGAGGCCCGTTCGGGCAGCTATGAGAACAGCAGCCCCTATGTGCTGACGACCTCGCCCCGGCCGAAACAGCCGCCGCCGCTTCTGGGCGAAACCGGCCCGGTGGTCGGATCTGGCCAAGGGGCCGGTGGTGGTGGTCGCAATGCCGGTGACTTCGCACAGGCCGTCGCTGATCTGGAGCGTGAGAAAGCCGCCCTTGACGCTGAAGCCGCTGCGCTTGTCACCGCGGCCGCTGCGGGCCGGGGCTATGCCGAGGCGGTGGACTTCGCCCGCAAGCGCGCCGAGCTTCTGACGGCGGCGCAGCGCGAGGGCAAGGCGATCACCCCGGAACTGAGCGCGCAGGTCGATCAGCTCGCGCGCTCCTATGTCGAAGCGGGCACCCGCGCCGAGAAAGCCGCCGCCAAGCTGAAAAAGGTCGAAGAGGCGGGCAAGCGCGGGGCCGAGGCCCTGACCGACACCTTCCTTTCGGTGCTGAACGGCTCGAAGAGCGCCGAAGAGGCGGTGGCCGATCTGTTGCTTCAGCTCGCCGAGGTGCAGATGAAACAGGCGCTCATGGGGCTCTTTTCTGGCGCGTTTGGCGGCTTTGGCACATGGTTGGGCGGTCTCTTTGGCTTTGCCTCGGGGGGCTACACCGGCCGGGGTGGCACGTTCGAACCGGCGGGCATCGTGCATCGGGGCGAGTTCGTCATGTCGAAAGCTGCGACCGAGCGCCTGGGCGTGGGCAATCTCGAAGCCCTGCACGGGGCTGCGCTGCGCGGTTATGCGACCGGCGGCTTCGTGGGTGGCAGCACCCCGAACGCGATGCAGGCGCTTGGCGGGGCGAAGGCCGGGCCGGTGGTCACGATCAACGCGCCGGTGACGGTGAACGCGACCGGGGGCACGCAGGAACAGAACGCCGACCTTGCCTATCAGGTGGCAAAGCAGACCGAACAGATGATGCGCAACATCGTGACCGAAGAGATCATCCGTAACATGCGACCGGGCGGAATACTGCGCTAGGACTCCACAGGAAGGCCGTGGAGCGCCCTATTGTGCCGGGGGTGGGGTTGGGCCGGAACGGGGCAGGATGGGACTCAGAGGCGCCTTCCTGAGTCTCTGGCGCGTGCCGCGGTGCAGGGACCGGGAACGGGGTCACAAACCGAGGGAGGGAAGCGGGCGCAGCCCGCGACCGACCGGGGAAGGGAGGCGTGTCGACATTCCTTTCCGCGGTTTCTTATTTTAGCCCCCCTTTATTTTAAGGAGTAAACTAGAAGAGAAAGCCGCGGAAAGGATTGCTGACACCTCCGCGGTTCTAACCCTCCCTTCCTCGGTTCTAACCCTTCCTTCCTCGGTTCTGATCTTCTCTTCGCCGGTTCCAAGCAATCCTTCCCCGGTCATAAGCAATGCCGACCCGGCCTGACAAATCCGCGGACCGACCAGAATACCACTTGACGCGTATACGCGTATCGCGGTATATTGCGGGCAATGAGAACCTAGCCCCTAAAGGACACAAGATGGCTTACATGTTGAGATTGCCCGACGAACGCGGCGCGCAACTGCGTCAAATCGCGGAAAAGAAGAACACGACCGTGAGTGAGCTGATCACCGATTACATCCGTTCGGAGATCAAAGCTGGCACCATTCCGAGCAACATCCCCGGTATCAATGTCGCCAAGGCGGGCGAAAGCATCGCCATTTCCGCGCCCGGCTTCGAGGCGAGCGTTCCGGCGCATAAAGGCCAGACCCTCGCGGACCTGCTGCGCAAATCCGCGGCCCTGACCCCCTCGGCCTTCGAGCACAAGAAGGAATGGCTCGAAGGCATCGCCGCTCTGAGCGGCATCAAGTTGAAACGCATGGGCGCAGGCGTGCGCATCGTGTCGCCGATCACAGGGGCAGAATACCCGCTCGCCTCTGGTGTGGCCGAAGACCTCGCGAGCGAAATCGAACGCGCTGCCAAATAAGAACAGGGGCGAGCGCGGCAGCGCTCACCCCCTGAATGCGTCCCTCTATGACCTTCAAAAGATACCATGTGCGCTGACACTACCAAAGCCCCGACCCTGAGCTTGACCCCCTATGCTGGCCAATCTGACGAAGAGATTGCGGCGTGGTTTCGCTGGAAATACCCCAAAGGCAAGACAGACAAATCTTCCGGGGCCTATGCGGCCGCACTCTACAAATCGCGACCGGGCCGCGACGATCCGGCCGCCGAAAATGACTGGTATACCCGCCTCACCGAAGCGCAGCGTGCCATCCTGGACGACGCAAAGCGCGTGAAGGGCGCCGCAGCGGACGAAAAGAAGCGCATCGAGTTTCGGGACAAATACAAGCTGAGCGACGAGGAAAGCCGCAAATACTGGGCGCTTCGTGACCTGCCACCCGTGGGCGGCAAGAGGGTGGAATGGGACCGGGCGCGGGATATGTTGCGAAGACGCAAGAGCGCCAAGCCTCGGCAGAACGAAGACCTCTCGAAAATGACACCCGCCGAGCGGGAGAAACACCGCCGCAAACAGAAGACCGAGGCCAAGCAACGCGAGCGCGCGCGGAAGAAAGCCGAAGAGGCGGCGGCGGCCCTCGGCGCCCCAGCCACCGCCGTTGCGTCAACTCAGGTCGCGCCGAGCGACGAAATCACCGCGTTGCTTGCAGTTCTCGAAGCGGCCGAGGCCGCCGAGATCGCCGCTGAGCGTGAAGAAATGGCCCGGAATAGCTAGGTAGCCATATAGCTAAGTATTTGACAAAAAAGACTTCCTTGACGGCGAAATCCGATCGCGGCTAGATTCCGGGGGTAAACCAACCCCCGGAGCATCACCAATGCCGACTTTCATTGACGACAACGCTTACACCCGCCTTTTGTTTGATCTGCGCATGGCCGCGCGGGCCGCCGACTGGGAAACGGCCCTGACCGAAGTTCTCTGTGACGCAAACATCCTGCCCGCTACGTGCCGAGGGGAGATTGAGATCACGGCTTCGTGATCAATCCAGACAAACTTTCCTGTGGTCGCCGTTATCGTTTCCCCTTATGGAAACGATAACGGAAGCGGAGAGAGAGATGGCCAAGTCAAACGCTGAACGACTGCGCGCTTTCAAAGAGCGCAAGAAAGAGAAAGAGAAAGTCGCGAGCCTGACCCTCGACGGTGTTTTCAAAACCCCGTTCTTCGAGACGCTGCCCCCTGACTACGATACAGAGTCGCAGTTCGCGGACAGCTTCGAGTTCATCGGCCTGCCGACGCCGGTCTTCAATGACGACCTCGGGATTGAGCATCACACGCTCTACAGCGATGAATCCGCTGCCGAGCTGTTTGAACTGAACCGCCGCTCGCTCGGCCGTGCCGAGATGATGATCACAGCGCTGAACGAAGCCGCCGAAAACCTCGCGTTCTACGTCAATAAATACAAGCGCACCGAGATCAAAGCGCGCCTCGCCGAGATCGAAGCCTCCGATCTGTCAGACCCCGAAACGAAAAGAGCCGCGCTGAAAAACGCCGCGCGGCTGAACAAGATGCTCGAACAGCTTGATAAGCAGGTTCGGCTGACCTTTCCCCAGTGGAAGGTGACAGGCTGAAAGCAGCCCTGAACCGTCAACCTGCGCCCGGTTCAGTAACGACAAGAGCGGTCAATCGACCAAAACCGCCCGCTCTTGCCGTGTAGCAGACATAAAAGAGGAGACTGCTATGAAAGCTCATAGCACGAATGCCGCTCACGCGGCCAACAAAAAAGCTTCCGGCTTTCAGCTGATCGAAGTTCTTCTTTACGGTATCGCCTGCATTCAGTCGCTGCCGAAAGAGCAACAAGAGCGCGAGAAGATGCTTGAGATGTGCAAGATCGCGCGGCTTAGAGATACACCGACGCTCGCCCTTACTCTCTGGGGTATCGAAACTCTCATCGGCCGCGAGATCGACCTTTGGCCTGCTGGCGGCGGCTTCCGCTTCGACGGCGCCTACTCCGACGAAGAGCTTGATCAAGAAGCCGCCGTCCGCGCTGAGATCAAACAGCGCAAAGAGCGGTTCGAAGAGACCGGCGCCCTGATCGACGCGCCCCCCTCCGATGTGATCAGGTTCTTCTGACGCGAAGCGACCGCTGCCCCATCAAGAACGATAGAGCCGGGCGAGGTGAAAACCTCGCCCGTTTTCATGTCACAGGCGAGTCGGCCCAACCGGAAAGCCCATGTGTTACACACGCCTGACTGTAACACATGGCCGACTGAGCTGCCACCTAAGCCATTGAATATAAAGGGAAATTCGGATTGGTCGGGGCGGCGAGATTCGAACTCACGACCTTCTGTACCCAAAACAGACGCGCTACCAGGCTGCGCTACGCCCCGCTTCGCCTTCCATAGCGGCAGGCAGGGGCGCTGAAAAGGGGAAATGCCTAGTCGAGCGGCAGAACGCGCTGGCCGGGCCGCAGACCCAGCGCCGCCGCCTGCCCGCCCGCGATCTCGAGCACATAGCGCACCGGACCGGCCGACCAGATCGGCGTGTCGTCAAAGGGCCGGGCGTTTTCGTGCAAGGTCTCGATCCCGCCCCCGGCCTCGATGAACAGCATGTCCAGCGGCAGCGGCGTGTCATGCATCCAGAAGGCCACCCGCCGCGGCGTCGGATAGATGAAAATCATCCCGGTGCCGGGCGGCAGGTCCCGCCGCCCCATCAGGCCGCGTTCGCGTTCGGCCTCGGTATCGGCAATCTCGACGCTGAGCCGCACCGGCCCCTTTGCGCCCGCGATGCACAGGACCGCCGGGCCCTGTTCCTGCAGCGCCGCCGCCAGCCCCGGCCGGTCGCAGTCGGCGCCCGAAGCCGCCCCGGCCCAAAGCGCCAGCGCCGTCAGCCCGAGCCCGCGCCTCAGCGCGCGCGCAGCGCCGCTTCCCAGCTTGTGATCTGCGCCGCCATCCGGCCGCGCCGCCCCTCGATCACCCGCAGACATACCGCCTCTCCCGGCGCCAGATCGGCGAATCCCGAACGGCGCAGCACTTCGACATGGATGAACACATCTTCGGGCCTGCCGAAGACATTTGCAAAGCCAAAGCCCTTGCCCTTGTCGAACCACTTCACCCGCGCCGGTTCCAGCGGCAGCGCCGCGATCACCTCGGGGTCGGTCTCGCCCAGATCCTCGATCGGCGCCAGCCGGTTGTCGGTCTCGGGCGGCGAGATTTCCAGCACCTCGACCGCCTGCGCCCCGCGCGGCGTCGCCTGCACCAGAACCCGGATGCCCGCATTGTCGGCCACCGAGCTTTGTCCGAAATTGCGCAGCACATTGGCATGGAGAAGAATGTCCGGTCCGCCCTCGCCGTCGAGGATGAACCCGAACCCCTTGCCCGCGTCGAACCATTTCACCCGACCCGCGACTTCACGCGCCGCGCCCGCTTCGTCAACCATCCGCTGCCGTCCATTTTCTGATGCGCCGGGACTGTGGACGTCCGCCAGAGCGCTGCTGATCAGTTGTCACAGGTTCGCAACCGGATTCAAGCTGATTTGGCTTGTCTTTTTGGGCAGTCTGCAGTTGGCGAAGCGTGAAATGCGGTCAATTTGAGCGGCATTCCGGGCTGACGCTACGTCAGGATCAGGGGTTCAGCCGCAGGATCTGCCAGGCGGCCTCGGGCGTATCGCGGTGCCAGCGGAAGCGATCATGCAGCCGAAACGCCCCGTCAGCCCAGAATTCGATCTCGAGCGGCACGATCCGGAAGCCGCCCCAGAACGGCGGGCGCGTCGGCGCGGTGCCATGCGCGGCCGTCACCTTGGCCACCTCGGCCATCAGCGCCGTGCGGGAAACAAGCGGTTCACTTTGCCGTGACGCCCAGGCGCCAAGCCGCGATTTCAGCGACCGCGAGGCATAATAGGCATCCGCCTGCGCCCCCTCCTCGCGCGTGACCAGCCCGCGCACGCGGATCTGCCGACGCAGGCTTTTCCAGTGCAGCACGAAGGCGGCCTTGCCCGCGGCCGCGATCTCGGCCGACTTTGCAGAGCCGTAATTGGTGTAGAACAGGAACGCCCCGCCCGAGGGCGCATCCCGCCCCTCGATCTCTTTCAAAAGCACCATGCGCACATTGGGCAGCCCCGCGGCATCGACGGTGGCCAGCGCGATCGCATTGGGGTCGTTCGGCTCGGTCTTTTCGGCCTCGGCCAGCCAGGATTGCGCCAGGGCAAAGGGATCCTCGCCCGCAAAGATGCCGGTTCTGTCGCTCATGTCCTGCCCTTTCCTTGAAGGATGCGACGCCAAGGCGCCGCTGCCCCGACGTCAACCCGCCTTGCTGACTTTGCAATCTTCGCCTAAGGAAGGCGCACTTTCCAGAGGCAAGCAGGAGAATCCAGATGACGGCAGGCTTGATGGCGGGAAAACGGGGCCTGATCATGGGGCTCGCCAATGACAAGTCGATCGCCTGGGGCATCGCCAAGGCGTTGGGCGATGCGGGCGCCGAACTGGCCTTCTCCTATCAGGGAGAGGCGCTGAAAAAGCGCGTCGAACCTCTGGCCGCAAGCCTTGGCACGCCGCTTCTGTTCGAATGCGACGTCGCGAACGAAGACAGCATGGATGCGCTCTTCGCGGGCCTCAAGGACGCCTGGGGGACGCTGGATTTCGTCGTCCATGCGATCGGGTTTTCGGACAAGAACGAGCTGCGCGGCCGTTATGTCGACACCTCGCGCGGCAACTTCACCATGACGATGGACATTTCGGTCTATTCCTTCACCGCCGTCTGCGCCCGCGCCGCCGCGATGATGCCGAACGGCGGTTCGTTGCTGACGCTGACCTATTACGGCGCCGAACAGGTGATGCCGCATTACAACGTGATGGGCGTGGCGAAAGCGGCGCTGGAAGCTTCGGTGAAATACATCGCCGAGGATCTGGGCAAGCTTGGCATCCGCTGCAACGCGATCTCGGCCGGGCCGATCAAGACGCTGGCCGCTTCGGGCATCGGCGATTTCCGCTACATCATGAAGTGGAACGAGCTGAACAGCCCGCTGCGCCGCAACGTGACCCAGGAAGAGGTCGGCAAGGCCGCGCTTTACCTGCTCTCGGATCTGGGCTCGGGCACCACGGGCGAGAACCTGCATGTCGATGCGGGCTATCATGTTGTCGGCATGAAGGCGGTGGATGCGCCCGATATCGACGTGGTGACGGGGCGCAAGGACTGAGATGAGCTTCGCCGCCTTCTTCGGCATCTACATGATTTCGCTTGCGGCGGCGATCTCTCCGGGGCCTGCGGTGCTGCTCGCGGCCCGCACCTCGCTGCGCGAGGGCTTTGCCCGCGGCGCCTGGCTGGCCGTGGGCATCGGCCTTGGCGCCTGCATCTGGGCCGTGGCGGCGATGTTCGGGCTGGCGATCCTGTTCAGGATCGCCCCCACCCTGCTTGTCGCGCTGAAAGTCGCGGGGGCGGGCTATCTGCTTTATCTGGCCTGGAAGATGTGGCGCCATTCGGCCGAGCCGATGTCGATGGATCTGCCCGAGGATGACGCGAAGCGCAGCGCGCTTGGCCAGGTCTGGCGCGGCATCGCGGCGCAGCTGGCGAATCCGAAACCGGCCGTCTTCTTCGGCACGGTCTTCCTGACCTTCCTGCCGCCGGTGGTGCCCTTCTGGGCTTACGGCGTCATCTTGGGCATCATCTTCTTCAACGACACGGTCTGGAACGTGCTTGTCGCGCGGATCTTTTCGCTCGACCGGACGCGGGCCGCCTATCTGGGCTTGAAGACGCTGATCGACCGCATTTTCGGCGGGCTTCTGGGGCTGATGGGCCTGAAGCTTGCCCTGACCTGAGGAGTCCTCCATGGCCGAGCGTTTGCCGCATGAAAAAGGCTTTCACGTCAGCTGGGACCAGCTGCACCGCGATGCGCGGGCGCTGGCCTGGCGGCTCGATGGCAAGGGGCCGGACAATGGCGCCTGGAAAGCGATCGTCGGCATCACCCGCGGCGGCATGGTCCCCGCGGCGATCATCGCGCGCGAGCTGAACATCCGCATCATCGACACGATCTCGGTCAAGGGCTACAACCACCAGACCCAATCGGACCCGGTGGTGATCAAGGCGCCGCAGGACGATCTGATGGGCGCCGATGGCGAGGGCATCCTGGTGATCGACGATCTGGTCGACTCGGGCCGGACGCTGGAACTGGTGCGCCGCCTTTACCCCAAGGCGCATTTCGCCACCGTCTATGCCAAGCCCAAGGGCCGCGAACAGGTCGATACCTTCATCACCGAAGTGTCGCAGGATACTTGGATCTTCTTTCCCTGGGACATGGCGCTGCAATACGTCCAGCCCTATCGCGGCACCGACTGAGCCCCGCCCCGCCCGCGAAAGGGCGTATTTGGACCAAGAAAAAGCAGCCGGTTTTTTCTTGGCGCAAATACGCGCCCGCCGCAGGCGCCTCCCCTTGCCAAGGGCGCGGGCGAATGGAAGGGTGGCGCGACACTGACCGGAGGCCGCCATGATCCACCCGCTGAACCCCGCGCTTGGCAACACCTTTGCCCCCCCGGTGATGGAGGCGCGGCGCTGGATCGAGGGTGTCACCTTCCCGCCCGAGCGGCCCTTGATCAACGTCAGCCAAGCCGCGCCGGTCGATCCGCCGCCGCGCGCGCTGCGGCAGGCGATCGCCGAGGCCGCGCTCGACACCCCCTCTGCGCATCTTTACGGGCCCGTCCTTGGAAATGGCGATCTGCGCGCCGAAGTGGCGGCGCAATGGTCGGTGGCCTATGGCGGCACGATCCGCCCGGCGCAGGTCGCGATCACCCAGGGCTGCAATCAAGCCTTCTGCGCGGCGATTGCCACGCTGGCGGGCGCAGGCGATGAAGTTCTTCTGCCAACGCCCTGGTATTTCAACCATAAAATGTGGCTCGACATGGCGGGGGTGCGCACCGTGCCGCTGCCGACCGGGCCGGGGCTTTTGCCCGACCCGGATCATGCGGCGGCGCGGATCACGCCTGCCACCCGCGCCATCGTGCTGGTCACGCCCAACAACCCGGGCGGCGTCGAATATCCGGCCGATCTTGTGCGCGCCTTTGCCGATCTGGCCCGCCGTCACGGGATCGCGCTGATCCTGGACGAGACCTACCGCGATTTCGACGCCCGCAACGGCGCCCCGCATGACCTTTTCACCGATCCCGACTGGGACGAGGGGCTGATCCAGCTTTATTCCTTTTCCAAGGCCTACCGGCTGACCGGCCACCGCGTCGGCGCCATCGTCGCCAGCCCCGCGCGGCTGGCCGAGGTGGAGAAATTCCTTGATACCGTCGCGATCTGCCCGGGCCAGCTGGGCCAGATCGCGGCGCTTTGGGGGATGCGCAACCTGCGCGACTGGGTCGCGGGCGAGCGCGCCGAGATCCTGTCGCGCCGCGCCGCGATGACGGCGGGGCTGGCCGCCCTGCCCGGCTGGGAAACGCTCGGCTGTGGCGCCTATTTCGCCTATGTCGCGCATCCCTCGCCCCTGCCCGCGCCCGACTTTGCAAAACGCCTTGTCGCCGAGGCCTCGGTGCTGGCCCTGCCCGGCACGATGTTCATGCCCGCGACCGATCCGGCAGGCGCGCGCCAGCTGCGCTTCGCCTTTGCCAATATCGACACCGCGGGGATCGCGGAATTGATGAGACGGCTTGCCGCCCTGACCCCGTGACGCTTGCGGCCCCGCGCCCAAAGCCCTAAACACCGCAAAAGACCAGAAAACCCCGGGAGGTCCGATGTCGACGATGCTGCGCAGCTCTGGCAAGAGCGTGACGGTCTGGGTGCTTCTGGCCATGATCGTTCTGGGACTTGGCGGCTATCAGGTCGGCAATTTCTCGAACCGCGGCCAAAGCATCGGCGCGGTGGGCGAAAGCGAGATCACCGCGCGCGACTATGCCGACGCGCTGCGTCAGGAAATCAACGCCGTCGCGGCGCAGATCGGCCATCCGCCCAGCATGTCCGAGGTCCGGGCGATGGGGCTGGATCAGGTCGTGCAGGCGCAGCTTTTCAACACCGCGGCTTTGAGCGAACAGGCGCGCAGGCTGGAGCTCTCGGTCGGCGATGCCGAGGTGAGCCGGCAGATCCGCTCTGCCCGGCCGTTTCAGGGCGCCACCGGCAGCTTTGACCGCGAGACCTACCGCGAGGTGCTGCGCCGCGAGGGCCTGACCGAGACGGAATTCGAAACCCGGCTGCGCGCCGATATCGCGCGCTCGATCCTGCAGGGCGCGGTGGCGGGCGGCGTGCCGGCCCCGGCGGCGCTGCTGGATGGCTATGTCGGCTATCTGGGCGAGACCCGCGACGTCGCCTTTGCCGAGATCCCGGCGACCGGGATCAGCCTGCCCGCCCCCGACGCGGCGGCGCTGAAAGCCTATTACGACGCGCATCTTGCCGAATTCACCCGGCCCGAAACCCGCGAGATTTCCTATGTCTGGCTGACGCCGGACATGCTGAAGGACGAGATCGCCATCGACGAGGCGCAGCTGCGCGCCACCTATGACGAGCGCAAGGCCGAATATGTCCAGCCCGAGCGGCGCAAGCTGGCGAAGCTGGTCTTCCCGACCCAGGCCGAGGCCGAGGCGGGCATGGCGAAGATCGCCGCGGGCACGGCCAGCCTGGCCGATCTGGCCGAGGCGCGCGGGCTGAGCGCGGCGGACATCGACCTTGGCGATGTCTCGCAAGACGAGATCGGCGGCGCGGCGGGCGAAGCGGTCTTTGCCCGGACCACGCCGGGGGTGATCGGCCCCTACGAGACCGACCTTGGCCCGGCGCTGTTCGATTTTCAGGCGGTGACGCCCAGCGAGACCACCACGTTCGAGGAAGCCCGCGGCGACATCGCGGCGGAGCTGGCGATGGAAAAGGCGCGCCGGATGATCGCCGACATGACCACGGATCTGGAGGACCGTCTGGCCTCGGGCGCGACGCTCGAGGACATGGTCAAGGAAACGAAGATGCAGCCGGGCAAGATCTCGATGGCGGCCGACACCCGCGACGGCATCGCCGCCTATGACGCCTTCCGCGAGGCCGCCGCCAAGGTCACCACCGAGGATTTCCCGGAACTGGCGGTGCTGGAAGACGGCGGCGTCTTCGCGCTGCGGCTGGACGGGGTGACGGCGGCGGCGCCGATCCCCTTTGATCAGCTGCGCGACAAGGTCGAAGCCAGCTGGCGCACGGCCGAGATGGTGAAGGCGAAACAGGCGAAGGCCGAGGCGGCAGGCGCGGCCGGGCAGACCCTGGCGGCACAGGGGCTGGCGGAAAAGACCGCCCCCGATCTGCAGCGCGGCGGCTTTGTCGAAGGCGCGCCGCAGGGGCTGGCGCAGACGGCTTTCGCGACGGCTGCGGGCAAATCCGCGACGCTGACCGAGGGCGACAAGGTCTTTGTCGTCACCGTGCGCGCGGTGAAACCGGCCGATCCGGCCGATCCCGAGCTGGTGCAGCTGCGCAAGACCTTTGACACCCGGCTGATCCAGATGCTCGGCGCCGATCTGGCGGCCTTCTACGCCCGTGCCGCGCAGGCCGAGGCCGGGATCACCCTCGACAGCGCGATGATCGCTGCCGTGCAAGCGCAGTTTCAGTGACGGAGGCCCCGATGGTCGCGCTTTTCCCCGGATATGACGCTTTCGAGACCGCCTGGGCCGCGGGGCGCAACCAGCTTGTCTATGCGCGGCTGGCGGCCGATCTGGACACGCCGGTGTCCTTGATGCTGAAGCTCGCCGATGCGCAGAAGAACAGCTTCATGCTGGAATCGGTGACCGGCGGCGAGGTGCGGGGCCGCTATTCGATCATCGGCATGAAACCCGACGTGATCTGGGAATGTCGCGGCACGCAGGCGCGGATCAACCGGCAGGCGCGGTTCGAGGACGGCTTCGAGGATCTGCCCGGCCATCCGTTCGACTCCTTGCGCGCGCTGATCGCCGAAAGCCGCATCGACATGCCCGAGGGCCTGCCCGCGGCGGCGGCGGGGCTGTTCGGCTATCTCGGCTATGACACGATCCGGCTGGTGGAACATCTGCCCAATGTGAACCCAGATCCGCTGGGCGTGCCCGATGCGGTCCTGATGCGGCCCTCGGTCGTCGCGGTTCTGGACGGGGTCAAGGGCGATGTGATCCTCTGTGCGCCCGCCTTTCAGGGCTCGGGGCTCTCGGCGCGGGCGGCCTATGCGCAGGCGGCCGAACGGGTGATGGATGCGCTGCGCGATCTGGACCGCGCCCCGGCGCAGGGCCGCGAGATGGGCGAGGCGGCGCAGGTCGGGCCGCTGAAATCCAACTTCACCCCCGAGGGTTACAAGGCCGCGGTGGAAAAGGCGAAGGACTACATCCGCGCGGGCGACATCTTTCAGGTCGTGCCCGCACAGCGCTGGTCGGCGGATTTCCCGCTGCCGCCCTTTGCGCTCTACCGGAGCTTGCGGCGCACCAACCCCTCGCCCTTCATGTTCTTTCTCAATTTCGGCGGCTTCCAGATCGTCGGCGCCTCGCCCGAGATCCTGGTGCGGCTGCGCGACGGCGAGGTGACGATCCGCCCGATCGCGGGCACCCGCCCCCGCGGCGCGACGCCCGAGGAAGACAAGGCGCTGGAAGCCGATCTTCTGGCCGACAAGAAGGAGCTGGCCGAACATCTGATGCTGCTCGATCTGGGCCGCAACGATGTGGGCCGGGTGGCAAAGATCGGCACGGTGCGGCCGACCGAGAAATTCGTGATCGAGCGTTATTCCCACGTCATGCATATCGTCTCGAACGTGGTCGGCGAACTGGCGGAGGGCGAGGATGCGCTTTCCGCGCTTCTGGCCGGTCTGCCCGCGGGCACGGTTTCGGGGGCGCCGAAGGTGCGGGCGATGGAGATCATCGACGAGTTGGAACCGGAAAAGCGCGGCATCTATGGCGGCGGCGTGGGCTATTTCGCGGCCAATGGCGAAATGGACATGTGCATCGCGCTGCGCACCGCGGTGGTGAAGGATCAGACGCTTTTCATCCAGGCGGGCGGCGGCGTCGTCTATGACAGCGACCCCGAGGCCGAGTTCCAGGAAACCGTGAACAAGTCCAAGGCCCTGCGCCGCGCGGCCGAGGATGCGGGGCTGTTCGTGCGGCGCGGCAATCACTAAATCCGCCCGCCGAAGGGCGTATTTGCACCAAGAAAAAACAGCCTTCAAGACAGCCTTCCCTGCGGGGAGGGCTTTTTCTTGGCCGAAATACGCACCTGCGACCGCGGCGCCTGGGGCCAGGCGCGAAAAGGAGCGTATTTAGGCCAAGAAGAAACCCCTGCCGTTTCTTCTTGGGGAAAATACGCTCTTGCCGGGGGCCGGGGCGGGCGCGGCGCCTATTTGGCCTTCCCCCGCCCCGATCAGCGCCGAAAGCGGCGCGAGGTTGTACTTCGCCCCCTCCTCTGCGGCCCAGGCGGTCAGACCGGCGACGGATTCGGGCCAGGCCGACAGCATGACGACCGTGGCGCCGTCGCGGGCCGCCTCGAACCCGGCGCGGTCGAGGGTGCGGGTGATCACCGCCGCCTTGTCGCGCCGCGTGTCCAGAACCCGGAAGATGCCCGCGCGCGGCACGTCCCCTGTCGCCCGCGCGCCGATGCCGCCCGGTTGCGTCACATAGGCCATGCCCTCGGCGGCCAGCGCCTTTTCCGCCTGCGCCAGAAGCGGCGCCTTGCCCTGCAGCACCGGCGTTTCCGGCTCGACCAGCGCCACCGCCTGCGGCACCGCGCGCTGCCAGGCGGCCAGCGCCACCTCGAGATCCTGCGCCACCGCCCCCGCGGGCAGCGGCCCGGCCAGCATCGCCACCTCGAGCCCGGCGGCGCGGTAGCTTTCCGCGGCCTCGGTCACCCCGGGGGCCGCGGGGTCCAGCACCACCGTCACCCAGTTCCCCAGCGCCGCGATCGTCTGGGCGTCAAGCCCGCCCGCCGTGGTGCCGACGTCAACGAGCAGCACCGTCACATAGGGCTTGCCCGGCTTTTCCACGAAAGCCGCGCCAAAGCGGGTCAGCGCCGGGCCGGTCGCTTCGGGGGCCGGGGCCGCGGCGGGCGGCACGGGATCGGCGACGAAGGGCGTCACCGGCACGCCCGAGGGCGGCACGGAACTGCCCTGCGGCGCCGAGCCGACCTGCGGCAGCCGGTTCACCTTCGTCCCCTCGGCCGAGGCGAAGCCCGCGCCCGGCCCGCCCTGTCCCGACCCGCTTTGCCCCGGAACAATCACCCGCGGCCGCACGGGGCCGGGCGGCACCAGCGCGCCATCGGGCATCAGGGTGATCTCGCCGCCCGGAACGGGGGCGGGGGCGGTTTCGGCCGGGGGCAGATCGGGGGCCGCGGTGATGACGGACGGCGGCAGCGGCATCGCGGGCTCGGCCTGCGGCGGGGTGTCGAGCGCGACAGCGGGGGGGGGCGGCGGCGGCACGATGACGGGCGGGGTGAGCGCGGGTTCGGGTTTCGCGGGCGGCTCGGTCGCAGGCGCGGCAACGGCGGGCGGCTCGGCCCGGGGCGCGGGCGCCGAAGCCGCGGGCCGTTCCCGGGGCGCAGGCGGTGCGGCAGGCGGGGGCTCGGCCGCGGGGCGGGCGACGCCCGCGGCTTCGGGCAGCGCCACGGCCTGCGCCGGGGCGGGATCGGCGGGCGCGGTCCGGGGTGTCGCGGTCTTGCCCGGGCCGGGGGTCGGCAGCGGCAGCACCAGCGAGACCCCGCCCAGCCCCAGCCCCGAGACGATCACCCCCGCAACCATGCCCTTGATCAGACCGCCTGCCATCCTGCCCCTCATCGCCTTTTGCCGCTTTCTGCGCGCCTAGATCGCGGCCTTGAAGGCTTGACCCCGGCCGCTTGCTCTGAACATCTATACCGCGACGCCTGACCCGGTTCACCCCCAGAATGCGGGCGGCCCAAAGGATTTGCGCATGCTTCTGCTCATCGACAACTACGACAGCTTCACCTGGAACCTGGTGCATTACTTCGGCGCGCTTGGCGCGGAGGTGAAGGTGGTGCGCAACGACGCGATGGATGTGCAGGAAGCGATGGGAATGGGCGCCGAGGCGATCGTGCTGAGCCCCGGGCCCTGCGATCCGGCGCAGGCGGGGATCTGCATCCCGCTGACCTTGGCCGCGGCAGAAGCAGGCGTGCCGCTGCTGGGGGTCTGTCTGGGCCATCAAACGATCGGCGAGGCCTTTGGCGGCCGCGTGATCCGCGCGGGCGAGATCGTGCATGGCAAGATGGGCACCATTCATCACGCGGGCAAGGGCGTCTTTGCCGGTCTGCCCAGCCCGTTTCAGGCGACGCGCTATCATTCGCTGATCGTCGAACGCGAGAGCCTGCCCGCCTGCCTTGAGGTCACGGCGGAACTGGACAGCGGCATGATCATGGGGCTGCGCCACCGTGACAAGCTGATCGAGGGGGTGCAGTTCCACCCCGAATCCATCGCCTCGGAGCATGGCCATGCGATGCTGCGCAATTTCCTGACGGAAGCGAAAGTGAAGGTGAGCGCATGAGCGAACTCAAGCCCCTGATCGGCCTGGCCGCCGACCGCCCGCTGACCCGTGCCGAGGCCGAGACGGCCTTCGAGATCTTTTTCAACGGTGCGGCGACGCCCGCGCAGATGGGCGGGCTTCTGATGGCCCTGCGCACCCGCGGCGAGACGGTGGATGAAATCGCCGCCGCCGCTTCGGTGATGCGCTCGAAGATGCACCGGATCGCGGCGCCCGAGGGGGCGATGGATATTGTCGGCACCGGCGGCGACGGCAAGGGCACGCTGAACATCTCCACCGCGACGGCCTTTGTGGTCGCGGGGGCGGGGGTGCCGGTGGCCAAGCACGGCAACCGCAATCTGTCGTCGAAATCGGGCGCGGCGGATGCGCTGACGGCGCTGGGGCTTGACGTGATGAAGGGGCCGGAGGTCGCCGAAAGGGCGCTGGCGCAAACCGGGATCACCTTTCTGATGGCGCCGATGCACCATCCGGCGATGAAACATATCGGCCCGGCGCGGGTGGAGCTTGGCACCCGCACGGTGTTCAACCTGCTGGGGCCGCTGACCAATCCGGGCGGGGTGAAACGGCAGCTGACCGGGGCGTTTTCGCGCGCCTGGATCCGGCCGATGGCCGAGGTGCTGAAGGCGCTCGGCTCGGAAGCCGCCTGGCTTGTGCATGGCTCGGACGGCACCGACGAGCTGTCGATCTGCGGCGTGAGCTGGGTCGCGGCTTTGCGCAATGGCGAGATCACGGATTTCGAGGTCCACCCCGAGGAAGCCGGTCTGCCCACCCATCCGTTCGAGGCGATCATCGGCGGCGAACCGGCCGAGAATGCCCGCGCCTTCAACGACTTGCTGGATGGCCGCACGGGCGCTTACCGCGATGCGGTGGTGCTGAACGCGGCCGCGGCGCTGGTGGTGGCGGGCAAGGCGGGCGATCTGAAGGCGGGGGCCGAGATGGCGGCGGAGAGCCTCGATTCCGGCGCGGCCAAGGCGCGGCTGGTCGCCTTGCGCGAGGTGCTGGGCGCATGACGAACATCCTCGACCGGATCAAGGCCTACAAGCTTGAGGAAGTCGCCGCGGCAAAGGCCCGGGTGTCTTTCGCCGATCTTGAGGCGCAGGCCCGCGCGCAGGCGCCCTGTCGCGGCTTTGCCGAGGCTTTGCGCAAGAAATCCGCGCAAGGCTATGGGTTGATTGCGGAAATCAAGAAGGCCTCGCCCTCGAAAGGGCTCATTCGGCCGGATTTCGACCCGCCTGCGCTGGCGCGCGCCTATGAAGACGGCGGCGCCGCCTGTCTGTCGGTGCTGACCGACACGCCCAGCTTTCAGGGCGCCCCCGACTATCTGATTGCGGCGCGGAACGCCTGCGCCCTGCCCGCGCTTCGCAAGGATTTCCTTTACGACCCCTATCAGGTCGCCGAGGCCCGCGCCTGGGGCGCCGATTGCATCCTGATCATCATGGCCTCGGTCGAGGATGCGCTGGCGGTCGAGCTGGAAGCGGCCGCGACCGGCTGGGGCATGGATGTGCTTATCGAGGTGCATGACGGCGCCGAGCTGGACCGGGCGCTAAAATGGCTGAAATCGCCGCTGCTTGGGGTGAACAACCGCAATCTGAAGACCTTCGAGGTGACGCTCGACGTGACCCGTCAGCTGGCGCCTGTGATCCTGGCCGAGGGGCGGGAGCTGGTCTGCGAAAGCGGCATCTTCACCCCCGCCGACATGGCGGCGATGGCTGCGGTCGGCGCGCGGCGGTTCCTGATCGGCGAAAGCCTGATGCGTCAGGCCGATGTCGCCGCGGCCACCCGGGCACTTTTGGCATGCTGACGCATTTCGACGCCGCGGGCAAAGCCCATATGGTCGATGTCTCGGACAAGCTGCCGACGACGCGCGTTGCCGTGGCCGAGGGCTGCATCGTGATGGCGCCCGAAACCCTGGCGCTGGTGCTTTCGGGCACGGCGGAAAAGGGCGACGTGCTGGGGATTGCGCGGGTGGCGGGGATCATGGCGGCGAAAAGGACCGCCGATCTGATCCCGCTTTGTCATCCCCTGGCGCTGTCCAAGGTTTCGGTCGAGCTGACCCCCGATCCCGCCCTGCCCGGGGTGCGCATTCAGGCCACGGTAAAGACCACCGGCCCGACCGGGGTGGAGATGGAGGCGCTGACCGCGGTGTCGGGGGCGGCGCTGACGCTGTACGACATGCTGAAGGCCGCGGAAAAATCGATGCATATCGAGGGGATACGACTTTTGTCGAAAGACGGCGGCAAATCCGGCCCCTATCGCGCGGCGCCCTGAAACCGGCCCGTTCCTTGCCAGCGCGTTAACGCCACGCCCGGGGCTGTCATTGACACGAAACGGGAACGTGGTTAGAACACTTGCGGAACACCGGGCGAGGATGCAAGCGGGGGGGCAACCGGATGCTGACGCACAAGCAATTGGAACTTTTGGATTTTATCCAAAAACGCATGGCGCGGGACGGGGTTCCGCCGTCTTTCGACGAAATGAAGGATGCGCTGGATCTGCGGTCGAAATCCGGGATCCACCGGCTGATCACGGCGCTGGAGGCACGCGGCTTCATCCGGCGGATGGCGCATCGCGCCCGGGCGCTGGAAATCGTCAAGCTGCCCGAGTCGATGGAACGCGCCGCCGAGGCGGAACGGGGGTTGCAGACGCAACCGGCCTTCACGCCGACGCTGATCGCGGGCAGCCGGACCGAGCCGCCGCGCGGCGCGCTGCCGGTGGCGGCGGCGGCGCTGGACATTCCGATGATGGGGCGGATCGCCGCCGGGGTGCCGATCGAGGCGATTGCCGAAGTGGCGCATCACGTCACCGTTCCGGGCGCGATGCTGTCGGGCCGGGGTGAGCATTACGCGCTTGAAGTCAAAGGCGATTCGATGATCCAGGCGGGGATCAACGATGGCGACATCGTGGTGATCCGCAGCCAGCCCACCGCCGAGAATGGCGATATCGTCGTCGCCCTCGTCGAGGATCTGGAAGCGACGCTGAAGCGCTATTACCGCCGCGGCGGGATGATCGCGCTGGAAGCCGCGAACCCGGCCTATGAGACGCGGCTTCTGCGCGAGGATCAGGTGAAGGTGCAGGGCCGTCTGGTCGGGCTGATCCGCAGCTACTGAGCGCCTTCGGGCGGGTCCGGGTCTGGCGCCGTCCGGTCTTCGGGCGGCGTCTTGCGCTGCGGCGGATCGGTCCAGAGCCTTTGCCCCGCCTCCTCCCGCGCGCGGCGGATCTGCCCCGACACCTCGAAAGAAAGCGCCCCGGTCCGCGCCAGGCTGCGCCTGTCGTAAAGGCGGCAATCGCCCGTGAAGCCCCTGGGCGCGGCCGTGTCCAGCACCACCAAGGCCCCGTCCCGGCAGGCGTTTTCCAGATTGTCCAGGGCCGCCTTGCCCGACAGGTGCACCAGCCGCCTGCCCTGCCAATCGGCCTGCCGGACCCCTCTCTTGCCGCTGAACCCCGCCCGTGCCATCGCCTCTTTCGGGGTCACGGCATCGCCGTCGGCCTCCAGCCAGCCCTCGGCGGTGAAGCTGGGCGCGGCCTTCGACAGCGCCCGCCCCTCGGGCGTCATCAGCCCGACAAGCGCGCCCCCGGGCGCGATCAGCAGCGCCGGACGGGGGGCAAGCCCCCAGCCCGCAAAGGCCACGAGCGCGAGCGCCAGCATCGCCGCGCGGAACGCGCCCCGCGACAGCACCGCCGCCCCGGCCGCAAGCGCCAGCACCGGCAGCACCCAGCCGGGCGGCGCGGGCAGAAAGGTCTGCGCCCCCGCCAGACCCGCGACGAAGTCGGCCACGGCCAGCACCCAGTCGGTGCCCAGCCCCATCAGCCAGAGCGCGGGCCCCGCCAGACCCAGCGGCGCCAGAACCGCCGCCAGCACCCCGGCAGGCATCACCACGATCCCCATCACCGGCACGGCCAGCAGGTTCGCCAGCATGCCGTATTGCGACATCCGCCCGAAATGCGCCGCCGCGATCGGCGCCGTCGCCAGCCCCGCGATGAGCGAGGTCAGCACCAGCATGATCACCGGGCGCAGCACGACAGGCAGGCGGTGGTAATGCGCCGCCCAGGGCGCCGCCATCAGGATCAGCGCCACGGTGGCGGCGAAGGACATCTGGAAACCGGGGCCGGTCAGCGCCTCGGGCCACAGAAACAAAAGGAAAATCGCCGCAAGGGCCACCGTGTGCAGGCTTAACGCGCGCCGGTCGACAAGGATCGCCAGCAGCATCACCGCCGTCATGATCCAGGCGCGTTGCGTCGCGATATCGCCGCCCGAAACCCAGAGATATGCGGTCGAAGCCGCCAGCGCGACGGCGGCGGCGATCTTTTTCGTCGGCCAGATCAGCGCGAAAGGCCCGATCAGCGCCAGCCCCCAGCGCAGCGCGCCGAACACGAACCCGGCCAGCATCCCCATGTGCAGCCCGGAAATCGAGACGATATGGTAAAGGTTCGAGGCCCGCAGCGTGGCATTCGTCGCCTCGGAAATGCCGGAGCGGTCGCCCGTCATCAGGGCCGCCGCCACCGCCCCCGCCTGACCGCCGATCCGGTCCTGCATCGCCGCGGAAAGCCGCATCCGCGCCCGATGCGCCGCCAGCCCCCAATCCTGTTCCGGCGGCGCGATCACCACCACCGGGCTCCGGGTGTAGCCCAAGGCGCCCAGCCCCGAAAACCAGGCGTTGCGACGAAAATCCCAGGCGCCGGGGGCGATCGGCTCGGCCGGGGGGCTCAGATGCGCGGTCGTGGCGACGCGCAGCCCCGGTTCCGGCGCAAGGCCGGTGCTCTCGCCATGCAGCGCGATGCGGACCCTGGCGGGCAGGATCTCGGGCGCGACCCGGGTCAGCCGCACCTGATCAAGCGTGAGCCGGATCACGTCGCGCGCCGAACGGTCGATGCCGATGATCCGCCCCTCGACCGGGCCGTAATAGTTGAAGGGCAGCACCGGGGCGGCGACGGAATGGGCACGCCAACTGGCGGCCAGAAGCCCCAGCGCCGCCATCAGAACCAGCGTCGCGGGCAGGTGCAGAAAGCCCGGGCCGCGCCGCCACACCCCCACCGCGCCCACGATGACCGCAACTGCCGCGGCCAGCACGGGCACGCCCGGCTCGAAAGGCAGCGCGAAATAAACCCCGACGCCCGTGCCAAGGCCCAGCGGCGCCCAAAGCACCCAGTCCAGCTGCGCCCGATCGAGCGCCGCCAAAGGATCGGCCAAGCCCCGCCAGAGCCCGGAAAACCGGCGCCGGATCCCGTCCCGATGCACCGCCGATGCCTGCGCCACTTGTCCTGTCGCCCCCTCCTGCATTAGAGAAACGCTCAAGCTAGCCTACGGGCATCATGGTTTCCAAAAGGTTAAAACGCGGTCTCCGGCAGCCCCGGCGCCCGCAAGAAAGGCCGCAATGTCGCAAAAGATCGTCACCCGCTTCGCCCCCTCGCCCACCGGCTACCTGCATATCGGCGGCGCCCGGACGGCGCTTTTCAACTGGCTCTTTGCCCGCGGCCATGGCGGCACCTTCCTGCTCAGGATCGAGGATACCGACCGTGCCCGCTCGACCCCCGCGGCGACGGCGGCGATCCTCAAGGGGCTTGACTGGCTTGGCCTGGATTATGACGGCGAGGTGGTGAGCCAGTTCGACCGGGCCCCCCGCCATGCCGAAGTCGCGCGCGAGATGCTGGCCCGCGGCGCCGCCTACAAGTGTTTCGCCACCCAGGAGGAAATCGAAGCCTTCCGCGAGGCGGCAAGGGCCGAGGGGCGCTCGACGCTGTTCCAGTCGCCCTGGCGCGACGCCGACCCCGCGACGCATCCGGATGCGCCCTATGCGATCCGGCTGAAGGCCCCGCGCGAGGGTGCGACGGTGATCGCCGACAAGGTGCAGGGCGAGGTGACGGTGCGGAACGACCAGCTCGACGATATGGTTTGTTTACGCTCGGATGGTACACCGACCTATATGCTTGCCGTTGTCGTCGATGACCACGACATGGGCGTCACCCACATCATCCGGGGCGACGACCATCTGATCAACGCGGCGCGGCAGATGCAGGTGTATCACGCGATGGGCTGGGAGGTGCCGGTGTTCGCGCATATCCCGCTTATCCACGGGCCTGACGGCAAGAAACTGTCCAAGCGTCACGGCGCGGTGGGTTTGGAAGAATATCAGGCCATGGGCTATCCGGCCGCGGGCATGCGCAACTATCTGGCGCGGCTGGGCTGGAGCCATGGCGATGACGAGGTCTTCACCGACGCGCAGGCGCAGGAATGGTTCGAGCTGGAGGGAATCGGCCGCGCGCCCTCGCGGCTCGACTTCAAGAAGCTCGAAAATGTCTGCGGCCATCACATGGGCCAGATCGCCGATGACGATCTGATCGCCCAGATTTCGGGCTATCTGGAGGCGGCCAAGCTGCCCGCCCTGACCGGGACGCAATTGGCGGCTTTGCACAAGGCCCTGCCCGTGGTGAAATCGGGGGCGAAGACCTTTGGTCAACTGCTGGAAAAGGCGCGCTTCGCGCTGATCTGCCGTCCCGTCGAGATCGACGCGAAGGCGATGGCGGCGCTTGATCCGGTATCCCGTGGTATACTGAAAGAATTGACGCCGCAGCTGCAAAATGCTAGCTGGGTGCGTGAGGAGCTCGAAAGCGTGGTCGCGCGGGTGGCCGAGGCGCATGGACTGGGCCTTGGCAAGATCGCGGCGCCGCTGCGCGCCGCGCTGGCGGGACGGGCGGCAACGCCCTCGGTCTTCGACATGATGGAATTGCTGGGCCGCGAGGAAGTGCTGGCCCGGCTGAGCGATCAGGCGGCCTGAGGCCCGGCCGCCCTCTCCCGCAGCCGGTTCGTCGGGAACCGGCGCGCGGGAACCGGGAAGGATGCACCGGCGTGGCCCGCCGGACCAATGGAGAGGGAACCATGGCTGAAACGAAACGCACGGCAACGCTGACGCTTGACGGCAAGACCTATGATCTGCCGGTGCTGTCGCCCTCGGTGGGGCCGGATGTGCTCGACATCCGCAAGCTTTATGCGCAGGCCGACGTCTTCACCTTCGACCCCGGCTTCACCTCGACGGCGGCCTGCGAATCGGAAATCACCTATATCGACGGCGACAAGGGTGAGCTTCTCTACCGCGGCTATCCGATCGAGCAACTGGCCGAAAAGTCGCATTACCTGGAAGTCTGCTACCTGCTTCTGAACGGCGAACTGCCGACCGAAAAGCAGATGACCGATTTCGAGTTCCGGATCACCCGGCACACGATGCTGCACGAACAGATCCACATGTTCTTCCGCGGCTTCCGTCGCGACAGCCACCCGATGGCGACGATGGTGGGTGTGGTCGGCGCGATGTCGGCCTTCTATCACGACAGCTTGGACATCAACGACCCCTGGCAGCGCGAAGTGGCCGCGATGCGGATGATCGCGAAACTGCCGACGATCGCCGCGATGGCCTATAAATATTCGATCGGCCAGCCCTTCGTCTATCCGCGCAACGATCTCGATTACGCGGCGAACTTCCTGCACATGTGCTTCTCGGTCCCGGCCGAACCCTATGTGGTGAAACCGGAACTGGCGAAGGCCATGGACCGGATCATGATGCTGCATGCCGATCACGAACAGAACGCCTCGACCTCGACGGTGCGTCTGGCGGGCTCTTCGGGGGCGAACCCCTTTGCCTGCGTCGCGGCCGGGATCGCCTGCCTTTGGGGCCCGGCGCATGGCGGGGCGAACCAGGCCTGTCTGGAAATGCTGCGCGAAATCGGCTCGGTCGACCGGATCCCGGAATTCATCGCCCGGGCCAAGGACAAGAACGATCCCTTCCGCCTGATGGGCTTTGGCCACCGCGTCTACAAGAACTTCGACCCGCGCGCCAAGGTGATGAAGGAATCGGCCGACGAGGTGCTTGACCTGCTCGGCATCCACGACAACCCGATCCTGCAGGTCGCCAAGGAACTGGAACGGATCGCGCTCGAGGACGATTACTTCGTCTCGAAGAAGCTTTACCCGAATGTCGACTTCTATTCGGGCATCATCCTTGAAGCGATGGGCTTCCCGACCTCGATGTTCACCCCGATCTTCGCGCTCTCGCGCACGGTGGGCTGGATTTCGCAATGGAAGGAAATGCTCGGCGATCCGACCGGCAAGATCGGCCGTCCGCGTCAGCTTTACACCGGCCATGTCGCCCGCGATTACGTCCCGGTGCCGAGCCGCTGAGCGACCTCGGAACGAAACGACCAAGGCCGGGGGGAACCCCGGCCTTTTTCTTGCCGCCGCTCTCAGCGCAGCTTTTCGATCCGGTCGGGATGCAGCGGCGCGGCCCAGGTCTCGCTCAGCGCGCGACCGCCGCGGCTCAGCCCCGCCAGAAGATCGACCGTGCCGGTGCCCGGCGGCGATTTCACGTCGAAGACCAGCCGCCAGCGGGTGCTGCCCCGGATCGGATGGGCAAAGGGATTGATGATCTCGACCCCTTGCGGCGCGGTGATCTCCGGCGTCACGCCGTCGGCCTCGCCCAGACCGGCCAGGGCCGGGCCCTCGAAATCGAGCACGACCTTGATCTGATCGCGCGGCCGTTTCACCCCGGCATTGCCGCCCATGCCGATCCGGCTGGCCACCACCTGCGCCAGATCGCCTTGCGGCGGCACCCGGTCAACCCAGTGCAGCCTGTAATCGAAGCGCAGCTCCTGCCCCGGGGCGGGCAGGGTCTCGGGCGTCCAGAAGGCGACGATATTGTCGTAGATCTCGTCATGCGTCGGCAGCTCGACCAGCGTCACCGCCCCCCGCCCCCAATCCGAGACAGGTTCGACCCAGACCGTCGGACGGCGGTCATACCAGACGCCATCATCCTGATAATGCTCGAAATTGCGGTCGCGCTGCACCAGGCCGAAGCCCTTTGGCGCAGGCCCCGCAAAGCGCGTGGTGACGATGTCGCCGGGCGTATCGAGCGCGCGCCAGACCGGCGTTCCCGTCGCGGGGGCGATCAGCAACCCGTCGCTGTCATGCACCTCGGGGCGCCAGTCCAGCGCGTGCCAGCGGTTCGTTTCGGAATACCAGAACATCGAGGTCAGCGGCGCCAGCCCCAGCCGCGCCACCGGCTTGCGCAGGTAGATCCGGCTTTCGACCGCCATCACCTGCCCCTGCCCGGGGGTGTTGGTGATCGCCATGCGCCAGACCCCGGCCAGGCTGCGCCCCTCGACCAGCGCGGTGACGACCGCCTGCCCCCCGGCGCCTTCCTCCAGATAGACCTCGGTGAAGCGGGGGAATTCCTCGCCCGAGGGCAGGCCGGTATCGACGGCGATGGCGCGGGCCGAGAGGCCGAACTGACCCAGCGCCCCCTCGGTGCGGAAATAGGTGGCGCCGAGGAAGGAAATCCAGTCGCCCGACAGATCCGGGCGGAGGATCCGAAAGCCCGCAAAACCGGCATCGGCGGTCAGATCGCGGGCGGGGCTGTCCTTGGGCATGTCGAACAGAGCGGGGGCATAAAGCACCTCGCGCGCCTGCCCGTTCGCAACGGCGAACATCTTCACCGGCTGGCGGAAATAGGTGCCCAGATGGAAGAACTGCACGGGCACGGCGCCCAGCTGCAGCGTCTTGTCCTTGCGGTAGCGGATCTGCCTATGCGCGTCGTAATCGATGCGCTCCAGCACCTCGGGCTGGCGCGGCGGCGCGGGCACATAGGGCGCGCGGGCGATGGCGGCGGCGCGGGCGGCCAGCGCATCAAGGCTGAAGGGCGCGGGCGCGGCAAGGCCCGGCCCCGCCGCCGAAGTCTGGGCCAAAGTCTGGGCCGGGGTCTCGGCCGGGCATAAAGCGGGGGCCAGCAGGGCAAGGGCCGCGGTGGCCGCGAAAACAAGGGGGCGCAGGGTCATGGCGGGCTCCTTCGCGCAGGGGACTGCGGCAGGGAAAGACAGGAAAACCGCCCGCGATCAAGGGGTTTGACGCGGACCCAGGAAAGCGGGCGCAGAGCTGAGCGCGAAAAGCGCAAAAGCCAGCACCCAGAGCGCCGCCGCGCTCAGCATCGCCGCGACATAGGTTTCCGGCCAGGTGGCGGCGGCGAACCGCGCCAGCGCCGCCAGCGGCAGCAGCAGATAGGCCAGCACCACCGGCCGCGGCGCCACCAGCGCCCGCCCGGTCTGCGCCAGCGTCGCGCGGCTCATCACCGCCAGGATCATCCCGCCCACCCCCGCAATCGCGCTGACATGCAGCGCGCCGATCTCCTCGCCCCGGCCAAAGGCGGCAAAGCCCTGCAGCAGCGCGCCGATCCCGGTGCCCAGCATCGCCAGATGCAGCGCCGCCAGCAGCGGATTGCCCAGCACCTTCCGGCTGCGCCAAAAGCCCATCCGGGCCAGCTGCCCGGCCCCGAGCGCCAGGGCCGCCGCCCCCGCAAGCGCCCCGGACAGCGGGAAAACGGCCGCCAGCGCCGCCAGACAGGCGCAACCGGCGACGCTCCGGTCCAGCCAGGGGAAACTGCGTGGCAGCGCCGCGGGCGGCGCCCCGGCCCGGGCCAGCGCATTGCGGGTGAATTGCGGCGTGATCCGCCCGCCCAGCACCGCGACCAGCGCGACCAGCGCCGCCAGCCCGCCGCGCAGCCCCGCCGCCGCATCGCCGGGCGGCAGGTCGAGCCAGTCCAGCAGCACCCGCGCCTCGGCCAGCGTGATCAGCCCCAGAAGCGCCAGATACAGCCCCTCGCTCGAGGCCGGACGGCGGATCAGCTGCCGCGCCATCCGTTCGGTCAGAAGCGCCGGGAAGGCAAGGACCACCCCGGCGGCCAGAACCGGCGGCACGCTGCCCCAGAGCAGCACCGCCCCCCGGCCCGCCAGCCAAAGCCCCGCCATCAGCGCGATGAACCGCGGCCCGGCCACCGGCTTGCCGGTCCAGTTCGGCGCCGCGGTCAGGAAAAATCCCGCCGTCGCCGCCATGCCGAAGCCGAAGATCAGCTCATGCGCGTGCCAATGGGACGGCGCCAGCGCATTGGGCAGATCGCCCCCCGGCCCGATCTGGTTTTGCCACAGCCACCAAAGCCAAAGCGCCATCGCCGCCGCCGCCCAGAGGGAGGCGAGCAGGAAAAAGACGCGAAACGAGTCGGACAACAGGCGAAGAAGGGCGGTCATCGGCGCTCCGGCAGCGGGGATGTCCGGGTGGTGGCGCCCGGCCGCCGGGCTGTCAAGGTGGGGATGCGCCAAAACCCCGGTGCAGGGGGCTTGCGGCGCCGTGCCGGGGGGGGGTCAGCCGCGGCGGCGCGGTCCGAAATCGGCCAGCGTCACCACGCCGTCGCCGGTGCGGTCGCGCATCGCAAACCAGCGATCGCTGCCCGCGACGAATTCGGCCTGCGTCACCCGGCCGTCGCCATTGCCGTCAAGCCGAAGCATCTGATCGGCGGCCGGGGCAAAGAAGCCCTGCCCCGCCATCCCCTGACCTTGACCTTGGCCCTGACCTTGCCCCATGCCGCGTCCCATCCCGGCGCGCGGCATTACCCCGTCGGCGCGCTGATGCCCGGGGCCCATCCCGGCCTCCAGCTGCGCCTGTTTGAACTCGTCGATACCCGCCAGTTCCGCGGCCGAAAAGCTGCCGTCGCCATCGCTGTCGAACATGGCGAAGATGTCGGCGCGGTGGCTGCGGGCCTCGGCCAGGGTCACCTGACCGTCGCCGTCCAGATCCCATTGCGCCAGGAACGCCTGCCCCGGCACCACCGCCGGATCGGCCGCCTGTTGCGCCACTGCGGGCAGGGCCGCGCCACAAAGCGCCACGATCGTCGCAAATTTCAGAACGCGTGTCATCGCAGATCCCTTTCATGCTGATCTTGCAATATGAACGCGCAAGCGCCGCGATTCCGTCGCCGGGCCGGAAAGATCCTCAGCCCGGCAGGCGCGAGGACAGCGCCGCGAAGGGCTGCCAATCGCCCGCAGGCCCCTCGAACCAGGGCATCATGTAGACGCAAAGCCCCGCCGCCCGGGCCGCCGCCAGCCCCGCGGCGCTGTCCTCGACCACCGCCACCGTCTCGGGCGGCAGGCCAAGCCGTGCGAGCGCCAGCAGATAGGGCTCGGGATCGGGCTTGCCGCGGCGGACATCGTGACGGCTGACCGTGCGCACCGCTCCGGGGGCCAGCCCCAGCCGGGTCAGGTTCGCCCGCACGATCCCCTCGGGCGAGTTCGACACGATCGCCTGAGAAAGCCCCGCCGCTTGCGCCCGCGCCCAAAGATCGGTGGCGATCCGGAAGGGATGCACCTCCTCGATGCGGGCCAGATAGGCGGCGAAACGCAGCTCGGACCAATGCGCAAGGGACAGCGTCAGCCCGTGTTCGGCCGCAAGGATCGCATGGATCGCATCCTCGCTTTTGCCGATCAGGCCTTCGTGGAAATCCGCGGGCAGCGTCAGACCGCAGGCCCGCGCCGCATCGACGAAGGAGAGCCGATGCACCGGCTCGCTGTCCAGAAGCGTGCCGTCCATGTCCCACAAGATCGCGCGCAGGGGCTGGTCCATCATGCCTCCCGCAGCGCGGCATCGCGCGCAAGCACCTGAAACTTCTCGAAAAGCGCGAAACGGGCGTCGTGGAAGGCGCGCAGGGCCGCTTCCCCCGGCGGGTAGCGTCGCGCGATGCGCGACATCTGCGCCATGCCGGTGGCCACATCGGGCGCCGCCCCCGCCGCCACCGCGGCCAGGATCGCGGAGCCGAGCAGCACCGGCTCCTCGGTGTCGGGCGCGGCCACCGGCACGCCGGTCGCATCGGCCAGGATCTGGCGCACCAGATCCGACCGCCCCGCCCCGCCGCTGATCACGATCGTCGCGACCGAGGCGCCGCGTTTCGCCTGCACTTCAAGGATCTGGCGCAGCCCGTAGCCCAGCCCGCAAATCCCCGCGACATAAAGCGCAACAAGGTTGTCAAGATCGTCCTCCATCCCCAGCCCGGCGATCAGCGCGCGGGTATAGGGGTCGGCATGCGGCGCGCGGTTGCCCAGAAACTCGGGCACCACATGCAGCCCCGCCGCCAGACGGGCCACCTCGCCCCCCGCCCCTGCCAGGGCCTCGGCACGGCGCGCAAGCCAGGCGGGGAGGGAAAGCCCGGCACGGGAGGCGGCGGCCGACGCCTCGGCAGAGGCGGGATGGAACCGCAGAAGCTGATCGATCGCAGCCCCGGCGGCAGACTGACCGCCCTCGTTGAGCCAGGCCCCCGGCACCATCGCCGAATAATAGGGGCCCCAGACGCCCGGAACGAAGACGGGATCTTCGGTGGTGGTCATGGTGCACGACGAGGTGCCGAAGACGTAAGCCAGATTCGCCACAGCCCCCCCCTCGCCCGCGGCGCCGACGGTGCCGACACCGCCCGCATGGGCATCGATCAGCCCCGCCGCAACGGGCGTGCCGGGCAAAAGACCCAGATCCCGCGCGGCAGCCTCGGTCAGGCCCGCGCCCAAGGCGGTGCCGGGCATGACGACTTCGGTGCCGATGCGGGCAAAGCCTTCCTCGGCCAGGTCCGCAAGCCCGATCTGGCGGAAATAGCTTTCATCCCAACGGCTTTCATGGCCCATATAGGTCCATTTGCAGGTCACGGTGCAGATCGAGCGCGCCGCCGAGCCCGTCGCCTTCCAGGTCAGGAAATCGGTCAGATCAAAGAAATGCCCCGCGGCATCAAAGGTTTCGCGGCGGTGTTCCTTGAGCCACAACAGCTTCGGCGTCTCCATCTCGGGCGAGATCCGGCCGCCGACATACTCCAGCACCCGGTGTTTCGTCGCGTTGATCCGCTCGGTCTGCGCGGTGGCGCGGTGATCCATCCAGACGATCACATCGCGCGCGGGATCCCCCGAGGGGCCGACCGGCAAGGACCGCCCCGCCGGATCCAGCACCACCAGCGAACAGGTGGCGTCAAAGCCGATCCCGGCGACATCCGCGCCCGTCAGACCCGCCGCCTTGAGCGCGCCCTGCACCGCGCGGCCGACCGCCGCCCAGATCTCGGCGCTCGATTGCTCGACGACCGAGCCTTCCTCGCGGAAAAGCGTGATCGGGTGGTGGTCGGTGCCCAGAAGATGGCCGGTCAGGTCAAAGACCCCGGCGCGGGCAGAGCCGGTGCCGACATCGACCCCGACAAGATGGCGGGCAGTGGGTGCGGACATGGAAAATCCTCCGGGCAGGCGGCCTTGGGGTCAAAGATCGACGCTGTTGGGCAAAAGCACGAGATCGCGCACGACGACGCCGCGGCTGCGCGACAGCATGAAGAGAACGGCTTCCGCCACTTCGCGCGCCTGCATCAGCGAGCCATTCGCCAGGGCTTCCTCCATCTTCGCCTTCGGCCAGTCATCAAGCAGCGCCGTCACCACCGGACCGGGCAGCACCGCGCCCATGCGCACGCCATGCGGCGCCACCTGACGGCGGGTGGCGTGCAGGAAGGCCTGCACCGCGAATTTCGAGGCGGTGTAGACGGGCTCCCAGACCACCGGCACCACCCCCGCGACGGAGGAGGTGAAGATGATGTCGCCGGTCTTGCGTTCGATCATATGCGGCAGCACCGCATTCACCGTGCGGAAGGCGGCGTTGATGTTCAAATTCAACACCTTGTCCCAGACATCCGGGTTCCCCTCGGCCGCGGGGCCGCCGACATAGGCGCCCGCATTGGCGTGGAAGATGTCCAGATCGCCCACAAGCTTGCGGATCGCGGGCAGCATCCCCGAGACCGCCTTGCCGTCGAAAAGATCGAGCGACAGCGGATGCGCCCCCGGTCCGATCTCGGCGCAGGCGGCGGCCAGTTTCGTCTCGTCGCGGTCGATCAGCACGACCTGCGCGCCTTCCTCGACCAGGATCTTGGCGCAGGCCAGGCCGATGCCCGAAGCGGCGCCGGTGATGGCGGCGGTTTTGCCCTGCATGAGATTTGTCATTCTATCCTCCGGTTGTCAGGCGCGGCCGTGGCTGGCGCGCGATTGCCGTGCAAGCGAGTCGATGATCACGGCCACGGCCAGAACCGCCCCGGTGATCATGTAACGCAGCGACGAGCTGAGATTGAGAAGCGTCAGGCCGTTCGAAATCGACTGGATCACCAGCACGCCCAGCAGCGCCGCCCAGGCCGAGCCGCGGCCGCCGAAAAGCGAGGTGCCGCCGATGACCGCCGCCGCGATGGCATTCAGGTTCACGTCCCCCGTCCCCGCCTGCTGGCTGGCCGTGGCCAGACGCGCGGCGGAAAACACCCCGCCAAGGGCTGCGAGCGACGAGCCCAGCATGAAGGCGGTCAGGCGGATGCGCTTGACCTTGATGCCGGAGCGCCGCGCCGCCTCGATATTGCCGCCGACGGCGAACATCGAGCGGCCCCATTTCGTCCGGGTCAGCGCATATTGCATCGCCGCGACGCAAAGCACGAAGACGACGAACATGAAGGGCACGCCGCGGCCAAGGTTCAGATAGGCGACGGCGCCTTCCAGAAGCAGGGTCACGGCGCCCGCCTTGACCAGCACGACGCTGGCGCTGGTGCACGACAGGTTCGCCGCCGCCCGCGCCTTCATCTGCCGGAAGCCGAACCACAGGATGCCCAGCCCCGGCACCAAAGCCAGCGCATAAGACGCCCAGTCCGGCATGATCAGGATCTGCCCGAAGCGGACCAGGAACGAGGCGTAAGGCAGGTTGATCGAGCCGGTCGGCCCGAGGATGTAAAGCTGCATGCCCAGAAGCGCGAGCAGCCCCGAGAGGGTGGAAACGAAACTCGGCATGGTGAAGCGGTTCAGAAGCGTCGCATAGATCGCCCCCATCGTCGCCCCGGCCGAAAGCGCCGCCAGAATGGCCAGCGGCAAGGGCACCCCCATGTTGACCCAAAGAACGCCGACCAAGGCCGAGGCCAGCCCGCTCATCGAGCCGACGGAAAGGTCGATTTCCCCCAAAAGCAGGATCAGCACGATGCCCAGCGAAATAAACCCCACTGCGGCGGCATCGAACAGCAGGTTGACGAGGTTGTTGGGCAGCAGGAAGACCGGGTTCAGGGTGGAAAAGACCACCGAAATCAGGATCAGCCCCACCACGACCGGCAGGATGCCCAGATCGCCCGAGCGGATGCGGTCGATGAAGGCGCGGGCGGCACCGGCAAGCCCGGTATCGGCCCGCACCCGGGCATCGGCGCGGTCATAGGCGATGGGCGAGGCGTCGGGTTTCATGCTCATTGCTGGGCCCTTGTTCTTTCGATGGCATCGCGGCGGGCGGCGACATTGTCATCGGCGCCCATGATCGCCGCCACGATCTGCTCGCGCGTGGCGTCCTTGGTGAAAACGCCGTTGTTGCGACCAAGCCGCAGCACCGCGATGCGGTCGGACACGGCGCGGACATTGTCCATGTTGTGGGAAATCAGGATCACGCCATAGCCGCGATCGCGCAGCCGCTCGATCAGGTTCAACACCTCGGCGGTCTGGGCGACCCCCAGCGCAGCGGTGGGCTCATCGAGCATGACGATCTTCGGCTCCAGCAGCAGCGAGCGCGCGATCGCCACGGTCTGGCGCTGCCCGCCCGAAAGCGAGGCGATGGGCTCGCGCACCGAAGGGATGCGGGCCGCAAGTTCGCCCAGCAATTGCCAGGCGCGGACCTCCATCTGCACCTCATCCAAGGCCCAGGGCGACAGCTCCTGCCCCAGGAACAGGTTCGCCACCACGTCCAGATTTTCGCACAGCGACAGATCCTGAAAGACGGTGGAAATGCCCAGGGTCAGCGCCGCCGAGGGGCTGTCGATGCTGACCGGCCGCCCCATGAATTCGATCGTGCCCGATGTGGGCTGAAACACCCCCGCCAGGATCTTGATCAGCGTGCTTTTGCCCGCGCCATTGTCGCCCACCAGCGCCACCACCTCGCCCGCATGAACGTCAAGGTCGATGTCGCTCAGCGCCGAGACGGCGCCAAAGGTCTTGGTGATCCCGCGCAGGCGCAGGACCGGCTCGCGCGCGGGCGCAAGCGACGCATCATTCACAGCCATCAGGCTCTCCTCCCCAGTGCGGCGCAGGCAGTCGCCCGCCTGCGCCCTTCGGTCACAGCTTACGCGATCCGCAGACCTTACTCGATGCCCGGACCTTACTCGATGCCCAGGGCCTTGCAGCCCTCGGCATATTCGCCGGTGCAGATCTCGGCGGCGGTCTGAATGCCCTTGTCGAAGATCTCGGCCTTGATGTTTTCGCGCGTCACCACGGCCGGAACGAAAAGCTCCGAGGGCGTGTCGTAAAGCGTGGTTTTCGGCGCGGGGGTTTCGCCCTTGAGGAAGGTCACGGCCACGTTCGCGGCAGCTTCGGCGACGATTTCCGAGGGTTTCGAGATCGTGTTGTATTGATCGCCCGCGATGATCAGCTGCAGCGCCGCGATGGTGGCGTCGTTGCCGGTGACCGGCGGGATCGGATCGACGCCCGCCGCTTTCAGCGCCGCAATCGCGCCGCCGCCGGTGCCGTCATTGGCCGCGACGATGCCCTTGATCTGATCGCCAAAGCGGGTGATCTGCCCGGCGGTCCATTCCTGCGCCTTCGGCGGCGCCCAATCGGGCGTGTCGAATTCGGAAAGCTTGGTATAGGGCGATTCCTCCAGCGCGCGGTGGATGCCGTCGCGGATCAGACCGGCGGCCGCATCGGTGGGCGAGCCGTTGATTTCCAGCACCCCCGCGCCGTCCGGCACGCCCGAGGCCTTCATGTGATCGACCAGCGATTTCGCGATCGCATAGCCGATGCCCTCATTGTCGAAGGAGACGTAGTAATCGGCCGGTTTCGCCGGGATCGGACGGTCATAGGCGATGACCTTGACGCCCTGCGACTGCGCGATTTCCACCAGACCGGCGGCGGCGGCGCTGTCGACCGGATCGAGCACGATCACCTTGGCCCCCTGCGCGATCACCGAGTTGAACTGCTGCTGTTGCAGCGCCACATCGGCATTGGCGTTCTGATAGATCACCGTGCACTCGGCGCAAAGCTTGTCCATCGCCGCCTTGAAGCCGGGGAAATCGTGCTGCTCGTAACGGGTCGAGGCCTGGTCGGGCATCAGGAAAGCCACCGTGGCCGCCTCCTGCGCGCTGGCCGCGGCGCCGAAGAAAGCCGCGACAAGAACCGAAGCCCCCGCCAGCGAAATCGTCTTGTTCATCCTGGTCTCCTCCTCTGGATGATCCGCAAGGCCAAGGCCCGGTCTTGGCCCGGTCCCGTCGCCGGCCGCCCGGGGCGAAGCACCCGCCCGGCAGTGCCGACACGACCCGGTTGCGCCTCCTCCACGCCTCCGCCTCGCCTGCTTCATCGGTTGCGCAAGCTTGCTCAATCGATGAAGCAGAATTGCATCCGGTTTCGATTCACGTCAAGATGGAAGATGACAACATGACGGGAAAGCATGACCGACACCCTTGGCCCCGGCCGCAAGCGCCCCACGATCTATGACCTGGCCGAACGGGCGGGAACCTCGCCCAGCGCGGTCAGCGCGGTGCTGAACGGGTCCTGGAAGAAGCGGCGGATCAGCGAAAAGCTGGCCGAGCGGATCACCGAACTGGCGCGCGATCAGGGCTATGCGGTGAATTTCCAGGCCAGCCTGCTGCGGCGGGAGCGCTCGAACATCGTCGGCATGATCGTGCCGAAATATGACAACCGCTATTTCGGCGCGATGGCCGAGCGGTTCGAGGCGGTGGCCCGCGCGCATGGGATGTTTCCGGTGATGACCTGCACGCAGCGCGACCCCGAGCTGGAATTCGAGGCCGCCCGGGCGCTTCTGTCCTATCAGGTCGATTGTCTGGTGGCGAATGGCGCGACCGACCCGGACCGGATCGCCGATCTGTGCGCCGCGGCCGGGGTGCGGGTGGTCAACCTCGATTTGCCGGGATCGAAGGCGGCCTCGGTCACCTCGGACAACTATGCCGGGGCAAAGACGCTGACGCATCTGATTCTGGATCGTTGCCGCGACGATCTGGGCTACACCGGGCCGCTGCTGTTCATCGGCGGGCGGGCGGGCGATCACAACACCGCCGAGCGGATCCGCGGCTTTCGCGCCGCCCATGCCGAACGCGGCCTGCCCCTGCCCGAGGAGGCGATTCTGGCCTGCGGCTATTCGCCCGACAAGGCCGAACGGGCGCTCGACGCGCGGGCGGGGGCGCTGCCGCCGGGGCTCTTCGTGAACTCGACGATCACCCTCGAGGGGGTGGTGCGCTGGCTCAACCGCGCCGTGCCCGATCATGCCGGGCGGATGCGCTACGGCTGTTTCGACTATGACGCTTTCGCCGCGCAACTGCCGGACAATGTCGGCATGATCGAGCAGGACGTGGACGGGATGATCGCCAAGGTCTTCGCGCTGATCGAGGGCGGCCCGGCCAGCCCGGCGCATTTCCGCATCCCCTGCATCCTGCGCACGCCCGCCCCGCCCCGGGGCTGAGCGGCCCGGGCCAAGCCCCGCTTCCGGCTTGACGCGGCGGCGAAATTGGATTTGGCTTGACGTGTTCAAGTTCCGGCCTGCGGGTCGGATTGAAAGGGAACACGGAACGGCCTCCGGGCCCAGACCGTGGCTGCCCCCGCAACTGTGAGCGGCGAGCGACGTCGACATGCCACTGGGCCCGCCCGGGAAGGCCGACAGAGCGAAGACCCGCGAGCCAGGAGACCTGCTTGGACATTCACCCTTTCCGGGGCGCGAGGGGCGCCGCGGAAGCGGCCCGTTCCGCAGTGGTGGCCCGCCGTCTGCGGAAAGCCCAGCTTTTCCGCGACATCCCCCCTGCCGGGCCCTTCGGCCCGAGCCGAAAGGTCCGACCGATGCCGCCTTGCCCCAGCCTGCCGCCGCCTGCCGCCCCCGCGCGCCGGACCGCGGCCAAGATGGCCCGGCGCTTGCCCCGTCCATTACTTGACAAGTTCACTCAACAAGCGCAGGAGAGGACAAAGCCAGCCTTCCGCCAGCCGCCCCTTTCCGCCCTGAACGCCCCCGAGGTCTGCCATGCCGCCCGTCGTTCCCGCCGCTGCCGATAGCACGCTGATCCTGTTTCTTGACCGTGTCGGGCTTTCGGGTCTGGCCGAGACCCTGCGCGCCGCCGCCGCCTCCGAGGCGCTGACGCCGCTGGCGATGTTTGCCCATGCCGATATTCTGGTGCAGGGCGTGATGCTGGGGCTGCTTGCGGCCTCGGTGCTGGCCTGGGCGATCTGGGCGGGCAAGCTGGTGCAGCTGACGCGCGCCCGCCGCCGCCTGACGCGCGATTACCGGGTGCTGGCGGCGCGCGGCACGCTTGGCGCGGCGCTGAGCGGCGGGATTGTGGCGCGGATGCAGGCGGCGGCACGTGCGGAAATCGGTGCCTCGGCGGGGCTGCCGGATGCGGGCATCAAGGAGCGCGTCGCGATCGATCTGACCCGGATCGAGGCCGGGGCGGCGCGGGCGATGCAATCGGGGGTGACGGCGGTGGGCTCGATCGGCTCGACCGCGCCCTTCGTCGGGCTGTTCGGCACCGTCTGGGGCATCATGAACGCCTTTGTCGGCATTGCCGAAAGCGGCTCGTCGAACCTGGCCGTCGTCGCCCCCGGCATCGCCGAGGCGCTGATGGCCACGGCGCTCGGCCTTGTCGCGGCGATCCCGGCGGTGCTGCTTTACAACCACCTGACCCGCGCCGTCGGCGGCTACCGCGCCGCGCTGACCGATGCGGCGGCGCTGGTCGAACGCACGCTCTCGCGCGATCTGGACCGGGCGCGGCTGGCGCCCACGGTGAAATCCCTGCATCTGGTGGCGGAATAATGGCGGTCCGGCTGTCTGACGGCGAGGATCTGACCCCCGAAGCCGCGATCAACATCACGCCCTTCATCGATGTGATGCTGGTGCTTTTGATCATCTTCATGGTCGCCGCGCCGCTCTCGACCGTCGATGTGCCGCTGGATCTGCCGGTGGCCTCGGGCCAGCCGCAACCGCGCCCGCC